>CAJUAS010000008.1 GCA_910584395.1 uncultured Oscillospiraceae bacterium | reverse complement strand
ACCTTGACCCCACCGCCAAGGTCACCCGCGCAGAGGTGGCCGTCATGCTGGATCGGTTTATTGCCCTTCTCAAATGACAGCCCGGGCGCACACTGTGCTCCCCTACGATCCCGCCGAAGCCTGACTGGGGATTGTACCCCTCAAGAACAAAAAGGGACGGTTCTTCTGTCGTTTTGACAGAAGAACCGTCCCTTCTTATGTGTCTTAACAGGCCGGGCATCTCCCCCGGATCACGCCGCAGGCGATCTTTTTGCCGGAATTGCCCGACGGCTGGGTGGTGAAATCGTCGGGGCGGTCGTGGATGATGACCGTTTTGCCGATCACCTCGCGGACGGAAAAGCGGTTGGTGAGGAACAGGGAGAGGGCAAGCCCGCCGCTGCCGAACAGCGGCGGAAGGTCTCCGGCATGGTAGGGGTGTTCGCAGCGATGGGGATCGTAGTGGGACATGGCGTCCGCAAACGGGTCGTCCATATTGCCGCCGCAGTCCGTCCCGCTGTGGATGTGAAAGCCGAAAATCGGTTCATGGCAAGGCTGCCCGGCCTTTGGCAGACCGCTGACCTCGGCGAGGACGATAACGCCCTGAGCGGTCTGGTAAAACCGCACGACGCCCGTCAAGGCGGGATATTCCGGGCTTCCCGTGAGCTTGGCGGCCGCTTGAGGACGGCGGATCTTGGAGAGAAGAGACGCGGAGGAACAATCCATAAAAAATCCTCCTTCAACACAATCATTCCATGGGGTATTTTATGCGCGGGGCAGGGCGTGAGTTCGGGCCGATGGAAATTGCTTCAAATAATATTGTGGGAGTTGACAAATTTGCTGGAGAGAAGTAAAATGCAATTGTATATTTTGCCGCAAAAGGCCGGCTTTTCGCTTGTTTGGCACGGCCGAACAAAGAACCTTACGTGGCAAGACCAAAAGAGGAGGACGGGCTTTATGAAACACACCACGAAACGTCTGGCGGCCCTGCTTTTGGCAGTGGTCATGGTTTTCGGCCTGCTGCCCGCAACGGCGCTGGCCGCGCCCCGCAGAAGCAGCCGGACGGGAGAGGTCACCATCGACGTGACCGAATACGGCGCAGACCCCACGGGGACGAAGGAATCCTCCACGGCGGTCATTGCGGCGCTGGAGTATGCCAAGAATAACATTGACGAAGATACGCCGAAGGTCATCTCCTTCCCCAAGGGGGAGTATCACTTCTACGCCGACTACTCCGAGATGCGGGAGCTGTATGTCTCCAACACCCTGCGGTGGAACGAGCGCAGCTACGCCCAAAAGTACATCGGCATTTTGGTGGAGGGCATGAAGAATGTCACCATCGACGGCGGCGGCAGCCAGTTTATCTTCCACGGCAACATCTGTACCTTTGCCGCCATCCGCTCCCAGAACGTCGTCTTCCAAAACTTTGACATGGATCACGCCAGCCCCACGGTGGTGGACGTGACGGTGGAATCCTATGTAGACGAAAAAGCGGCCATCCTCTATGTGCCGCCCTGCTACACCTACCGGATCACCAACGGCAACTCCATCGCATGGGAAGGCGAGCGTGGGCCGGTTACCGGACAACCCTACTGGACGGGTACAGGAAACCTTAACTATCAGCAGGGCTTCAACACCATTACCGGCCAGACCACCCGCAACCCCGGCAATCGGCCCTTCAGCAATGTTTCTACCATTGAGCAGGTGGACGGCGACCCCGCCCGGCTGAAGGTGACCTACAACAGCGCGGGCAACCGTCCGACGCTGGGAATGTGCTTCCAAATGCGCAATCCCAACCCCCGTATGACCCCCGGCACGTTCTTCTGGGAGAGCGACGGGGTGACCCTAAACAACATCAACATCCAGTACCTCCATGGCTTCGGCATGGTGGGCCAGCTCTCCAAAAACATCACCCTGAACACGGTGAAGTTTGAGGCCCGCCCCGGTACAGGCCGCACCAGCGCGGGCTTTGCCGACTTTGTGCAGATGTCCTCCGTGGGAGGGACGGTGACCATCACCAACTGCGAGTTCTCCAACCCCCACGACGACCCCATCAATATCCACGGCACGTTCTTGGAGATCAAGGAGATCACCGCTGACCGCACGCGGGCCGTCGTGCGCTACGAGCATGGAGAGACCTGGGGCTTCCCCCAGTACTACCCCGGTGACACGGTGGATTTCTCCGTCAAAAGCTCCATGGCGCCGGTGCGGGGAGAGGACGGCCAGCCCATCACCCGCACGGTGGAATCTGTGGTCAACCCCGGCGAGGGGCTGAACCTGAACGGCAACGCCCGGAGCAAGGAAAACGAAAACGACATGAAGACCATCATTGTCAAATTCACCGAGCCCCTGCCCGAATCCTTCACCAGCGGCACATATGTGATGGAAAACGTGACCTACACCCCCGAGGTGCAGATCGACCACTGCCGCTTTGTGGAGACCCCCACCCGGGGTATTCTCTGCACCACCCGCCAGCCGGTGGTCATTGAGGACAACTACTTTGACCGCATGGGTCAGGCGGCCATCTATATCTCCTGCGACGCCAGCGATTGGCGGGAATCCGGCCGCACCGAGGACGTGACCATCCGCCGCAACACCTTTGTGGTCAATCCCCGTACGGAAGCGCAGGCGGCCATCTATGTCAATCCCTCGGGCAACGGTACGGAGGGCAACCGCATCCACAAGAATATGCTCATTGAGAACAACGTGTTCCACATGGACAACACCGGCAACATTCAGGTAAACGCCATTCACGCCAAGAGCGTGAACGGCTTGACCGTGCAAAATAACACCATTCTGCGCTATCAGCCCAACGTGGATCTGGCCCTCTCCGCCGCGAATGTAAACATTTCTGCGGGTGGCACTCAAGGCACGACCCTCAACGCGACAGGGAGCATTTACAGCTCCGGGACGCGGGCGCTTCAATTCACCGACTGCGAAAATATCACGGTAAAGAACAATGTCTACGATGACGGTATTTTTGCGGGGATCGGCGGCAACAGCTCCGCCCAGATCACGAGCGAGAGCAGCGACGTTGCCCTGACCGGGACGCAGGTCAACCCCGACGTGGGCGCGGCGAGCTATTTCAGCTCCAACCCCGCGGTCGCCACCGTGGACGCCAGCGGCGTGGTCACCGGCGTGAGCGAGGGGACGGCGGAGATTTACGCCTACCGCACCGCCGCGGGCCGCACCTTTGAATCCAACCACCTGACCTTCCAAGTGACGGGCACAGCCGCCGCCAAGCCCAGCAAGATCGAGATCGGCGGCGGCGCGGACGCGGTGGAGATCGGCGCGGCCAGCGACGCCTTCACCGCCACGGTCGAAGGAAGCACGGGCGCTGTGGCTTGGGCGGTGAAGCCGCTCACCAACGGCGCGGCGGCGACCATTGACCAGAGCGGCGTCCTCACCGCCACCGCCCCCGGCGTGGTGGAGGTCACTGCCTCTCTGGGCGGGGTCACCGCCAGCAAGCTGGTGACGGTGAAGAAGCCCAACTATGACTATCTCTCCGATTTGGAGTGGACGAGCGCGACCGCCGGGGACAGCAGCTATAATAGCGGCAAGCCGGTAAAGGACGTGTCTTGGGAATCGGAAAAAGACAGCAATCCTGTCCAGCCCATTAAGCTGATCGGGCAAGATGGCGGCGAGGTCACATTTGCAAAGGGCATTGGCACGCACGCGGAATCTATCATCACCTATAATCTTACGGGGAAGGGCTATACTCGCTTTACTGCGCAGGCAGGTGTCAGCTATTATAAGAAGGACAGCAGCCAGCCGCATCTGAACTTCGTCGTAAAGGGCGACGGAACTCAGAAATTTGCCAGTGGAGAGCTTGTGGCGACCGCGACAGAAGGTGTTTATAACGCATACAAAGCGGTTGATGTGGATCTCACCGACGTGAACACGCTGGAATTGCGCCTCACCCAGCCCAGCAACGTGTGGAGCGCTCACGGCAACTGGGCGGACGCCAAGCTGTACACCAACAACCAAGCGCCCAGCATCGACGAAAACCACAATTTCGGACTCTTTACCCCTTCCGATAAGAGCACGGTCACCATACTTTATGACTGCACAGACAACGAAAACGATGAGGAGAGCGGCACCCTCTTTGCTTGGTATGTGGCCGACACCCAGAACGGCCACTACACCCGCATTGAGGGCGCGAACACCGATACCCTGATCTTCACCGCCGCCACCAGCGAGAAGTGGATCAAGGCGGTGGTGGTCCCCCGGGACGCCACCGGACGCTACGGCGCGCCGGTGACCACTTCTGCCAAACAGGCCCCCAAAGCGGCCGTGGTCACCGACGACGCCACTCTTTCCTCCCTGTCTGTGACGGGGCTGACCCTCACCCCCGCCTTTCATCCCGACGTGACTAACTACACCGTCAACGCCCCCGCGGCGGTGAATTCTGTGACGGTCACCGCCGCCGCCACCCAGACGACCGCCAAGGTGGCAGGGACGGGCAGCATACCCCTCACCGCCGCCGAGGAGACGGTCATGGTGATCGTCACTGCCCCCGACACAACCACCACCAAGACCTACACCATCACCATCCACCGCGCCCGGAACAGCGACGCCACCTTGACGGGCTTGACCGCCGCTGCGGACAGCGCGTCCATTTCCTTTAACGCCAACACCCGCTTCTACGAGCTGACCGCCCCCCAGAGCGCGGAAAATCTGACCTTTACCGCCACCCCAGCCGACGGCGCGACGGTGAAGGCCCGCTTCAACACCGTTGAGAAGGGCGAGATCACCGGGCCGCAGAGCTATCCGCTGGCGGCGGGGCTGAACAATCTGGAGCTGCGGGTGACCGCTGAGGACGGCCTTTCCACCGCCCTCTACCGCGTCCGCGTCCTCAAGAGTGCCTCCAGCGACGCGACCCTGCGCTCTCTTACCGTCGACGGCAAGGACGTTCTGGCGGGAATGAAGGACAACGAGACTCTGGCGCGGCTGACCTCCGACACCGCCGCCATCGCCGCCGTGGCCAACGACCCCAAGGCCAGCGTGTTCATCAGCGTGGACGGCAAGAGCGTGGCAAACGGCGGCAGTGTCGATCTCACCGAGGCCCTGACCACCGCCACGGTGCGCGTGGTGGCGGAGGACACCGCCACAGAGCAGCTCTATACCGTGGTTTTGGCCAAGCAGAACCGCGCCAGCGCCGACCTCTACAGCCTCAAGCTGGGCAAGTTGGCCCTGTCTCCTGCCTTTGACCCCAGCAAGACCACATATACCGCCACCGCCTACGGCAACGCCTCCGTCATGCTGGAGGCCCTTGCCACCCAAGAGGACGCGACGGTGACCTATGAGACGGTGGCTGACTATGAGACTGCGGAAGACGGCGGCGTGACGGGACAGTGTCGCTTCTTCAAGGACGTGGGCGTGCCCCAAGGCGGCGGCAACCCGGTGAACCGGGTCACCGTCACCGTGACCTCCCCCGACGGCCAGCACACCAAGACCTACACCGTGGACGTCGCGGTGGTGGAATCGGTGTATTTGTCCGATCTGGATTGGGTGAGCGCCCAAAGCGGTTGGCTGACCGTGCAGAAAGACCTTGACGTGGATACGCAAAACGGCAAGAGAAACAAGCTGAAGCTGCTGGACGAGAACTTGGAGGAAGTTGTCTTTGACAAGGGTCTGGGTACTCACGCCCACTCCACCATTGTCTATGACTTGTCGCCGATGGGCTTTACGACCTTTACCTCTAAGGTGGGCTTGGATCACTCACAGACAAGCAACACGACACAGGGGCTTCGTTTCTATGTGGATATCGACGGGAAAAACGAATACGCGACCAAAGAGAACGAGGCGTTGAAGAGTACAACGGCCTGTGCAAGTATCAACATGACCATTCCGGAGAATGCCGGTGAGTTGGTGCTTCGGGTTCGGTATACAGGCGAAAACGACGGCAACGCCCATGCGGACTGGGCGGACGCCAAGCTCAGCGGAGACATTCCGCTGCTGGCCAACACGACGGACGTACCCATCAAGCGGGTGGATTTCGAGGAAAACGAGACCCACACCATCTATGTCAACGCGGGCGACGACCACACCGTTACCCTGACCCCCACCTTCAAGCCCGACGGCGTGACCCAGAGCGCGCACCAGAGGGTGTTGGAATGGGAATCCGCCGATGAGAGCATCGCCACCGTTGTGGGCGACGCGAACAACAACGGCGTGGTCACTGCCGTGGGCGTGGGCGAGACCACCATCACCGCCACCGCCATCAGCGGCGCCAGCGACACCTGCAAGATCATCGTCAAGCGCACTATCGAGGGCGCGGTGGCCATCGACGCCAACGGCGACGGAACGGTTCGTCTGGGCAGCGTCCTCACGGCCAACGTCAACGCCATCGCGCAGGAATTCAAGGACGCGGGCTTGAACTACGTCTGGTCGGTGAGCGACACCGCCAACGGCGAAGGGACACCCATCGCGGGCGCGGACGGCGACCAATTCACCGTTCCCATGGACGCGGCGTATAAGGACAAGTTCATCACCGTCACCGTGACCCCCAAGGGGCAGTACCACGACGGCGAAGCAGCCAAGACCACCGCCGCGGTCAAGAAGGCGGTTGGGCCTGCGCTTCAGGCCGTTCCCACCTTTGAAAACGTCTCCGCTGAAGGGAAGGAGGACGGCGCGATCACGGGGCTCTTCAAGGGCCGTCACTACGAGTGGCTGATGGTGGAAAACGGCACGGCTGAGATCCCGGAGGACGCGGAATGGACGACCTTCTTTGAGGAGGGAGACGACAGCGGCGTGATCGGGAATTACGGCACGGCCAGACTGGAAAACAGGGGCGTGGGCCACTATGCGATCCGCCGTGCCGCCGATGAGCTCCATGAGGCCGGCCCGCACCGCACCGTCACAATCGCCGTTCAGGGAACAACGGACGTTGTTGTCTACAATCCCCAGACCTTTGAGGGTGGTCGGGTCACCGTCGGCCGCACCCAGATCCCTGAAGGGGACACCGTCCGCCTGACCGTAGCCCCCGAAACGGGCTATGAACTGGTGGCCGGCTCCTTGAAGGCGACCACCAACACAGGTGAGGAGGTCATCGCCACCGCCGACCCGTCCACCGAAGGGCTTTACACCTTCACCATGCCCAACGGCATCACCAGCGTGACCATCGACGCCGAGTTCCAACTGAAAACCTACACCATCACCCACGATTTGAAATTTATCACCTGCAATCTGGAAGGGGATCACACCCACACCGCCACCCACGGCGACACGCCGGAGATCATCCTGAAGCCCGACGAGGGCTATGAGATGCCCAAGTCCATCACCATGACCAACGACGACACCGGAAGCGCCTTCACCGACTTTAGCTATCTTCCCCGCCCGGAGGAAGCGGCATGGCGGGTGGTGACCTTCCGCAACGGCGTGGTCTGCAATGTGACCGTTTCCGGCACGGCCGTGCCCAAGACCTACACGGCGGTCTACCACCTGACCAACGGCTTGACCGCCTCCAACGCGCCCCAGACCGCCACCCACGGGTTGGAATTTACCGCCACCATTTCCGCCGCCCGTGGCTATGCCCTGCCTGACAGCATCACCGTAGAGGTGGGCGGCACGGAGCTGACGGCGGAGGAGTACGAATACGACACCGAGACCGGCAAGGTCACCATCCCCGGCGAACAGGTGACAGGGAACGTGGTCATCACCGCCGTCGGCGAGGCGCAGGCTGTGCGCCTCCAGACCGTGACGCTGGTCGGCCCTGCCCGTGTGGGCCGCACGCTGAAGGTGAACACCGTTCCCGTGGCCGCCGCCGACACCGCTGCGTATCAGTGGATCAGGGTGACCGAGGACGGCACGGAGACCGTGATCGAGGGCGAGACCGGGCAGACCTATGTCATCCAAGAGGAGGACAAGGACGCGACCATCAAGGTCAAGGTCACCGCCACCGGGAGCTATGCAGGGGAGATCATCTCCGATCCCACCGCCACCGTGAGCGAGCGGGCGGACGACCTTGTGTTTGTGACCCACATTGAGCTTGATCCCACAGAGGCGGAGGTGAACGTGGGGAAGACCCTGCGGATCAATGCCACCGCCACCCCGGAGAACGCCACCAGCAAGGTGCTGTTCTGGGCCTCCGACAATGAGGCCATTGCCACCGTGGATCAAAACGGCGTGGTCAAGGGTGTGGCGGAAGGTTCGGCGACCATTACCGTCTCCGCCACCGACACCATTCACACCGACGCCATCACCTATTGCCGCATTACCGTGACTAAGGCCGAAACGCCGATGAGCCCCTCCCGCCCGTCCGGCGGAAACAATTCCACCTCAACCACCACCGAGACCCGGGACGACGGGAGCAAGGTGACCACCGTCACCAAGCCGGACGGCAGCGTGACCGAAACAGTGGAGCAGCCCGACGGCACAAAATCCGAGACCGTCACCACCAAGGACGGGGACGTGACCATTACCGTCACCGATGAAAATGGCGAAAAGTTGGTGAAAGCCGAAATCCCCGCCACAATTCCCGAACCCGAAACCAAGTTCGAAGATGTGGATGTGACCCCGTGGGCAGAGGAGGCCATCCACAAGATGGCTGGGCTGGAGTTGGTCAACGGCACGGGCAACAATAAGTACAGTCCTGTCGCTCCCATGACCCGCGGTTCTCTGGCAACAGTGCTTCACCGCCTGTCCCAAGGTAAGACCGACTACGAATCCACCTTCAAGGACGTTGCCCAAGGGAAATACTACACCGAGGGTGTGGCTTGGGCGGCAAAAGCCAAAGTGGTCACCGGCTATACCGACGAGATCTTCGCTCCTGACGACGTCATCACCCGGGAGCAGTTGGCTGTGATGCTGTGCCGCTATGCCAAGCTCATCGGCATGGACACCAAGGCGGATTCCAAGGCCCTCGACAAGTTCGCCGACGGCAATTCTACCGGCGACTGGGCCGTGGACGGCGTGGCGTGGTGTGTGGAAAAAGGCATCTTGAAGGGCAAGGGCCAGAACAACCTTGACCCGACCGCCAACGTCACCCGCGCGGAGGTCGCGGTCATGCTGGATCGGTTCATCGCCCTCATCAAATGATCGCGGGCGGGTTTAGAACCCGTCCCTACCAAGGCCCGCAGTCGAAAGACTGCGGGCCTTTTCAATGCCGCAGCGAAAGAACAGAAGGTGAAAGAACGGAAAGTTCACAGCCTGTTCAAGTAATGTGCAGGACAGATGTGGTAAAATATTCATATTATAGAATTTACTTGGGGACACATGGAGGCAGAATATGACGAAATACGAGAATGTGCAGCAATATACGGAGAAAATGGCGGCTCTGTGCCGGGAGAACGACGCAGTTTCACGGGAGCTTTACAAGGAATTTGACGTGAAGGCGGGGCTGCGGGATGAAAACGGCCAAGGAGTCGTGGCCGGGCTGACCAACATTTCGGAGGTCAAGGCCTTTGAAATGGTGGACGGGGTGAAGACCCCCTGCGAGGGCCGGCTGCGCTACCGGGGCTACGACGTGACCGACCTCATCCGGGGCAGCACGGGGATGCGCTTCGCCTTTGAAGAGACCGCCTATCTGCTGATTTTCGGTTGCCTGCCCAACGAAGAGGAACTGGCCGGCTTTTGCGAGGCGCTGTCGGTGTGCCGGACGATGCCCACCAACTTCACCAGAGATGTCATTATGAAAGCGCCCAGCAGCGACGTGATGAACAGCATGACCAAGAGTGTGCTGACGCTGGCCTCCTACGACAAAAAGGTGGGCGATCTGAGCGAGGAAAACGCCCTTCGCCAGTGCATCGGCCTCATCAGCGTATTCCCCATGCTGGCCGTTTACGGCTACCACGCCTACAACCACTACCGGAAAAATGCCAGTATGTACATCCACCGGCCCAACCCCCGGTACTCCATCGCGGAAAATTTCCTGCGGATGCTCCGGCCGGACATGAAATACACGCCCTTGGAGGCCCGCGTGCTGGACGTGGCGCTGCTGCTCCACGCCGAGCATGGCGGCGGCAATAACTCCACCTTCACCACCAGAGTGGTCACCTCCTCCGGCTCGGATACATACTCCGCCATGGCGGCGGCCCTTTGCTCCCTCAAGGGCAAGCGCCACGGCGGCGCGAACATCATGGTCATGTCCATGATGGAGGACATCAAGTGCCACGTGGGGGACTGGGCCGACGAAGAGGAGGTCATGGCCTATCTGGCCAAAATTTTGAACAAGGAAGCCTTTGACCGCAAGGGCCTGATCTACGGCATGGGTCACGCGGTCTACTCCCTGTCCGACCCCAGAGAGGTGATTTTCAAGGGCTTTGTGGAAAAGCTGGCGGCGGAGAAGGGCAAGGGGAAGGAACTGGCCCTCTATAACGCGGTGGAAGCCGCCGCTCCCAAGCTCATCGCCCGGGAACGGAAGATCTACAAGGGTGTCAGCCCCAATGTGGACTTTTACAGCGGCTTTGTCTACGAGATGCTGGGCATCCCGGTGGAGCTTTATACCCCCCTGTTCGCCATTGCCCGGGTGGCCGGCTGGAGCGCCCACCGCATGGAGGAGCTGGTCTCGGCCAACAAGATCATTCGCCCGGCCTACAAAAGTCTGGTGACGCCGCAGCAATATGTGTCCCGGAGTGAGCGGAAACGGGAGGCACTCTAAGCCTGCCGGCCTTTTCATATTTCATTCCCCGGCCTCTTCCCGCACGCCAAAGAAACAGCGACTCCGTCTAATTGCACAAAATTCACAAGGCTAAAAGCGGAAAGTCTTGCAAAATACACAGACGAGTGCTATATTGAAAATATCTGGCGGAGATGGATTCGTTTGCGAAATCAGGAGGGGTAACATGAAAAAGGTTGCTTGGAAAAAATGGCTGGCCGCCCTTTTGGTGGCGGCGCTCTTGCCTCTGGGCGCACTGGCCGCGCTGGTGGTGGAGCGGGCCGCGGCTGACCCGTACCGTGTGTCCGTGACCACGGATGGGGACAGCCTCACCATCGGCAACGGCTACATCAGCCGCACGTTCTCCACGGCGGAGAATAAGCTGGCCACGGTCAATCTCACCAACAAGCGCACCGACGGCGCGCCCACGGTGTTTACGCCGGGGGAGGGGAGCGAGGAGTTCAAACTCCGGGTGGTCAACACAGTCCCTGCGCTGGACCGCGCGGGCTGGACGGCGAGGGCGGATAGCTACCAAAATGAGACCGGGCCAAGTGATGGCAACGCGCCCAACCTGATCGACGGCAACACCGGCTCGATCTGGCACACCAAGTATGACGACAGTGGGCATGGGACGACCAGCACACCCTACAATGTGATTTTTGATCTGGGGAAGTCCACCACCTTCCAGTGCTTCTCATGGACGCAGAGATCGGCGGGCGGGAACAACGGACGCACCAAGGACTTTACCCTTTACTATTCTGACAGCGCGACCGCGTTGGACTTCGACGCCGCAGGCTGGACGGAACTGAAAAGCGGTCAATTCCAGCAGAAGGGAACGACATATGTCCCGCTGGACGCGCCCTGCGCTGCCAGACAACTAAAATTGGTGTCCAAGACACACTGGGCGAACCACGCCGGCGGCGCGGAATTCAACCTCCATGCGGAGAAAGACCCCACCGCGGGTCTGACCGGCAGCCGGGAGTTTTCCGCCGGGGAGCTGACGCTGGACGGCGCGCCCACGGTGGAGACCACCAACGCCACCATCAACGGCGCGGCGAAGACCGGGCAGAAGGTGACCTTCCGCTTCGCGCCCTTTACCTTCCGTAACGTGGAATATACCATCACGGAAAACGTCGTCATGTATGACGGCGACCACTTCATGCGCAAATATCTGGAGATCAGCGTCCCGGAGGCCCAAAAGAAGAATGCGGTGATCGACTACATTGATCTGGAATCCCTTGTCACCAACTCCTCCGACGCCACATGGACCATCCCCACCGACGCGGGCGGGATCGTCCAGATGGAGCAGTTCAAGGCCAATCTGGGCCAGCCCATCTATATCCAAGGAATGTTCTTCGGCTGTGAATTCCCCGTGGCGGACAACGAGATCGTGGATAACGTGGGCTATCTGCGCTATTACACCGGCAAGTCCTTCACCCGCTTGGAGGCGGACGACCAGCTCACCACCGACGGCAAGTACGTCACATGGCAGACGGTGGCGGGGGCGGCCCGGAGTACGGACAACGCGGTCATTCAGGCGGACTTCTTCGAGTACATCAAGTCCATCGCCACCCCCTCCGATTTCCGCATCCAGTACAATTCGTGGTTCGACAACATGATGTTCATCGACGATGACAACATTTTGGAATCTTTCATTGAGATCGACAAGGAGCTGAACAAGGTGGGCGTCCGCCCGCTGGATTCCTACGTGGTGGACGACGGCTGGAACAACTACAACAGCACCGTTCCCACCGATACGACCAAAATCAGGCGTTCGGGCACTACGCTGAACCAGACCGGCTTCTGGGAGTTCAATGAGAAGTTCCCTCAGGGACTCACCCCCTCCAGCGAGCTGGTGCATAATTTCGGCAGTAACTTCGGCGTGTGGGTCGGCCCCCGGGGCGGCTACAATTACCAAGGCGAGATCGCCAATATTATGGCCGCGAAGGGGAAGGGGAGCAACGGCGGCGGCTCCATCGACGTAGCCGACCGGGTATATCTGGAGAACTTCACCAACATGGCAGTCCAGTGGATGCATGACTACGGCATCAACTACTGGAAGTGGGACGGCTTCGCCGACAGCGGGCAGTACGGGAGCTGGGCGGCCACTGACGGCGTACCCGGCTACGCCAACCACCACATGACCGGCGGCTATCGCCAGATGTACCACGTCACCGACCTTTGGGAGGGCTGGATCGACCTGATGGAGGTGGTGCGGGAGAAGGAAAAGGAATATAACATCAACAAGCTGTGGATCTCCCTCACCTGCTACGTCAACCCCAGCCCATGGTATCTCCAGTGGGCCAACTCGGTGTGGATTCAGTGCATCCATGACCAATCGGACGCGGGCTCCAGCGCCAGCAAGATGGACAGGCAGCTCACCTACCGTGAGGCGGCCTATTATGATTTCATCAAGAACCATCAGTTCCAGTTCCCCCTGTCCAACATCTACAACCACGACCCTGTTTACGGCAAGCAGGATACGGGCATGAACATCAACACCGCCACCGACGAGCAGTTCCAGAACTACCTCTATATGCAGTCCACCCGGGGCACCGCCTTCTGGGAGCTATATTACTCTGACAGCATCATGACCCCCGGCAAGTATGAGGTCACCGCGGAGTTCCTCTCATGGGCGGAGGAGAACTATCATATGCTCCGCAATTCCAAGATGTTCGGCGGAAGCCCGTACAGTACGGTCAAGCTGAACAGCGTGACCGGAGGCGGAGAGCAGAACGCTTACGGCTTCGCCTGCTTCGACGGCACGGACGGCCTCATCTCCTTCCGCAATCCGGCCACCACCGCCAAGAGCGTGACCATCACCTTTGACCGCACCATCGGCGTGCCCGAAAACGCCGGAACGCTGAAATACCACATGGAGCACTCCCACAACCTGACGGCGGGGACGGCCACCACCGGGACGCTGACCTATGGCCAGCAGTACACCGTGACCCTCCAGCCCGACGAGGTGCGTATCTTGCGCTTCTCCAAGAACGGCGACAAGACCGCGCCCAAGTTCGCGTGGGCTTCCAGCGACGGCGGCAACGGCGTGACGGTGAAATTCAACGAAAAGGTCACCGGTGGGACGTTTACCGTCAACGGCGAAGCGGCGACCGCAGAGGCCAGCGCCGATGACTGCACCTTCCACCTCACCGTCCCGGCGGGGGTGATGACCGATGGCGCGGACGTCCGCGTTGTGGCCTCCGGCATCAGTGATCTGGCGGGGAATCCCCTGACCGAAACGTCCATCTCCTTCCCCTACCACGCGGAGAACACCGTGGCCGCGCAGGAGCGTTCCGCCAAGGTGGACGGCGTGAGCGAGCTTGCGGCCTCGGCAAACGCCCTCACCGGCAGCAACGGCTTTACCGTCAACGCGGAGGTGTCCACCGTGTCCACCGGCACGGTGGTGGCGCAGGGCAGCCAGTATGCCTTGGGCATCCGGGAGGACGGCAAGGCGACCTTCACTGTAGACGGCAAGACCGCCGTGTCCAAGAACGTGGTCAACGACGGCGACTTGCATATGATCACCGGCGTGAAGGAAAACAACGGCATGATGAAAATCTACGTGGACGGTACGCTGGAAGGTTCGGCCTATCTGGGGGCTACGACCCAAACCGTGACCGCCGCCGCCATCACCGTGGGCAGCAGCGGCTTCTACGGCGACGTGAAGGCGGAGGTGCTGGACACCGCGTTGGGCTATGACGAGGTGGCCGCAAAGCTCCGGACCGAGACCCCCGATGAGCCGGGCACGTCCACCGGCGAGGTGAATCTGGCTCAGGGCAAGAGCATCGTCGCCAAATGGACGGCGGACAATACCAACGCGGCCAACAGCACAGCCCGCCCCATGAGCATGGCGGTGGACGGCACAAAGAACAACTGCGCCGGAAATTACGGCGAATTCGGCAGCGACAATAAAAATGAATCCGCCTATTTGCAGGTGGATCTGGGGGCGGTCAAGAGCGTATCCGGGGTCAACCTCTACCGCTACTGGGACGACAACAGAACCTACCGCGGCACAGTGATCGAGCTTTCCGAAACAGCGGATTTCAGCGGCGTTGTGTACCAGATCTACAACTCCGACGCCGACGGCACTCTCCACGACCGGGGTCTGGGCAGCGACCAGACCTACGCGGAGACGTCGGGCGGCCTGCACTTGACCCTGAGCGAGCCGGTGAACGCCCGCTATGTCCGGGTGTATATGCACGGCAGCGGCAGCGGCAACACCAACCATGTCAATGAGTTGGAAGTGCTGGGACGGTAATCTGGACAACACAAGGAAAGGATGATGATCCTGATGAATAAAACTTGGAAACGTTGGGGCGCGCTGCTGCTGGCTTTGGTCATGGCGTTGTCCTTGCTCCCCGTCTCCGCGCTGGCGGTGCGGCGGGATGAGGAACGGCCCGCCGTCCCGGCGGTGGAGGACGGCGGTCACGCCGCCGCTCCGGCGGTGATGGAGGACGACATTCCCGCTGCGCCCTTTGCGGAGGAATACACCTCTGACGACATTGCGGCGGATGACAGCAGCCGGGATATCGACTGCACCACCTATACGCTGACGGTATCCAGCGAAAACTCTACGACCCACGCTACGGAAGGGCCGAAGGGGTATGCCGCAGACAACCAAATGAATACCTTTTGGCATTCCAACCTTGCAACGAACGAAAGCGGCCGCTGGATCGCGGCGGAGCTGCCTGAAACCAAATGGGTCTCGGCATTCCGCTACCGTCCCCGTTCAGACTATACCAGCGCAAACTCCAGCGCCACCCCTACGGTGAACGGGAACGGCTATGTGACAAGCTATCGCGTTGAGGTCAGTCAGAACGGAACGGATTGGACTTCCGTAGCCAGTGGAGACTGGGCTGCCTTTGAAAATGTGGAAGGCAGAGGTATGTTGCCCACCGGAGCTTGGGAGGTGGTAAACTTCACCCCGGTACAGGCAAAGTATATCAAGCTGGTGGGTGTCCATACCGCAGGAAACGGAAACACCGACCAATATATGCACGCCGCGGAGATCCGCGTGGTGGCCGCCCCGGAGGCCACGACCTACACCGTCTCGGGCACGGTGACCGACGGCGCAAGTCCGCTGGCGGGCGCGGTAGTGAACATCGGGGGTACGACCGACACCACCAATGCCGATGGTGAATACTCCGTCACCCTGCGCGCCGGGACTTACACCGTGAGCGTGACTCTGAACGGCTATGAGGTCACCGGCGGCGGCACGTTGACGGTAACCGACCAAAACGTGTCCGGCCACATCATTACAATGCAGCAGGTGTCGCGTAAGATCACCGGCACGGTGACCGACGGGACAGAAGGACTGGTGGGCGCGGCGGTGACGCTGGTTCAGGCCGCCGCCCCCTATACCACCGTGCCCGGCGTCTCCGCCGTCACGGAGGCGGGCGGCACGTTTGAGCTGAACGTCAATTCCTTGGCCGCAGGGAGCTACAAGGTCCGCGCCGCCAAGACGGACTACGGCGCGGCCATCGGGGAGACGGCGGTGACCGTCACCACCGACAGCCCCACGGCGACCTTTGACGGCGGAACGGTGGCTTTGACCGCCATCGGTCAGGCCGACTATTCCTACGACATGACGAGCCAGCTTCCCGCCCACACGGACGGCGCCAACACCACCGTGCGGCAGGAGAACGGAACGGTGATGGTCTTTAACGGCACCAGCCACTCCGCCAACCAAGTCAGGCTCACCGGCGTCAACGCCGCCGACGTGACGGTGGAGTTTGACGCCACCCGCAGCGGCAGCAGCACCACCGCCGGGTTCGGTGTGGCTCTGCGGCACACCAACGCCAGCAATTACCTCTACGTGGGGCAAGCGAACGTCGCCGCCAACACTTGGAACAGTCAGGGTACGAGCGGCGGCAGCAACGGCGCCAGCACCGCCCTCTCCGGCCCGTCCTTCCTCCCCGGCGACACCCGCCACTTTAAGATCACCTTGCGTCAGGACGGCGGTACGGCCAAGGTGAGCCTGTGGATCGACGGCATACAGGTCATTGACAACGCGGACGCCGGAAACGGCCATTGCCCGGCCGCCGCAGGGGCGGTCGCCTTCGTCTGCGGCGGCAACAACACCACCGTTACGGTGAAGGATCTCTATATCACCCGCGCGGACAGCAAGTACACCATCACCATGCCGGACACGCTGACAGCATATGCAGTTGGCGCGGAAACTTCTCTGCCTGCGGGAAGCGCAGATGGGACGTTCCTTGCCAGCGAGGGCGACGTGGTGAACGTCTACAGCGCGAACCCTTCGGCAAAGCAGATGACCGCGCCTTTGCAGGTGCGCAAAACAGCGGACGACAGCGTTTCCGCCACCGAAAACATCCTGCACGTCACCCATAACGGCACGGCGCACAAGGAACGGGGCTACTATGTCCAGTTCCGTATGCCTGCTTACAATGTGACCCTGACGCCCGCCGTCCTCAAAACGTATCTGACCGGCGTGACGCTGGAAAAGGACGAGACAAGCGGCGCGGTTACCGCCACGGTGACCCCTGCGGGGGCTACGGCGGCCTACCAGTGGTTCAGGGCCGGCGCGACGGAGGACGCTTGGACGCTCATTGAGGGCGCGACCGGCGCGACCTACGCGCCCCAGTCGGCGGACGCGGGGCGGCATCTGAAGGTGGAGGCCGCGGGTACGGGCGATTACAGCGGTGTGGTCTCCGCCACTACGCAGCAGACGGTGACCAACGCCATCACCAGCGTATCCATTCTCCGCTCCACTTCCGCCAATGAGGTGGTGGACGTGGACGGCTCTACCCCCTTGAAGGCCACCATTACCCCTGCTCAGGGGGTGGATCTGGCGGTGACATGGAGCGTTGCCCCCGCAGATGTGCTTCGTGTGGAAGCCCCGCCTGAGGCAAGGAAAGACCCCGACATGGACGCGGCCTATTCTACCGCCACCATCACCGGCCTGAAGGCGGGGGAGGCCACCGTGACCATCACCACCTCCAACGGCCTGACCGACACCCGAAAAGTGACCGTGGGCAAGGCCGTTGCCAACGTGATCTTTGCGGAGACAGGGGAATTTACCCTCTACACCAACCCGGCCATGGCGGAGCAAAGCTCCACCAAGACGTTGGTTCCCACCGTCAACCCCGCTGACGCCACCAACAAGGCGGTGACATGGTGGAGTACCGATGAAGGGGTGGCCACCGTGGATCAAAACGGCCTTGTCACCGCCGTCGCCCCCGGCACGGCGGAGATCTACGTCCGCTCTCAGCAAAAGCCCGGCCTGCAGACCCACCGGACGGTGCGGGTGGTCACGCTGCCGACGGCTCTGGAGCTGGATGTGACCAATGTGGAGCTGATCCTCCGTCCGGGGAGCGCCCCCGGCACACAGGTGGTCGTGCCCACCCTTACTCCTGCCGACACCAGCGATAAGACCATCGTCTGGAGGACGGGCAGCAGCGCCGTGGCTACGGTGACCAAGCCGTGGGCAAATGACACGGGCAGCCAGAACGCCCTCATCACCGCGCAGGGCGTGGGCGAGACCGACATCACCGCCGCCAGCGCGGCAAACGGAAGCCTTGTCAAGACCGTTCACGTCACCGTGAAGCAGCAGATCGTGGGTCAGGCTGCGGTAAGCGGCGAGCTGAAGTTCGGAAGCGAGCTGACCGCCGATGTCAACGACATCATTGAGGCGGCCAAGAACGACCTGACCTATGCGTGGTATCGCGGAGAGACTGCCGAGGGCACGGCTTTGGCCACAACCAAGACCTACACCCCGGTGAAGGAGGACATTGGCCAAAAGCTCACCGTGAAGGTCACCGCCGGGGGAGACTATTATTTCGGCGAGACCACCTACACCACCGGGACGGTCGCCAAGGCGGACGGCCCGATCATCCCCGGAGCGGGCGCGTCGGGCATCCACGGCGAACCCGCTACCGCCGCAGGGAACGACGGCAAGATCGTGGGCTTCCCCACGGATGACGGGAACACCTACGAGTATAAGCCGGTCGCGTCCCCGGACAGCGCGTATCAGGAGGTGACCGGCACAGAGGTCACCGGTCTGGCCACGGGCGACTACAACGTCCGCATCGCGGAGACGGACACCCACAAGGCGGGCGTTGCCATCACCGTCACCGTCGCGCCCCATGACGTGACTCTGTACCTGATCAACATCGGGACGATGACCCCGGCCGGCGCCGGCACGGTGACCCGCCGGCGCGGTCAGGCCGCCGCAGGGGAGGAGCGTGTCCTCACTGTCCGTCCCGCCGAGGGCTATCAGCTTAAGGAGAACGGTTTGACGGTCACTGGGGATGTGAGCAACACGGCACTTCAGCTCACGGAGAGTGACCCGGTCACCGAGGACGGCAAGACCTATGAGACCTACACCTTCACCATGCCCGGTGAGGCGGTGACGGTGACCGCTGAATTTGAGCTGAAAACCTACACCATCGGCCACAGCCTGACCAACATCACCTGCAGCATGGGCGCGGCGGAGAACCATACCGCCACCCACGGCACGCCCTTCACCATTACGCTGACCCCGGCTGACGGCTACGAGATGCCCCGGTCGCTGACGGTGACCACGACGGCAACGAACCAGCGGTTCACCGACTACACCTACACCACCGATCCCAACAATTCTGCGGCGCGGGTGCTGACCTTTGCCCACGGCGTGACGCAGGATGTGACCGTCCGCGGCGACGGCGTATTGAAGACCTTCCCGGTGGAGTACGTCCGCGAGCGGGTGAGCTTCCTCTCCGCCCCCGCGAGAGCCGGCTGGCATCAGGAGTTTGTCGCCGCAGTTACCCCGGATGAGGGGTATCAGCTCCCTGACACGATCACCGTCACCATGGGCGGACAGGCGTTTACCGATTTTACCTACACCAAGGAGACCGGGGCGATCTACATTGCTGCCGGCGTGGTGGAGAATGCCTTGACCATCACCGTGGAGGGCGAGCAGAAGATCGTGCCGCTGGAAAAGGTGAGCATTTCCGGCGTTGCCAAGGTGGGCCAGCGGCTCACCGCCAACATTACCCCCGCCGAGGCGGACGCCCACGTGACCTATCAGTGGTGTTGGGCGACGCTGAACGGTGACGGCACGGTTGCAAGTGTGGAGGAGATCGAAGGGGCGACCGGCCGCAGCCGTGCGATCACCCAACTGTCCGAGGGCAAGCACATTGTGCTGAAGGCTACCGCCGTGGAGGGCGGCGGCTTCTCCGGGACGGTGCTGTCTCAGCCCACCGGCGAGGTAGTCGCCGCCGACGCTGACGGGGTGATGCCCGTCTATGTGGAGATCAAGCGGGCCAGCGTGTCCGTTGATGTGGGCGGAAGCGACACGCTGGTGGCGTATGTTGCGCCCTCCAATGCCACCAACAAGACCGTCCTCTGGGAAAGCAGCGACCCGGCGGTGGTCACCGTGGCCAACGGCGTGATTACCGGCGTCGCCCCCGGAACGGCGACCATCACCGTTACCGCGCAGGCGGACGAGACAGTCAAGGATACCTGCATTGTGACCGTGAACGGACTTCCCGCAGTGCAGGCCACGGCGGCGGACGTGGTGACCGCGTACGACGGCCTTGCCCACGGCATCCAAGTGGCCGTGACCGACCCTGTGGACGGAAGGGCCAGCGTGACCTATTCCAGCGACGGCGTGAACTTCCACGCCGCCAACCCCACCTTCAGTGCGGTGGGTGAGCACATGGTCTGGTACAAGGTCGCCGCCAACGGGATGGCTGGCGTTCAGGGTCAGGCCAAGGTGACCATCGAAAAGGCGACCCCGGAGATCAAGATCGCCGCCAACCGCAGCACCTTGAGCGGAGCGGGGGAGGTCACCCTGACCGTCACCCTGCCCGACTATGCGGACCGCACCGGGTTCTATGTGGAGGCCAGTGACCTGATGCTGCCCATGACCCGCAATGAGGACGGCACCTATACCGTGGAGCTGCCCGGCGACCATAAGACCTACACCTTCACCGCCACGCTGCTGGGGACGGACAATTATGAGCAGACCACCGCCTCCTGCACCGTCAGGGTGGGCGTGACCTCCGGCGGTTCCGGTTCCTCCACCACCACCGAGACCCGGGAGGACGGCAGCAAGGTCACCACCGTCACCAAGCCGGACGGCACGGTGACCGAGACGGTGACCCAGCCTGACGGCACGAAGTCCGAGACCGTCACCACCAAGAACGGGGACATCACCATCACCGTCACTGACGAAAACGGCGAGGAGCTGGTCAAGGCGGAAATTCCCGCCACCATCTCCGAGCCTGAGACCCGTTTTGACGACGTTCCCGAGGGACACTGGGCTGACAAGGCCATCCACAACGCCGCCGCGCTCAAGCTGGTGGAAGGCGTGGGTGACAACAAGTACGACATGGTCAGCCCCATGACCCGTGGCTCTCTGGCAACCGTTTTGCACCGCCTGTCTCAGGGCAAGACGGACTATGAAGTGACCTTCCAAGATGTTGCCGAGGGCAAGTATTACACCGAAGGCGTGGCTTGGGCAGCCAAGGCCGGCGTTGTCACCGGCTACACCGACGAGATCTTCGCCCCCGACGATGTGATCACCCGGGAGCAGTTGGCGGTGATGCTGTGCCGCTACGCCAAGCTCATCGGTTTGGACACTAAAGCGGATTCCACGGCCCTTGACCAGTTTACCGACGGCGATTCTACCGGCGACTGGGCCGCCGACGGCGTAGCTTGGTGTGTGGCCAACGGCATTTTGAAGGGCAAGGGCCAGAACAACCTTGACCCCACCGCCAAGGTCACCCGCGCGGAAGTGGCGGTGATGCTTGACCGATTTATCGCACTGATCAAGTAAGCAATTCCCAGCGTCTATACAGGCGCGAAAATCCTTCCTTCCTGTGAAAGCCCCACGGCCTTGCGGCCGTGGGGCTTTCCAATTTTGTTGACAAAACGCCCAAAAAGAAACTGTGCGACTTGTGCAACCCTCTGAACTTTAAAAACTTTTCTTAAAAAAGTGGCTCAAACAGCGAAAAACCTTCCGTATACAAGTGAGGGAACTGTGTACAGGGACAGGATATATGAGAAATGAGGGATAAGGCGGGACAGGCCGGGGAAAGGCTGGAAAACCCCCGGATTTCAACGGGTTGAGGGCGGGACAGAGCCGGGAAACGGCGGTCAATTATCAACAATCTTGTCCCTGAGAGGCGTCGGCAGCGAGCCGGCGTCTTTTTTTGTGCGCCGCGAGGCTGATCTGCGCGAGCCGGCCGGAGAGCGGCAACGGCTGAAACCCGCATGACAACAGGCTTTTGGGCAGGATGAAGGGCCGCTTTGTCCGTCCCGGAAGTCACAGCAGAAGACCTTGAGGACGGGCGCCACGGCCCTTCGAGGGTAGTATAGCAGACCCCCGGCAAAAATGCAAGGGGTCAAGGTGTGCAAACGGGGCGTTAATCCGTGCAGAAAGTAACGGTCAGGCGTTCAGGCCAAAAATAGAAATGCTGATATTGCAAGGGTTTGACGGTGTTACAAGGGTGTGCAGAGAGGTGTGCAGGGTGTGCAAAATCGAGCGGGCCAAGGCCCAAAAACGCCCCAAGACCAATGGAACAAATTTGACTTTTTTGAAAAACCTTGTTCCATTGACTGTGCCGCAAGGATTTGCGGGTTTTGAAAAGAGCGAAACTTTAGCGTGATGAATGGAACAAAAAAGCGGGCTAAAATGGTTAAGTAATTAACCAAACAGGGCCAAAAAATTAAGCGGTTCCGTGGGGGGTCTCACTCCGGGCGGGGCCGCCATTTTTGTCGCCGGTAAATGTCCAGAAGATAGACCCTTTTTTCCGCTCAACGTGCTTCTGGTATTTGAGCTGCACCAGATCGAAAACATCCTCCTGCTGCTCCTCCGGCAAGAGCCGGTACATGGCCACCAGATCCACCTCATCCTCGGACAGCGGTAGACCGTCGCACGTTAGACCTTGTTCTCTTTTGATGGCCTCAAGGTCAACCGTCGTCTCTCCACCCGGAGAGCAATCCGAATGGAGAGATCCGAATACAAGGTAGTCAAGCGAGACGTGTAAATACTGTGCGACAAGAACCAGCTTATCTAATCGGGGGCTTTGGTCTTCCCACCTCTTTATTGTACCATTTCCGAGTTTGCAGTCGTGTTCGACCTTATTAAATGTAAGTCCTCTCTCTGTAATTGCGGTGCGTAACCGCTCAACAAGTGCGGACATCATAAACCTCCTGTTTCTCCGAAACGAGAGTTTCCCCAAAAATAATCTCTCCAAAAAGAGAGAAAACCCTTGACAATCTCTCCGAACGGATAGTATAATGAGCATGGTCAATTACTTATCCAGCCCATAGCATATCACAGTTGACCAGAAAAGAAAAGACCGAAAGGAGGTAAAAGGTAGAGTAGACGGGAGCGGCGAGGGCCATCACCTCCCCTTTATTTCGTTGCAGCCGAGGAGTGAAGATCCTCGACTGTGATATGGGCATACCGGCCCAGCTCGTTCAGCTCGTAGGAAAGGCGGCCTATGAAGCCCATGGCCTCGTCGTGGCAGACGAAGTCAGCGTGGCAGACCGAACCGTCCTCAGAGCAAGATGACAATTTCCAAGCCATGTACTTGTTGCAGCCAAGTACAGAGGCGACGCAGGCCATCAGGTCAGCGTTTCCACAACTCTCTCGGATTTCCTCAAGCGAATGATATGTCTTCTTCATTTCCCGGCCCTCGCCGGTCCCCTCTACTCTACCACAACCTCCAGCAAAATGCAAAGGAGGTGAACCCATGAAAAACGGCAAGAAACCCACCCGGCAGCAGAAGATCCGCATCGGGCAGGCGGGACTGTCCCCGGAGAATTGGCTGGTGGTCAAGAACCGGCCAGACGGCGTGATGGTCCTCCTGCACAAGCACACGGACAGGATCCGAGTGCTGCCACCATTTATTGACTACTAAGAGGAACAACGATGAATCAACTGCCTATCTGCGATCCGCTGGCAGTAGGCCACGATTTTTTCCAAGATGACCTTATCCTGCGTTTCGATAGAGCAGCACCTCCTCCTTCTGAATGGCGTTTAGAAACTCGGCATCCGACGCCTCGGTAGTGACCAGATCCACCGGCAATGAGAGGGCATCCTCCACCGCCAGACGAAAACCGCAAAGCTGGAAGAGAGAGGACAGCTTTGCCTTTCTTGCTTCGCCCTACATTTTATTTAAAGGTGACTGTTATCTGGGTCCCGGTACCGACCTTGCTTTCCAATTTCAGCTTTGCCCCGTGAAGCTGGGCAATATGCTTGACGATGGCCAGGCCCAGGCCGGTGCCGCCGGCGGCCTTGGAGCGGCTTTTGTCCACCCGGTAGAACCGCTCAAACACCCGCTCCTGATCCTGGGGCGGGATGCCGATGCCCGTGTCGGCCACAATGAGGGTGACTGTCTGCCCCGTTTGGGTCACGCTGACGTCCACCAATCCGCCTTCCACATTGTACTTGATGGCGTTGTCGCAGAGGTTGTAGACCAGCTCGTGGAGCAAGGCCCGGGCCCCGGTAACATGAGCCTCCCCGCCGTGAACGGCCAGGAGAACCCCCTTGGCGGCGGCCTGGGGCTCCAGGCTGGCGCGAACCTCCCGGCAAAGGGCCAGCAGTTCCACCTCTTCCCGGGGCAGTTCTACCCCCTCGTCCAGCTGGGACAGGCGGAGGATGTCCTCAATGAGGGCCACCAGCCGCTGGGCCTCGGCGCGAATGCGGCCCGCGAACCGGGGAATATCCTGCTGGGCCACTGTGCCGTTTTCCAGCAGTTCGGCGCTGCCCAAGATGGACTGGAGGGGCGTTTTCAACTCGTGGGACACATTGGCGGTGAACTCCCGGCGGCTTTGCTCGGCGGCGGCCACCTGCCGGTTCTGGTGATGGATGCGCCGCAATAGAGGGGACAGCTCCTCATACACATCGTTGGACAACGGGTCATCTAAGTTCAGAGTATTGATGGGCTTGACTACCTGCCGGGCCAGCCTGTCCGCCAGCACCCAGGACACCAACGCCGCGATGACGATCAGCAGCAAAACGGCCTGGGACATCCAAGCGAGCAGGGCCAGCACCGTTACCTGATCGGCAGAGATGCGAAGCACCGTTCCATCCGAGAGCCGCCGGGCGCGGTAGACCGTCCGCCGCATCAGGGTGGAGGACATCCGTGAGCCGGCGCCTTCTCCTGTCTCCAGTGCCGTTTGGATTTCCTCCCGCCCGCCGTGGTTTTCCATCGTGTCGGCGGATGCTTGGGTATCATAGAGCACCTTGCCCGTCCCATCCACCCAGGTCAG
Organism: uncultured Oscillospiraceae bacterium; assembly: GCA_910584395.1. Taxonomy (GTDB): domain Bacteria; phylum Bacillota; class Clostridia; order Oscillospirales; family Oscillospiraceae; genus MGBC124762. The sequence goes on along the minus strand of CAJUAS010000008.1, from coordinate 20,548 downwards.
GCGGTAGTCCTCCTGTTCCAAGCCCTCTAAATAGGCTGCGCCCCCCAACTCCACCCCTTGGGCGGCCATGCGAAGTTCTTGACCCAGTTGGGCGCTCTGCCGTTCATTGAAGTAGCCGTAAAGGCTGGCCATCACCACCGTTAGACTGGTGAGAAGAACCACAAAGGCGGAGAGCAGACAGGCACGGAATATTTTTTTACTCATCATTTGCCCTCCAGTCGGTAGCCCACGCCCCGGACGGTCTCAATGTGAGCACCGTAGCCGCCCAGCTTCTGCCGCAGGGTTTTGATGTGCATATCCAGGGTCCGGGTCTCCCCCTGATAGTTGTCTCCCCATACGCCGGAAAACAGTTCTTCCCGGGTAAACGCTCTACCCGGGTGTGCCAAAAACAGCCGCAGCAGCTCAAATTCCTTGTAGGTCAGGTCCACCCGCTGTTCGTCCGCCGTGACGATATGGGCGACAGTGTCCATGCTCAGACCACCCAAGGTCAGGACGGTTCTCCCCTTGTCCTCGCACCGGCGCAGCACCGCCTTGACCCGAGACACCATCTCCATGAGCCCGAAGGGCTTGACCAGATAGTCGTCCGCTCCCAGGTCAAGGCTCTGTATCTTATCGTACTCCGTCCCCTTGGCAGTGGCCATGATGACGGGGATGCCCCTGAGGGCAGGGCTTTCCTTCATCCGCCGCAGGAGGGTCACGCCGTCCATGCCGGGGAGCATCACATCCAGCAATATGAGCTCGGGCCGTTCCGTTTGCAGCGCGTCCCAAGCGGCTGCGCCGTCGGCAAAGCCCCGGGCGGCAAACCCTGTTGAGGTCAAGGCGTACAGCTCCGTCTCCAAGATCCCGTTGTCGTCCTCCACACACCAGATCATAGCCCTTCTCCTTTGTGAACGCCGATGACGGCGAATACCACCCACTCGGCCACGTTGGCCGCGTGGTCGCCGATGCGCTCAAAATACTTGGCGATCATCAGCTGATCCAGAGCATACTCGCCCAGCTCAGGATTTTGGGCGATGCGCTCCACCAAGGCTATTTTAATCTCCTGAAAGGCGTTGTCAATGGCATCGTCCAACAAAATCACGTTTTTGGCTCGTTCCGCGTCCTGACAGACATAGGCGTCGATGCTGGCGGTGACCATGTGAATGGTGGCCTGAGCCATGGCGTGGAGCCGCTGGGCGATTCCCCGGCTGACCCCCTCAATGGCACAGACGATGTCGGAAATGTCGCTCGCCTGGTCTCCAATGCGCTCCAGGTCGGTGATCATTTTCAGGGCCGCCGACACCTGCCGCAGATCCCCCGCCACCGGCTGTTGTCGCAGCAGGAGCTTGAGACACAGTGTCTCAATGTCCCGCTCGGCCTGGTCGATCTCCGATTCCAGGGCGGGGACCTTTCCCGCCAGCGCCCGCTCTCCGTCCAGCGCTTTGGCGGTGAGGGCGATGGCCTCCTCGCACAAGGCCCCCATCCGGGTCAACTCCCGATGGAGGAGGGACATCTCCTCATCAAATTTGCTTCTCATTACCCAAACCTCCCGGTGATATAGTCCTCGGTGCGCTTGTCCCGGGGCTGGGAGAAAACATCCTCAGTAGCTCCCGCCTCCACCAGCTCCCCCAGCAGGAAAAAGGCAGTGCGGTCAGAGATACGCAGGGCCTGCTGCATATTGTGGGTGACGATCACAATGGTGTAGCGCTCCTTTAGCTCCAGGGCCAGTTCTTCCACCCGGGAAGTAGAGATAGGGTCAAGCGCGGAGGTAGGCTCGTCCATGAGCAGTACCTTTGGCTCCACCGCCAAGGCCCTGGCGATACAAAGCCGCTGCTGCTGGCCTCCCGACAGGCCCAGGGCGTTTTTTCGTAGACGATCCTTCACCTCGTCCCAGATGGCCGCGCCCCGAAGGGCCTGCTCCACGATCTCGTCCAGCTTGGCCCGGCCCTTGACCCTGTGGGTTCGGGGGCCGTAGGCTACGTTGTCGTAGATGGACATGGGGAAGGGATTGGGCTTTTGAAACACCATGCCCACCTCACGGCGCAGGGCGCTTACGTCCTGACCGGGGGCATAGATGTCCTCTCCCCGGTAGCGCACCTCCCCGGTGATCTTCACGCCGGGGATCAGATCATTCATGCGGTTCAGGGTTTTGAGAAAGGTGGACTTGCCGCAGCCCGAAGGGCCGATGAGGGCGGTGATACTCCGCTCCGGGATGTCCAGAGAGATGTTTTTCAGCGCCTGGGTCTGCCCATACCAGAGGCACAGGTCGTGAGATGTGAGAATGGGGTTCATAAGTGTCTCCTTTGAAACTGCCGCTTGACCAGCACAGCGGCAAGGTCGATGCCCAAGGTCAAAAGCAGGAGGATGGCGGCGATGGCGAAGGCCGCCTCCTGCCGCCCCGGCCCCGGCTCCTTGGCGTAGACGTAGAGGGCCACCGACAAGGTCGCCCCTGAGCTGCTCATGCCGGAGAAAAAGCCGTTGAGGGTGTGGGCGAAGCCGGCGGTATAGAGAAGGGCCGCTGTCTCGCCCAACATCCGTCCCACCGACAAAATACAGCCGGTGACCACCCCGTCCACGCAGCCGGGGAGCACCACCGTGCGGATGACCCGCCATTTGCCCGCCCCCAAACCAAAGGCCCCCTCCCGGTAGGACTGAGGGACGGTCTTCAGGCTCTCCTGGGTGGTTCGGAGGATGGTGGGCAGGTTCATCACCACCAGTGTCAGCGCCCCGGCCAGCAGACAAGAACCCAGCAGGTTGGAGAACACCAGCATCCCCACCAGACCGTAGATGATGGAAGGGATGCCGGACAGAGTCTCGGCGGCGTACTCGATCACGCTCACCAGCTTTTTGTTTGTGGCGTACTCGTTGAGATATACCGCGGCTCCCACCCCCAGAGGCAGGACGATGACCACGGCGGTGAGGATGAGGTACAGGGTATTGAGGATGTCAGGCAGGATGCCCACCGTGTCCTCCAGATAGCTGGGGGCGGTGGTGAGCAGTGCCCAGCTTAGCTGGGGCAGGCCCTTTGCCAGCACATATCCCATCAGCGCCACCGCCAAGGTGCAGGTGAATAGCGTGGACAGGCCCATAGCCCCCATGCGGAGGGCGTCTTTTGCTTTTCGCATGGTCAGCCCTCCTTGTCCCGCTTCAAAAAGAAGTTCAACGTAGCATTGATGAGCAGAATGAAGAGGTAGAGTACAAGGGCAATGGAAAACAGCGCCTGCCGCTGCAGTCCGCCGGAATAGGCCATCTCGCTGACGATGGCGGTGGTGAGGAAGCGAACGCTTTGAAAAAGTCCCGGCAGATTGGGGGCGTTGCCCGCCACCATCATCACCGCTGTGGCCTCCCCAATGGCCCGGCCCACCCCCAGCACCACCGCGGCGGCGATGCCGCTTTTGGCGGCGGGGACGGACACCCGAAACCAGGTCTCCGCCGCCGTGGCCCCCAGAGCCAAAGAGCCGTCCTCATATTCCCGGGGCACCGCCTCCAGAGCGGTCACCGATACCTTGATGATGGAGGGCAGGATCATTACCGCCAGCACCAGAATGGCTACCAGCAGCCCCGCCCCGTCGGGGACATGGAATGTGCTTCGCACCCATGGTACCAACACCAGCATCCCCACCAGCCCGTAGACCACCGAGGGGATGCCCGCCAGCAGGCTCACCATGTGCTCCACCACTGTCTTGACCGGCTTGGGAGCGGCCTTTGACAGATAGACGGCGGTGAAAAAGCCCACAGGCACGCCGATGACCATGGCCCCCGCCATGCCGTACACGCTGGTGAGCAGGAAGGGAAGGATGCCGAACTTGGGTTCTGCCGCCGTGGAGGCCCAGGTGTCCCCGAAGAGGAACTCCCAAAGTCCAATTTCCCGGATGGCCGGAAGGCCGGAGACGATCAGGTAGACTGTAATGAGCAGCACACACCCCACCGTCACCAACCCAAGCGCCAGAAAGGCCCCGTGGACAGCGCGTTCAAGCACACGGCCCTTCATCTCAGTTGGCGGCCACCACGCCGGCTTGGGCGATCAGCCCTGCGCTGTCCGGGGAAGTTGCGAAGTCAAAGAACTTCTGGGCGGCGTCAGAGAGCTTGGCGTCCGCCTTTGTCACCAGCACAAAGGGGCGCTGGATGGCATAGCTTCCGTCCTTTACCGTCTCCTCGCTGGGGGTCACGCCGCCCACCGCCAGGGCTTTCACGCTGTCGCCCACCGAGGCCAGAGAGGCGTAACCAATGGCATCGGGGTTCTGGGAAACGGTGGTGATCACGTCGCCGGTGGAGGTCAGCTCCTGACGGTATTTGCATTTTTCCGAGGTGCCGGTGATGGACTCAAAACCGTCTCGGGTGCCGCTGCCCGCTTCCCGGCCAATGAGGACGATCTCGGCATTGCTGCCACCCACGTCCTTCCAGTTGGTGATCTCTCCAGTGTAAATTTTGGCGATGGTGTCCACGTCCAAATCGGAAACCGGGTTGTCCGGGTGGATCACCACGGCGATGCCGTCGTAGGCCAGTACAGTCTCGGTCAGGCCGCTGTCCAGCTCCTCCTGCTTGAGCGCGCGGCTGGAAAGGCCAATGTCGCACCGGCCTTCGCTCACCGCCTGAATGCCCGAGCCGGAGCCGGTGGGGTTGTAAGTAAAGGTGATGTTCTTGTTTTCATTTTGGAACGCCTCACCTAGGACGCCGATGACCTTTTCCATAGAGGTGGAGCCGTCGGTGGAGACGCTGCCGCCGGGCTGGCCCTGGGCGCACCCCGCCAGCAGGCCCAGCGCAAGCACCCCAGTCAGGATCGTACAAACGAGCGTTTTTGTCTTTTTCATAAAATAACCTCCCTTTCGGTTTACACGGCCATCTTACCGCGACCATGTAAAATCCAAAAGGGAGGGTTTGTAAAACTTAGGTAAAAGATACATAAAACAAGGTTTCCAAACGAATTGGCCTTGCCCGCGCTGTATTCATTTAGTCTCGATTCAATTCTTCCCGTAGCTTTTCAATAATGCCACCGTTCGTGGTATCCACATGATGCTCCACAACGCACTCGACCGGGCGGTAAAAGAACGGCTTATCCTCCGCAACCCAACAGAGGACTGTATCATCCCGAAGCTGGAAAAGCAGGAGATGAAGATACTTCGACCGGAAGACATGAGTGCCTACCTACAAGCAGCGGAAAATAGGGGAGTGCTGCCTATGTTTTATCTGGAATTGGTCACAGGTCTCCGGAAAGGTGAACTGGCCGCTCTCCTCTGGGATGACCTTAATACAGAGAACAACACCATCTCGGTGAGCAAACAGCTCACCCACGACAAGGACGGCAACCTGACCGTGACCCGTCCCAAAACGGAAACCTCTATCCGCCAAGTGTCCATCCCGCAAGAGGCGGTAGACCTACTCGTCCAAGAACACGAAAAACATCCAGACAGCCCCTATCTGTTCCCCTCGCCGTTGACAGGTCAAGCCTACCACCCGGACTCCATTTTGAACCTCCACAAGAAAATTCTCAAGGACGCACACCTGCCCCACATCCGTTTCCACGACCTCCGGCACACCTTTGCCACGATGGCGCTCCAAAACGGCGTGGACGTGAAAACCGTCTCCACCATGCTGGGGCATTACGATGCGGGGTTTACCCTCCGCACTTACACCCACGCCACCCGGCAAAAGCAAGACGAAGCCGCCCAAACCATGGGCAGCTTTATGGCGCAGGTGATGTGATCCCCGTGTGGGTCGTGGTGTGGGTCGGAAAATTTCCCATCTGAAAACCACCAATAAATATGACACAAAAAGCCTCGATTCCAGACGGAATCGAGGCTTTTTGGAGCTACTGATGTGACTTGAACACACGACCTGCTGATTACGAATCAGCTGCTCTACCAACTGAGCTACAGTAGCACATATGCACTTGCCAGCGTAGGATAACTCTGAACGCCAAAATATTCTACCACATCCCTTGCCCCTTCGTCAAGCCCTTTCGTGGGGCAAGCTACATATTCCAAAGGAGTTGACCTATTATGGTTTTTTGGGCGCTTGCCGGCACCATGTTCACGTTCCTAATGACCGCAATGGGCGCGGCCACCGTCTTTTTCTTCCGCCGGGAGATCACCCCCGCCATCCAGCGGCTCTTCCTCGGCTTTGCGGCGGGGGTGATGATCGCCGCCTCGGTCTGGAGCTTGCTCATTCCTGCCATCGAAGAGGCGGAGGAAAGCGGCATTCCGGGCTATTTTCCCGCCGCAGGCGGCTTTATCCTCGGCGTGGCGTTTTTGCTGCTGCTGGATAAGCTGCTGCCCCACCTCCATCACGATGACCCCCACGCCCCCAAGTCCAAACGTTCCAAGCGCACCGCCCTTTTGATGGTCGCCATGACCCTCCATAATATTCCCGAGGGTATGGCGGTGGGCTTGGCCTTCGCCCGCGCCGCCCAAAATGAAAGCGGCTTCCTCTGGCTCTCCGTCGCCGGCGCGCTGGCGCTGGGCATCGGCATCCAAAACTTCCCGGAGGGCGCGGCTATCGCCCTGCCCCTGCGGCAGGAGGGCAACTCCCGCCGCCACGCCTTCCTCCAAGGCTGCCTCTCCGGCAGCGTCGAGCCCATCTTCGGCGTTCTGGCCGCCATTGTGGCGGGGAGCGTCGCGCCGCTGATGCCGTGGTTTCTCTCCTTCGCCGCCGGGGCGATGATGGTGGTGGTCGTGGAGGAGCTGATCCCGGAGGCCCGCCTCGACCAGTCCGCCCACGCCGGAACGCTGTCGGTGATGTTCGGTTTTTTGCTGATGATGGTGCTGGACGTGGCGCTGGGGTGAGCGTAGGGGCGCACCCTACTTGACAAACGCTACTCCATTGACTATAATGCAAATAGAAAAAGGGCGCTGCCGGTAGACGGTTCAGCCCCTCATCCGATTACAGAAGTAACCGCAATCTTTGTGAGGGATCGGCGGTTACTTCTTTTTTGCCTGAAAAAACAGGCTTATGATCCCAATGACTACAAGACAGAACTGGAACAGATCTGAGTATGTAAGCCCCATGGCATCACCTCCCCTCGATGGAGGAGGCAGAAGTCACCCCCTCCGGGATGGGAGGGGCAAACCGCCTACCGTATACGGGCAGCGCTGAAAACCCGAAGGTTTTCCTATTTTTAAGAATATCACATCAGTTTGAAAAAGACAAGTAGGGTTTGTTGCCCTCATCGGCCACGAAAGACGCAACCACGTTTTCGTGGGGGCGGGTTCTAAACCCACCCTTATTTGCATACCCCGCGCGAAGTGCGGTATACTATGGAAAAACCCGCGGAAAGGGGAGCGTGTCCATGCCCAGCCAAAAACCGGCCAAGCCGGAGGAGATGACCCATCTCAACGCCCGCCGTATCGTGCCCAAGGATCACCCGCGCATTCGCTTTCGCGGGCAGCTTGACCTGCTTCAGGCTCACATTGTAAAAACCCAACTGGAGTTAGAGGGCGAGCGGGACAGCGAGGCGCTGATCGCTGAGTTGGAGGAGATTTTGGACCTTCTGCGGCGGGTCATGCGAAGCGAGGTGCTGGACGAGCCGCTGGCGGAGGAGCGTATTCTGGGCCTGACCCCGGAGGAGCTGCGCGCCCAGTCCCACGACCCGAAAGCCCACTTCGGCATCGACCCCATGACGCCGCCCAGCCGCCGGTTCGGGCGGGCGTATGCACTGATAAATCTTCTGCGCGCCCAAGCGCGGGTGGCCGAGGAGACCGCCGTCGCCGCCTTCAAGGCCAGCCCCACCCCCGCCCAGCGGCAGATCCTACGGGTGATGAACCGCCTGTCCTCGGCGTTCCACATTCTCATGTGCCGTATTCAGGCGGACGTGGAGCATGGCCGCTAAACGGGCCTTTCTGGCCCACATTCCCGGCGACCCCCTCTCCGAGTACCTGAACGCGGCACTGCCCCTTGCCCCGGCCCTTCGGGAGGCGGACGCGGTTGTCCTCCCCCGGCTGACGCAGTCGGCGGCAGAGCCGCTTTTCGCCGCGCTGGCGGCGGGGAAGCCGGCCCTGCTGCCCCGGGAGGCTCTGCCTGAGCGGTGGAGCGGGACGCTGGATCGGAGCTTGTCCCTGTTGGCGGGGCGCGGGCTGGTGATCTGCCCCCTCACCCAGCTGCCCCGTTGGGTGCAGTCGGGGACAAGCTGCCGGGGACTGCTGACCTACGAACGGCTTAACACATTTGCGGCACAGGGGTTTGACCGCATTTACCTTGCGGGGCGTCCCGCCGCCACGCCGCTGGCCGTGACGGCGGCAAAAACCCGAAACATCCACCTGACAGGAGGAGAACGATATGGAGCTTGCCAAAGTCATCGGCTCGGTGTGGTGTACCAGAAAAAGTAACGCCCTCACAGGGAACAAGCTCCTGCTGGTAGAGCCTTGGAAGGCGGGGGAGAGAAGCGGCGCAGGCGGAGGACGGGTGGCCGCCGACCTCATTGGCGCGGGTCTGGGGGAGGTCGTCCTCCTCACCACCGGCTCTGCCGCCCGAAAGGCGCAGGGGGACGAACAAAGCCCTATTGACGCCGCCGTGGTGGCCATCGTGGACAATTGGGAGCTGGGCAAATGAGTCTTTGGGTTTTTCTCACCTACAGCTTTTTGGGGTTTTTGCTGGAACTGGGCTACGCGTACCTGACCCACAGCTCCAAGCCCGACCGCAAGTGTCTGCTGGTGCTGCCCCTTTGCCCGGTGTACGGCTTGGCGGCGCTGGGAATTGTAGCCTTGCCGGGCGGGATCGCAAATGATCCTCTGCTGCTGTTTTTGTGCGGGGGAGGGGTGGCGGTGGCGGCGGAATATGCCGTGGGCTTTTTTACCCGCCACGCCCTCGGAGTGGATTTTTGGGACTATTCGGACATCAAAGGCAACGTGGACGGCCTGATCTGCCCGCTGTTCGCCCTGTTTTGGGGTGCGCTGGCGGTGGCGGGGCGGCTGTGGCTGCACCCCCTCCTTGCGCCGCATTTGGCGGCGCTGCCCGGATGGCTGGGCGGGGCGGCAGCGGCGGCGCTGGCGGCGGACTTTGTGGCGTCCAACCTCCTGCTCCGCCGCCGCCGGAACGCCGCCTGCCTTCGGTGGTACGACGCTTTTTTACAGCCGCTCTAAATCCCGCAGGGTGTCATTGAGCATTTTTTGGGGCAAAAAGCCCCCCACCAGAGCCACCAGCTGCTCCAGCGTCACCGTTTTTGCCGTGTCTGAAAAATGCTTGCCCCGGAACACCATGGGGAAACGCTTTTGCAGCATGGTGCGTGTGCCGGGATGCGCCAAAAGCTCGCCGATGGTCACCTTTCCGCCGCGCAGATCCATAGTCCCACCTCCTTTCAGGTCATTCTATGCGCGCCGCAAAAGAATGTATGAGCTTTGCGGCGAGGGACATACTAAGTGTCGTGAAAGGAGTGAAATTCACATGAACAACAATCAAAACAATGCAAACCAGTCCATCAAGTGTTCCGTCACAAGCTGCGCTTACCACTGCTGCGACAAGGATTACTGCACCCTCAACGAGATCAAGGTGGGTTGCTGCGATCCCACCGTGGCCTGCTGCGACCAGACCCAGTGCGCGTCCTTCCATCTGGGCGACCACGGCACGAGCTGCTGCAAGGGCTAAGACGGCAAGACAAGGGGAAAAAGTCCCGGCATCCATGGGGATGCCGGGACAATTTTTACGTTGACATTTTCTTCATAAGGAAGTAAAATTAGGAATCATTTTTAATACTGGGTGGAAGAAAGGAAGGATCTCCATGAAGAAACTGCTTGCCCTTGCACTGTTGTGCGCGTTGGTGCTGACTGCCTGTGGGCCAAAGACCCCTGCGCCGACGGTAGAGCCGTCCCCCAGTGTCTCGCCTACGGCAGAGCCGACCGCGCCTCCGACGCAGGAGGCCAAGGAGACGGTGAAGCTGGCGGTGCTGGCCGGGCCGACCGGTGTGGGCGCGGCCAAGCTGATGGCCGATTCCGCCGAGGGATGGACGGCAAACCGCTATGAGGTGACTGTCGCCGCCGACAACCAGCAGGTGACGGCGGGGCTTTTGAACGGCGACTTTGATATCGCCGCGCTGGCCACCAACGTGGCCTCCAACCTCTACCATAAGTCCGATGGGGCGATCCAGATCGCCTGTATCAACACCTTGGGGACACTTTACATTCTGAACAAGGGGATCGACGACACCCTCAACTCCATGGCTGACCTCAAGGGCAAGACCATCTATGCCTTTGGGCAGGGGGCGAACCCGGAATATGTGCTGCGCTATCTGCTGGCGGAAAACGGTCTGGACATGGACAAGGACGTGACGGTGGTGTGGCAGGCCGCCGACGAGGTGACCGCCACCATGCTGACGGGCAAGGGGGAACTCTGTATGCTTCCCGTTCCCGCCGCCACCGCGCTGAGCGTCAAGTCGGAGGGGAACATCCAGCCTGCCTTTGACCTGTCGGAGGAGTGGGACATGGTCTCGGAGGACAGCCGTCTGGCCATGGGCTGCATCGTGGTGCGAACCGCCTTTGCCGAGGAGCATCCCGAAGCGGTGAGCCAGTTCCTGAACGAGTACGCCCAGTCTATCGACTATGTCAAAACCAACGCCGACGGCCCTGCGGCCCAGCTGGTGGCGGATCAGGGGCTGACCCCCTCTGCGGCCATCGCCGCCAAGGCCATCCCCCAGTGCAATCTGACCTTCCTGACGGGGGAGGATATGCGGGATACCATTCAGGGCTATTTCTCTGCCCTGTTCTCCATTGATCCCGCCGCCATCGGCGGCTCGATTCCCGACGACGCGTTCTACTTTATGGACGCCGTGGTGGAATAAATGAAAAAAGTGGCGCTGCCGCTGCTGGTGTGGGTAGGGCTGTGGTGGGGGCTGGCCGTATATATGGGCCAGCCGCTGCTGCTGCCCACCCCGTGGCAGGTGATGGAGCGTCTGGGGACGCTGGCGGCCACGGGGACGTTCTGGGCCACCTGTTTGGCTACGCTGGGCCGGGTGTTTTTAGGCGGCGGCGCGGGAATCGTGTTAGGGGTCGCGCTGGCGGCGCTGTGCGCGCGGTTTGACTGGTGCGCCGCAATTTTCGCACCCGCCGTCAAGGTCATCCGCGCCACGCCGGTGGCCTCTTTTATCATTTTAGTCTGGCTGTGGACGGGGGCGGTTTGGGTGCCGGTGGTCATCGCTGCGCTGATGGCCGTCCCCATTGCGTGGTCGGCCGCATGGCAGGGGATGGGGGAAGTCGATCCCCAGCTCGTGGAGCTGGCGGCGGTCTACCGCTTCTCCAAGGGAAAGACCCTGAAGCTCGTCTACCTTCCCGCCATGGCCAACGCGCTGGCGGGCGGCGTCCGCTCTGCCCTCGGCTTCGCGTGGAAGGCGGGGGTGGCCGCAGAAGCCCTGTGCCGGCCTCAGGCGGCCATGGGCACGGCCATTTGGAACGCCAAGACCTACTTGGAGACCCCCGACCTCTTCGCGTGGACGGCGGCGGTGGTGCTGTTGTCCGTCGCCGTAGAAAAGCTGCTGTGGGGACTGTGGACGCTGTGGGAAGGGAGGGTGCAATCTGGAGCTTCGTGACCTCACCGTCTCCTTTGACGGCAAGGTGGTGTTTGACCACCGGAACTTTTCCTTCCCCGACCGGGGACTGACTTTGCTCACCGGCCCTTCGGGGGTGGGAAAGACCACCCTTTTACGCGCGTTTCTAAAGAAATATCCTGACAGTGCCTTTCTTTTTCAGGAGGACAGGCTCTTTTCCCGCCGCACCGTCCGCCAGCACCTTTTGGACGTGATGGACAAGCCGGACAGCGCCGCGGCGGCGGAATGGCTGGATCTGGTGGAACTGGCGGGGGAGGAAAACTCCTATCCCGCCCAGCTCTCCGGCGGCATGGCCAGACGGCTGGCGCTGGCCCGGTGTCTGGCGCTGGGCGGGCCGCGCTATTTGCTGGACGAGCCGTTCACAGGGGTGGACGAGCCGCTGCAAAAGCGCATTTTGGCGCGGCTCAAGGCCATGGAGAAGCCCGTCGTGTTCTCCACCCACAATCAAGGACTTTGTCAATATGCCGACTGTATCATTACATTATGAAAGGAAGAAGAATCTATGAAAAAGCTGCTTTCTCTGTTGCTGTGCCTGTGCCTCTGCCTGACCCCTGCGCTGGCTGCGGGGGAGGAGGAGACCTCCGCGCCCCAGACTCCCTCGGCATGGACGCTCCCTTATCTGGCGGACGCCTACGGGCTGAAGTTGGTGGATGACGGCTACACCGGGTACATCACCTCTCCCATTGCCGCCGAGCAGATCGCCGCCATGGCGGGGCAGGTGTATGCCAAGCTGGCGCTGCTCACCGACGCGCCCGCCGGCGAGCCGGCGTGGAACGTGTCCGGCAGCACCCGGGGAGACGTGGTGAACGCGCTGGGCGAGGCGGTGAAGGCCGCCGGGTTCGATAGCGCAGAGCCTGTGAAGGCCCTGCAAAAGCTGGGCGTTCTTCAGGGGGACGGCGTGTCTCTGGCGCTGGAGCGGGTGTGTACCTATGAGGAGGCCATGGTCATGGCCACCCGCACCGTCTTGGGGGCTTACGACAGCAAGAACGCCGGGTCAAAGGGCCTTTTGTGGAAGGCCACCAAGGGGGAGAACACCGTCTATCTTCTGGGCACGGCCCACATGGACCGGGGCAACCTCTACCCCTTCCATCAGACCCTCCGCAACGCCATCCAGTCCGCCGACACGGTGGTGCTGGAGCTGGATTTTCAGGATCAGACGGGCATCGCGGAATTTGTGGCCATGCAGACCTATGGCGAGGGGGACGGCCTGAAAAACCACATCCCTGCCGAGCTTTACACCCGCACCGTCAACGCCTTCGCCCAGCTGGGCCTCCCGGAGGAGCAGACCAACACCTACAAGCCTTGGGCGCTGGCCAACACGGTGACCAGCCTGATGTCCGGCGACGAGACCACCGGGGACGCCCCCATGGCCATCGACCTCTACGTCAACGCCGCCGCAGTCAACGCGGGCAAGACGGTCGCCGGGGCGGAGACCTATGCCCTTCAGGGCGGCATCTTCGACACCTTAAGCGAGGAGTACCAGACCGCCTATCTGGAAAGCGGCGTTGCCATGCTGGAGGCGACCTTCACCCCTCCGACCGACGCACCTCAGGAGGTCGATCCGGAGCTGCAGGCGGCTCTGGACGAGCAGGAGCGGATGTTTACCGACATGATGACTGCGTGGCAGACCGCCAATCTGGCGCTGTTCAACAGGGTCTATGACAAGACGGCCATCGTCAACTCCGACGATGAGCTGAGCGCCCGCCTCTTTACCGACCGCGACCCCGGCATGGTGGAGGTCGCCAAGAGCTATCTGGAGAAGGAGGGGAAAAATACCGCCTTTTTGGCCTTTGGCGCAGGGCATATGGTCGCCCCCGGCGGCATCGTGCCGGAACTGATGGGTATGGGCTATACGGTGGAGCAGGTGGTGGACTATCAGGCTGTGCCCCCCACGCCTACCAATCCCGAACCCACCACCATCACCATGACCTTCGCGGGGGACACGATGCTGGCGACGTACCCAAACACCACCACCGCAACCAACTTCAACGGCTATCTGGCCGCCAAAAGCCCCGACTACTTTCTGGCCGGGGTGAAGGACGTGTTTGAAGGGGACGACTTTACGGTGGTCAATCTGGAATGTACCCTTTCTGACCGGGCGCTGAAGCCCACGGAGAAAAACTATACGCCGGCCTATTGGTACAAGGGCGCGGCGGGCAACGCCAACATTCTGGCCGCAGGGGGCGTGGAGGTGGTGTCCTTATCCAACAACCACACCGAGGACTACGGCGAGAAGGGCCTTGCGGACACCAAGGCCGCCGTGGAGGCCGCGGGGCTGAAATGGGGCAACCGGGATCAGACCGTGTATCTGGAAAAGGACGGCTACCGGATCGCCGTGGTCTGCGGCGGGCTGTGGAACGCCACCAACCATCTGAACCTCATCCGCCAGCGGTTGGAAGCCGCCGCGGAACAGTCGGATTTTCAGGTAGTGGTGTTCCACGGCGGGGAGGAGCGCGAGCACGCCCCGGAAAGCTGGCAGAAAACGGCCGCCCGCGCGCTGGTGGACGCCGGGGCTGATCTGGTGGTGGGAAGCCATGCCCACGTGCTCCAGCCCAAGGAGACCTACCACGGGGTGGACATCCTCTACTCGCTGGGCAACTTCTGCTACGGCGGCTCTGCCCGCCCGGAAAACGCTACCGCCCTCTATCAGCTGAAGCTGACGGTGGAGGACGGCAAGCTCACCGCCAAGGAGGGGACGATCATTCCCTGCTATGTCTACACAGGCGCGCGCAACAACTTCCAGCCCATGATCATGGCCGATTCCCCGGAAAAGCAGGCCGTGCTGGACTTTATGAACGGGCTTAGGAAAAGCCCGGTATGACCTTGACCGTCAGGAAATAAAAAGCACCGCCTGCCGATGGTGGCAGGCGGTGCTTTTTACTGCTGAGAGAGGAGACTTACAACTCCAAATCGTCGTCGGCGTCTTCCAGACCGATCTCCGCGTCCATGGCGGCGATGTCGGCGTCGCCCAGATTGGCGGCGGACTTGATGTCGGTGATGCGCTCGTCGTTGTAGGCGATGCGCTCCTTGCTCTCCACGATCTTGGCGCACAGCGCGGCGTAGGCGGGATCGGGATCCATGCCGTGCTGGGCGAAGTAGAGCTTGCCGATCTCTGTGTAAGCCTTGCGGATGGCGTCGGCCTCGGTGGCGTTGTTCACCTTCAGCTTGCCGATCTCCATCAGCTCCTTGGCCTTGGACACGCCGCCCTGCGCCAGCTCGGTCACGCGGTTTTTCAATGCTTCAAAATCCATGGGTCAAACCTCCCTGTTCAATTTGTTCGGACCATCTTACGCTGTTATTGTACTATGTGTTCCCGTAAGATACAAGAGAAAAGAGGGAAAATTAATTCCCTTTCAAGTAAACTTTAATGTTCTGCCTCCTCCTCTGCGCCGGGGAGGGGGAAGGTGACCACGAAGGACGTGCCCGGCCCGTCCTCCCGGGCGCGGGCCTCCACCGTGCCGCCGTGGGCGCGGACGGTGTCCCGGACAATGGAAAGCCCAAGGCCCGTGCCGCCGGCGGCGCGGGAGCGGGCCTTGTCCACCCGGTAGAACCGCTCAAAAATACGGGTCAGATCTTCCTCGGGAACGCCAACCCCCGTGTCCTCCACCTTGAGCACCGTCCCCGCCCGCGTTCCGGCAAGGGTGACGGTGACCGTGCCGCCGGGGAGGTTGTATTTCACTGCGTTTTCCATCAGGTTGAAGGCGATCTGATAGAGGTCGTCCTCGTCACAGGGGGCGGTGCAGTCCTCCTCCAGACGATAGGCCAGCGTGACCTCGCTCTGGGCCGCCAGCGGCTCCAGCATATGTCCGGCCCGGCGGATGACGGGTGCGACGGGGGTGGGATCGGACGGCTCGGCGGTTCGGTGGTCGGCGGAATCCATGCGGGTGAGGGTGAGGAGCTTTTCGGTGATGCGGGTGAGCCGCTCCGCCTCCTGATTCACATCGCCGATGAACTCCCGCATGGTGTCCTCCTCCATGTGGTCGGCCTGAAGGATGGAATCGGTGAGCAGGCGGATGGAGGCCAGAGGGGTCTTCAGCTCGTGAGACGCGTCGGAGACAAACCGCCGCCGCACCTCCTCGGTGGTCTGCAAGCGGGTGGTGAGCTGGTTGAACTCCTGACCGAGCTGGGCCAGCTCGTCGTGGCCGGAGGTCTTGACCCGGTGGGAGTATTCTCCCTCCCGCACGGTGCGGATGCCCTGCAAAAGCCGCCCGATGCGGCGGGTGAGGGCGCGGGAGAGAAGAAGGCTGACGGCGATGGCGATGGCGCACACCACCAGAGAGATGCTGCGAAGGTTGCGCTGCAGCTCCAGCAGCAGCGTGCCCTGATCGGTGTCGTATTCAAAGAGGGCCACGCCGCCCACCACCTGTCCCCCCACGGTGACGGGCGCAGCCGCGCGGCTCTGGAACGCGCCGTCCTGAAAGGTGGGGTGGAGTACGTCCACGCTCTGGGTCAGGGCGGTCTCTAACTCCGGCCAGTCGCAGCGCGTGCCGATGGACTGGGCGGAGCGGTCGGTGTCGTATACCACGACGCCCTGAGGATCGGTGACGATCACTTGGGTGAGGTTTTGGAAGGAGAGCTGCTCCATGAGCTGCCCCGCGCCTGCCTGCGTGACCTCCTCCAGCCCGGCCAGACCGGAGGACAGGAGGGACGCCTGACTTTGCAGGGTGTCCCGCTTGCTGCGGAAGATCAGCTCCTGAGAGGAGAGGACGGGGTAGGTGTTGAGAAAGAGCAGCACCGCCGCGATGAGGGCGGCATAGGCGACGGCGAACTTGGCTTGCAGCCCGATGTGCGGCCGCCGGGCGGCTTTCTGCCCGGCGTCAGTCATTTTTGAGGTAATAGCCCACACCCCACTTCGTCAGGATCAGCTCCGGGTTGGCGCTGTCCCGCTCTAACTTCTCCCGCAGGCGGCGGATGTGAACGTCCACGGTGCGCTCCTCCCCGGCGTACTCATAGCCCCAGACCAGATCCAGCAGGGCCGAGCGGGAATAGACCTTGCCGGGGTTGTTCATCAAAAGCTCCATGAGGTCAAACTCCTTGGCGGTCAGCTCCACCTCGTCGCCGTCCCGCCAGACCGCCCGCTGGGCGGCATCCAGCGAAATGTGTCCCCGCACCAGCCGCTCCTCCCGGCCCTTGTCCTGCCGCTGGGACGCGCCCCGGCGGAGGATGGCCCGGATGCGGGCCTTCAGCTCCAACAGGTTGAAGGGCTTGGTGATGTAGTCGTCCGCGCCGCTTTCAAAGCCGATGAGCTTGTCGGCATCCTCGCTTTTGGCGGTGAGCATGATGATGGGCACGTTGGAAAACTCCCGAATGGCAAGGCACGCCTGCAAGCCGTCTAACTTGGGCATCATCAGGTCGAGAATGATGAGGTCAAAGTCCCCGGCCTTGGCAAGCTCCACGGCCCGCTGGCCGTCATAGCCCACCTCTACCTCGTAGCCCTCGTTTTCCAAATTGAACTTGATGCCCTTGACCAACACCTGCTCGTCGTCAACCACAAGAATTTTCATGGCGTCTGCCCTCCTTCGGGGGTGGTTACGGTGACATAAGGCTCTAATTGCTGAAAAATGCCCTCGCCCACGCCCTTAACGTTCATCACATCCTCAATGCGCGTGAACGGGCCGTGGTGGGCGCGGTAGTCCAAGATCGCTTGGGCGCGGGTCTCTCCCACGCCGGGCAGACCGGTGAGGTCGTCCAGCGCGGCGGTGTTCAGATCCACCAGCACGTCGGGCACAAAGACCGTCCGGGTGGGCGCGGCGGTGGCCGCGGGGCGGTGGGTCTCGGTGGAGATCTCGTAATAGCCCTCCCGCCCCAGACCGTGGGCATACCACCCGGCAAAGAAGATGAGGAAAGCGGCGCACAGGGCGATCGCCGCCTTCTCCGCCTTGGAAACTGTCACCGCTTTGTCACCTCCCGGACATTGTCAAACAGAAAAAAGCATGGTATAATCAGGTGTTCGCCTGATAACAGAAACAGTATAACATATCAATGGAGAATTTGCCATGAGAAAATACATCGCTTTGTTTTTGGCCCTGCTGCTGTTTGTGACCCCATTGAACGCCATGGCGGCGAAAGAGGAGAACCCCAAGCCCGTTCAGGTCAGCGAGCTGCTGAGCACGCTGGAAGAGCCGGCGTGCAAGGCTGCGCTGGTCATGGACGCCGGGACGGGGACGGTACTCTACGACTTCCGCGGCGGGGAGAAGAACTACCCCGCCTCCATCACCAAGATCATGACGGCCCTGCTGACCTTAGAGGCGGTGGAGCGGGGAGAGCTGTCTCTGGAGCAGGTGGTCACCGTGCCTCGGGGCTTCGACGGCGATCTGGAGCTGGGGGGCACCAGCCAGAACCTGAAGGTGGGGGAGGAAATCGGCGTTCTGGAGCTTCTGTACTGCGCGCTGGTGGCCTCCGCCAACGACGCCTGCAATGTGCTGGCCACGGCGGTGGCGGGGGACGTGCCCTCTTTCGTGTCCCAGATGAACCACCGCTCGGAAGAACTGGGCCTGACGGGCACCCACTTTGTCAATGCCCACGGCCTCCACGCCGAGGAGCACTACACCACCGCCCACGACATCGCCGTTTTGACCCGGCTGGCTCTGGAAAATGAGACCTTTGCCACGCTGGTCTCCTCCAAAAACCACACTGTCCCCGCCACCAACATGACGGGGGAGCGGCGGTTTTCCAGCACCAACGCCCTCCTCCTGCCCATCTACGAGGGGCGGTATGTCTACCCCCGGGCCATCGGGGTCAAGACGGGGACGACCAACGCGGCGGGAAAGTGTCTGGTGTCCGCCGCCAAAAAGGGCGACAGGACACTGATCTGCGTGGTCTTGGGTGCGGAGGACGTGGAGGACGAAAACGGACGGCGCACCCGCATGGTGTTCACCGAGAGCAAGCGGCTGTTGGAGTGGGGGTTCGACACCTTCGCCGACCGCACCCTTCTGGACACCGCCGTCCCGCTGGCGGAGGTGGGGGTGACCCTGTCCACCGACATGACCGCTGTGGCGGTGAAGCCCCAGACCACCATTTCCGCCATCCTGCCCAAGGACTTAGACCCGGCGGAGTTCCAGCGGGACGTCACCCTCTACGCCGACAGTGTGGAAGCTCCCGTGGCGGCGGGGCAGGAGCTGGGAGAGGTCACCGTCCGCAACGGCGACGATGTGTACGGCACGGTGAAGTTGGTGGCGGTGGCGGAGGCGGAGCGCAGCGAGCTGCTGAGCAACCTGAAAGCTGTGAAGGACTTTTTCGCCAAGCCCCTTGTCCGTATCCTTCTGGCGCTGCTGGGGGTGGCTCTGATCCTGCTCATCCTCCGCTTCGGCGTGCTGGGCAAACGGCGCACCCGCTATGAGGGTCACGCCAAGGGCTACCGCGGCCGTTCCCGCCGGAAATCAAGGTAATTTTTACTTGACGGAAGGGGTTTCCTATGCTATAATACCAAATTGCGCTATGGGATTATTGTGCCCATTTGCGCCAAATGTGGTTTTAATGGAATAATCTTCTGGATTTTCCGTTAAAATAGGAACAAAACTTTTGAAGAAAGGAGGAGAACTATGCCTACGTTCAACCAACTGGTGCGTAAGGGACGCAAGAGCGCCACTTACAAGTCCACCGCTCCCGCCATGCAGTTTGGCCTGAACACCATCAAGAACCGGGAGACCGACCTGCCCAGCCCTCAGAAGAGAGGGGTGTGCACCGCCGTTCGTACCTCGACCCCCAAGAAGCCCAACTCGGCCCTTCGTAAGATCGCCCGTGTGAAGCTCACCAACGGCTACGAGGTCACCGCTTATATCCCCGGTGTCGGCCACAACCTGCAGGAGCACAGCGTGGTGATGATCCGCGGCGGCCGTGTCAAGGACCTCCCCGGCGTGCGCTACCACATCATCCGCGGCACTCTGGATACTCAGGGCGTCAACGGCCGTATGCAGGCCCGCTCCAAGTACGGCGCGAAGCGTCCCAAGGCCGGCAAGAAGTAATTTGAGCCTGCCAAACACCCAAAAGCATTTCTCAGAGCAAAATTGCCCTGTGGATCATATAGATCTTCGGGGCGCAACGGACGCGCACCATTGCGTTCGAGTACCGTTGACATCATTTTATAATGAAGGAGGGAAGCGAAGTGCCCAGAAGAGGAAACGTACCCAAGCGGGAGGTTTTGCCCGACCCGCTGTATCATTCCGTCTTAGTCACCAAGCTCACCAACAGCATCATGCTCGACGGCAAGAAGGGCGTGGCGCAGAAGGTCGTCTACGGCGCCTTCGACATCATCAAGGAAAAGACCGACAAGGAGCCCCTTGAGGTGTTTACCGCCGCGCTGGAAAACATTATGCCGTCTCTGGAAACCAAATCCCGCCGCGTGGGCGGTTCTACCTATCAGGTGCCCATGGAGGTCCGTCCCGAGCGGCGGCAGACCTTGGGCCTCAGATGGCTCACCACCTATTCCCGCAGCCGCGGCGAAAAGACCATGAAGGAGCGGCTGGCCGCCGAGATCATGGATGCCGCCAACAACACCGGCTCCGCCGTGAAGAAGCGTGAGGACACCCACAAGATGGCCGAGGCAAACCAAGCGTTTGCCCACTACCGCTGGTAAGTCGAGGAGTTTGCAATATGCCAAGAAAAGTTAGCTTAGAGAACACCAGAAATATCGGCATCATGGCCCACATCGACGCGGGCAAAACCACCACCACCGAGCGCATCCTGTTCTACACCGGCGTGAACTACAAGATCGGTGAGACCCATGACGGCACCGCCACCATGGACTGGATGGCTCAGGAGCAGGAGCGCGGCATTACCATTACCTCCGCCGCCACCACCTGCTACTGGCAGGGGACGAAGAACCAGTTCCCCCAGACCCGTCTGAACATTATCGACACCCCGGGCCACGTGGACTTCACCGTAGAGGTGGAGCGCTCCCTGCGCGTGCTGGACGGCTCTGTGACCGTCATGTGTGCCAAGGGCGGCGTCGAGCCCCAGTCCGAGACGGTTTGGCGTCAGGCGGACACCTACAAGGTGCCCCGCATGATCTACGTCAACAAGATGGACATCATGGGCGCCGAC
>CAJUAS010000007.1 GCA_910584395.1 uncultured Oscillospiraceae bacterium | reverse complement strand
ACACCATGGGGATGGGCTCACCCCAATACCGCTGGCGGGAGAACACCCAGTCCCGGAGCTTATAGTTGACCTTTTCGTGGCCGATGCCCTTCTCCTCCAGCCACTTGATCATGACGGGAATGGCCTCCTTGACGGTGAGGCCGGTCAGGAACTCAGAATTGACCAAAATGCCGGTGTCGTCCTTGGCGGTAAAGGGGGCTTTTTGCACGTCCTCCCCGCCGGAGACCACTTCAACGATCTCACAGCCGAACTTTTTGGCAAAGGCCCAGTCCCGGTCGTCGTGGGCGGGAACGGCCATGATCGCGCCTGTGCCGTAAGAGGCCAGCACATAGTCAGAGATGAAGATGGGGATCTCTCTGTCGTTGACAGGGTTGATGGCCCGGACACCCTGAAGCATCACGCCGGTCTTTTCCTTGTCAGCGGCCAACTCCGTGCGCTCAAAGTCGCTCTTGCGGGCGGCTTCGGCCACATAGGCGTTGACCTCGTCCAGATTGGTGAGTTTGTCCGCCCACTGCTTCACATAGGCGTGTTCAGGGGAAATGACCATATAAGTTGCGCCAAACAAGGTATCGGGCCGGGTGGTAAACACCACGATGTCGTCCCCGGTGGTGGCCTTAAAGGTGACCTCTGCGCCGGTGGAGCGGCCGATCCAGTTCTTCTGCTGGGTCTTGACCCGCTCAATGAAGTCCAGCTCATCCAGATCGTCGATGAGCCGCTGGGCATACTCGGTGATCTTGAGCATCCACTGGCTTTTTTCCTTGCGGATGACGGGCGCGCCGCACCGCTCGCACACGCCGTCCACCACTTCCTCGTTGGCCAGCACACACTTGCAGGAGGTACACCAGTTGACAGGCATGGTGGTCTTGTAGGCCAGCCCCTTCTTGAAGAGCTGGAGGAAGATCCATTGCGTCCACTTGTAATACTCCGGGTCGGTGGTGTTGATGACCCGGTCCCAGTCAAAGGAATAACCCAGCATTTGGAGCTGCTTGGTAAAGTTTTCGATGTTGTCGTGGGTCACCTTGGCGGGGTGGATATGGTTTTTGATGGCGTAGTTCTCCGTGGGCAGGCCAAAGGCGTCATAGCCCATGGGAAACAGGACATTATAGCCCTCCATCCGCTTCTTGCGGGCCACCACGTCCATGGCGGTATAGGGCCGGGCGTGGCCCACGTGAAGCCCCTGCCCGGAGGGATAGGGAAACTCCACCAGACCGTAGAATTTGGGCTTGGAGGTGTCCCCCGTCTTGGCGGCAAAGGTCTTTTCGTCCAGCCATTTCTTTTGCCACTTGGATTCAATGGCGCTGGGATCATACTTCATCTTCTTGCACTTCCTCACTCGGTGTTGGATGAATCTTCCCTATTATAGCGGAAGTCGCTCCAAAATGCAAGAGTTGCTTGACGATAGGGGCATTTTCATCGAACCAAATAAACAAGAGAGACACAAAAACGGCTGACCCATGGGTCAGCCGTTTTTTACTGCTCACTTTAAAATGTCACTTAAATCAAGGGGCGTCGCGTCGCTCCAGAGGCGCTCCAGATTGTAGAACTCCCGCGCCTCAGGCATAAAGAGGTGGATAACTACGCTGGAGTAGTCCATCAGCACCCAAGTGCCGCCCCGGTGGCCCTCAATGTGGTGGGGCTCCTCCCCCGCTTCCTTCAGCATTTTTTCACAATGCTCGCTGAGGGCCTTGATCTGGGTGGAGGAGGTTGCCGTGCAGATCACAAAATAATCCGCCAGCGTGGTCAGATGCTCGGTCTCCAAAACCATCAAATCGTTCGCTTTTTTGCTGTCCAAAGCCTTCGCCGCAGCGAGGGCAAGCTCTTTTGGGGTCATATGCTGCCTTCCTTTTCTTCAAAATCAAGTTCAGTCCTGTTATTCCATGGGAATCCCAAGCTCGTTGGGGTCAAATGCAGGCGTCGGTGTCGGTTCAGGTGTCGGCTCAGGGGTAGGTTCTGGAGCGGGTTCAGGGGTTGGCTGCGGTGTGGCTGTTTCCGTCGGATCAGCCGTCGGCTCAGGGGATGGCGACACGGGGTCACGATCCTTGGAGGGACTGGGCGACGGTTTGGCGGAGGATGTGGGCTTCGGCGAGGCCGACGACTTCTGTGTTGGTGCTTCCGAGGGGGCTTTTGTCGGCGTCTGGGTCGGCTTCGCTGTGGCGGTAGGAGTCTTGGTGGGCTGGGGCGGCGTACCCGTCCCTGTCCCCTGATACGTGTAATAGCCCTTGGAAGAGCTGTACTGCAGGATGTTCAGGTTTTCCATCTCCAGATCATCCTTATAGGGATTGAAGTC
The DNA here is from genome assembly GCA_910584395.1 of uncultured Oscillospiraceae bacterium. Taxonomy (GTDB): domain Bacteria; phylum Bacillota; class Clostridia; order Oscillospirales; family Oscillospiraceae; genus MGBC124762. The sequence continues at coordinate 46,323 of CAJUAS010000007.1, read as the reverse complement.
TTCATTGAGAATCCCCAAAAGCTCTTCCGGCTTCACTTGAACATAGGACGCGCCCTTCACATAGACCCCTTCGATGGGGGCGGTGGTAAAGGTGACATTTTCCATGTCCAGACCACCCAGCACGGCCCGCTCTGCAAAGGCGACCAAATTGCCTACAGTCAGGTTCGTTTCCACTTCTTCGGTGAAGATCTCTGCGAATTCGTTGATCTTGGTGATGTTTTTGATCTGAAGGCACTGGGCAATGATCGCTTTCATCAACGCCTGCTGGGTACGCACACGGCCCAAATCGCCGTCACGGTACTGCTTGGAATAGCTGTTGTCATGCCGCCAGCGAACGACCTCCATGGCGTCCCGCCCGCTTAAATGGCGAAATCCGGCGGCTTGGTCAATGACCAGATCCTGCGTGGGGTCTTTATATTTCATATCGAAGGGAACTTCAAAGTCCACGCCGTCAATGGCGTCCACCAGACGGCCAAAGGCGTTCCAGTTGACGATGACATAGAAGTCAGGAACGATGCCGGTCAGGTCGCCAACGGCCTCGCGCAAATAGTCAATGCCTTTCTTTTCACTGCCCTTTTCGGCATAGTGAAGGCCCAGATTCCACACCCCGTTGATCTTTTTGTTTTTGCCCGGATGGCGGGCGTTGACCATGGTATCACGGGGAATGCTCATCACAGAGAGCCTCTGGTTGGGAATGTCGTAGGCGGCTAACATGATGGTGTCGGTGTTTCCACCGCCGCCGGTGTCCCGGCCCACCACCAGAAAGGTGTAGAACTGCTCCTTACGGCTGGAGTCCACAGGCTTGGCAATGTTTTGCTCTCCGGTGATGGGATCCACAGTAGGCGAAGGCAGCTCAGGCAGATCGGAAAGGTTGGGTAGAACTGCCCAGCTTTTATAGAGGGCAAACAAGCCGATCAATAGCGCCGCGATCACCGCCACCACAATGATGGCGATCTTCGCGCCTTTACTCAGTCCCTTTTTTTCTGTCGCGTTTTCGGGTTTAGTTGGATCGGGCGATCTTTCGGGAGCAGTTTTCTTTGGGGCCGTCGGTTTTTCCAGCCGTGCGCCGCCCCGTTTCTCTTTGCTCATAGTCCCCTTCCTTTCACTTACGCAGCGAATCCAGCGCCGCCTGTGTATTGGGATGCACAGGTCTTCCCTTTTCGTTCATTTCCTCAATGGACATTTCGCAGCCCAGCGCCACGGCTGCATCCAAATCTACATAGGCCAACGCCCGCAGTTTTTCTACGCCGGGGAAATTCCGGTGGGGTTCCATGTAGTCGGCCAGATACAAGATCTTTTCCAGCGTGGTCATGCCGCCCTTTCCGGTGGTGTGGTAGTAAATGGCGGCCTGAACTTCCGGCGGCTCACCAAACACATGGCAGGCCAGCGCTGCGCCGGTCTTGGCGTGAAAGAGCTTTTCCGAACCTTTTTCAATGGGATCTAACGGAATGTCGTACTTTTGGCAAAGGGTCAAGTGTTCGTCCGTGGAGTAGTATTTGGTGCAATCGTGCAAAATAGCCGCCCGGCGGGCATTTTTCACGTCAGCTCCCCAACGCTTAGCCAGCTTCACCGCTTCCTGCTCAGTGCCCTGAACATGGGGGATGCGCTTGGGAAGCATCATGGAATAGGAAACGGCCCGAAGCTGATAATTGCGCAAATGCTTCAGATCCAACGCTGTGCCGTAAAGGTGGTTGCGGAGGATATAGCCATAGACCTGACTCCAGAGCAGTTTTGAGAGGATTCGTTGCTTCCCCTCATCCAACAAGCGGCGCACATCCCGCGAGGACACGTCTACATCTTCGGGCAGAGACAGTACAGCCGCTTTCGCGCCAAAGGTCTTTTGCAGGTATTTCGCCTGCCGCTCCAGCGGCTTGAGAGATTCTTCCGGTGCACGAGTAAAGCCGCAGATCCCCGCCAAAGCGCAGATTTCTTCCGGCTTGTACCAATCTTGAAAGGAGAGGAACATATCGCTGCCCATCACGACCCAAAGCTCGTCGCCGGGATACTGTTCGGAGAACTCGGCTACGGTATCTGCGGTGTAGCTCTTCCCTTCCCGCCGCAGCTCACAGTCTGAGACGGTGACGCTCCCCGTCGGTTCAATGGCTGCGGCCATGAGGCGGGTCATTTCCAGCCGATCCTCCGGCGACGCAGAGCAGCGATCCAGATCCTTGTGAGGCGGCGTCCGGGTGGGGATCAAAATGAGCTTGTCCAGCCCCAGCAGTTCCTTGGCCCATTTGGCAGCCAGCATATGGCCCAGATGCGGCGGATCGAATGTCCCGCCATAAATACCGATCTTCATTCTCTCTCCCCCTCCAAGCGATTTAAGTCCGTTTGGCGGGCTTGACCAGCACGATCTTGTCTTTCTTTTCCTTATTGTGGCTTGGACGATATAGGACGAATTTTGTTCCAATGACCTGTACCACTTCGGCCCGGGTCGCCTTGGCAAGAGCCTCCGCACCTTCCCGCGCCGACAAGAGACTGTTTTCCAGCACCTTGCCCTTGACCAACTCGCGGGCCTCTAAGGCGGCGTCCGCCTGCGCGATGAGATTATCACCCAAACCGTCCTTGCCGATATGGAGGATGGTGTCGATCGAGTTGGCCAGCCCACGAAGCTGGGCGCGCTGTTTACTGGTGAGTTCCATTGAGATACCCCTCCAATTCCGCCTTGAACTTCGCAAGAGCCTTGCCCCGGTGGGAAACCTGATTCTTTTCTTCCGCCGTCATCTGGGCGTAGGTTTTCCGCAGTTCAGGCACAAAAAACACCGGATCATAGCCAAAGCCGTTGTCCCCCTGAGGCGCATAGGCGATCGAACCGGGGCACTCACCGCGGGCGGTGAGAACATCGCCGCTTGGAAAGGCGCAGCAGATGGCGCTGACAAACTTGGCCCGGCGGTCAAGCTGGCCGCGCAGGCCGGAAAGCACCAGCTCATAGCGGTCTACGTCATCCAGCCCTTCCCCACCGTAGCGGGCGGAGTAAACGCCGGGGGCGCCGCCCAGCGCGTCCACGCACAGGCCGGAGTCGTCGGCAATGGCAGGCAGGCCGGAGGCCTTCATCACGGCGGCGGCCTTCAAAGCGGCGTTTTCCTCAAAGGTCTCCCCGGTCTCCTCCACCTCCAGATCGACGCCCACATCGCTTTCCAAGACGACTTCCACGCCCAAATCCCCCAAGATCGCCTGAAGCTCAGTGATTTTGTGCGGGTTTTTGCTGGCCAAGACGAATTTCATCCTTCTTCCTCCTTAAAAGCCCAGCGCGGCGCGCTGAAGTCTGCGAATTTCAGCCAAACCCTTGGCGCACAGCTTTAACAGCGTTTGCTGTTCTTCCATGGTAAAGGCGCGGCCCTCGCCGGTGCCCTGAACCTCCACCAGTTCTCCCTCCCCCGTCATCACGCAGTTGAAGTCTACCTGAGCGGAAGAGTCCTCCTCGTAGCAGAGGTCAAGAAGGGCCTGCTCCCCCACGATGCCGGCGGAGATCGCGGCTACAGAGGTTTTCAGGGGCAGCTTGGGCAGCACGCCGTCATTGACCAGCCGTTGGAGGGCCAGCGCAAGGGCCACATAGCCGCCGGTAACGCTGGCAGTTCTTGTGCCGCCGTCCCCCTGAAGCACGTCGCAGTCGATGGTGACGGTGCGCGGGCCAAGGGCGTCCATATCCACACAGGCCCGCAGAGAGCGGCCCACCAGACGCTGGATCTCCGCGCTTCTGGGCGAGAGCTTGAGCTTGGCAATGTCCCGGCGGGAACGCTCCCGGTTGGCCCGGGGGAGCATGGAGTATTCCGCCGTCACCCAGCCCGAGCCCTCCGCCACATGGGGCGGGGCTTTTTCCTCCACCGACGCGGCGCAGAGAACGCGGGTATTGCCGCAGGTGATCAGACAAGAGCCCTCGGCAAAATCCAGATAGTTGGGGGTGATGATAATGGGCCGAAGCTGATCGTTTGCGCGGCCGTCGATGCGGGACATGGTCATTCCTCCTTAAATCAACGCTTTGGCAAAGGCGTCGGGGTCGAAGGGCATCAGATCGTCCACCCCTTCGCCCACGCCGATATACTTGACGGGCAGGCCCATCTGACGGGCGATGGCAACCACAATGCCGCCCTTGGCAGTGCCGTCTAACTTGGTGAGGACGATGCCGGTGATGCCGGCGGCCTCCTTGAACTGCTGGGCCTGAATGAGACCGTTTTGGCCGGTGGTGGCGTCCAGCACCAGCAAGGTTTCCCGGCTGGAGTTGGGGCACTCCCGGTCTACCACACGGCTGATCTTGTTCAGCTCGTTCATCAGATTTTGCTTGTTGTGAAGCCGCCCGGCGGTGTCCACCAAAACAACGTCGCAGCTCCGGGCCTTGGCGGCGGAGAGGGCGTCAAAGACCACGGCGGCGGGGTCAGCTCCCTCGTGCTGGCGGACGATATCCACCCCCGCACGCTCCGACCAGATGGTGAGCTGGTCGGCGGCGGCGGCGCGGAAGGTATCTCCCGCGCAGAGCAGCACCTTCTTGCCCTCCTCCTTCAACCGGGAGGCCAGCTTGCCGATGGTGGTGGTTTTGCCGACCCCGTTGACGCCGATAAACAGCACCACGGCAGGGGTGGAGGATAAGTCCAGCACGCCGTCCCCGACCAAAAGCATCCGGGCAATGATGCCCTGAAGGGCTTCCCGGGCGGAGTGGGCGTCCTTGAACTTTTCTTCCTTGGCCTGACTGCGCAGAGCGTCCACCACCTCCAGAGCGGTGTCCACCCCCATGTCGGAGAGGATCAACGTCTCCTCCAGCTCGTCATAGAAGTCGTCGTTCAGCTCCCCGGCAAACAGCTGGTCAAAGGAGTGACCGATGTTTTCGGTGGTGCGCTTCAAACCTTGCTTGATTTTTTCAAAAAAGCCCATTATTGTTCCTCCAAGTCTTGGAAGTCATCATTATTATCCAGAAAAATCAGTTTGACACAACGTCAGCTTCTTCATCACATCCCCAGCTCCTTCTCCACGTCGTTGAGGTTGAGGGACAGCAGGCGGGACACACCCTTCTCCTGCATGGTCACGCCGTAGAGCACGTCAGCTTCCTCCATCGTGCCCCGGCGGTGGGTAATGACGATGAATTGGGTCTTGTCCGACATCTGGCGCATATAGTTGGCGTAGCGCACCACATTGGCGTCGTCCAAGGCGGCCTCGATCTCGTCCATGACGCAGAAGGGCGTGGGCCGCACCTTCAGGATGGAGAAATAAAGGGCGATGGCTACAAAGGCCCGTTCGCCGCCGGACAAAAGGGTGATGGTTTTCAACGCCTTGCCGGGGGGTTGGGCGCGGATCTCGATGCCGCAGTTGAGAATGTCCTCGGGATCTTCCAGCTCCAAGGTGGCCCTGCCGCCGCCGAACAGCTCCAAGAAGGTCTGGGAGAAGGTCTCGGCGATGCGCTTGAACTGCTCGGCGAAGATGGTCTTCATCTCCTGCGTGATCTGGGAGATGATCTCCTCCAGCTCTTTTTTGGATTTGGTCACGTCGTCGCGCTGCTCGGTGAAGTAAGTGTAACGCTCGTTGACCCGCTGGTATTCCTCGATGGAGTCCAGATTGATGTTGCCCAGAGCGGAGATGGAGCGCTTCAACTCAGAGATGCGCTTCTGTGCCGCACGCAGATCCTCGATGGGGATCTGCTGGGCCTTGGCGGCCTCATGGGAAAGCTCATAGCTGTCCCACAGCTTGTCCAGCAATGCCTTTTCCTCCATGGCGGCGGACAGCTTCTTCTGCTCTAAAACAGACACCTGCCGCTCCATGCTTTGGAGCTGGCTGGCCTTGTCCCGGCTCTCCTTATCCGATTGGTTGCGCTGGCCTTCCAGCGCCAGCTTTTCCTCCGCCAGCTTGCGGATGCGCTCGTGTTTTTCCTGACTGCCGCTGCGGATGGCCTGAAGCTGGCCCTCCTTGTCGGCGATCTCCTGCTGGTGGACTTGATTCTTTTCCTCAAAGTCGGCGATCATCTGAAGCCGCTGCTGGCGGTCTCCGGCAATGTCCCGGTGGAGGGCTTCCAACTGGGCCAGCGCAGTCTCGGAGGCCGCCTTCTCCCCTTCCAGCGCGGCGATTTGGGCGTTGCCCTCGGCGATCTGACGGCTCAGCTCCGCCAACGTTTGCTGGAGCTGGGTCTGTCCCTGAGCCTTGCTCTCTGCCTGCGCCTGAAAGGCCGCAGCAGCGCCCTCCAGCGTTTCAATGCGTTTTTGCGCCTCCTGCGTGTCGCTCTGGGTCTTGGCGCTGCGCTGCTGGATCTGGGCCAATTCGCCTTGCAGTTCGTTTTGGTGGGCCTCCGCTTCGGTCAACACCCGCTGGGCGTTTTCCAACCGCTCGGAAAGCTGTAAAATGGCGTTTTCGTGAAGCCGTTCCTGAGAACGGGCGGTGTCCAGCTCGTAGGCTGCGGCGGTGTGCTCCCGGTTGGCTTCCTCCAAGGTCTTCGCGCTCTGGCGGAGCTTTTCCTCCAGCTCGCTCATTTGCGCGTTGAGACGCTCCAGTTCGTTGGCACGGCTCAAAATGCCCGCGCTGCGGGACACCGAACCGCCGGTCATAGAGCCGCCGGGGTTGACCACCTGACCGTCCAGCGTCACGATCTTGAAGCGGTAGCCATACTTACGGGCCATCGCGATCGCCTTGTCCAGATCCTCTGCGATCACGATGCCGCCCAAAAGGCTGGAAAACACGGTCTCGTATTTCTTATCAAAGGTGATCAACTCGTCGCCCAGACCGATAAAGCCCGGCTCGTCCACCACGTCCTCGTCTTGGAAGGTGCGGCCGCGCACGGAATTGAGGGGCAGGAAGGTACACCGTCCCCCGTCCCGGCGCTTCAAATAGCCGATGGCCTTTTTGGCGTCCTCCTCGGTGTCCACCACCAAGTTCTGCATGGCGTTGCCCAAGGCGATCTCGATGGCGACGGCGTATTCGTCAGTGACGTGCAAAAGCCCGGCCACCGGGCCGTAAATGCCCCGCAGACCGCCCCGCTCCGATTCGGACATGACTAACTTCACCGACTTGGAATAGCCCTCGTAGAGCTTTTCCATTTCGGTGAGCATACGAATGCGGGACTGTAGGTTGTTTTGATCCATTTGAAGGCCGCGGTGCTTTTCCTGTGCATCCTGCGCTTTCTTTTCCCGGCTCTGGAGACGCAGCTCATAGCCGGAGATAATGTTGGCAAGGGAATCCTTTTCCTCCTGCGCCTTGACAAGCTCATCCTCCACGCCCTTGCGGTCATCGGTCAGGGCGGCGATGCGCTCCTTTTGCTCGATCAGCTCCTTGCCCACGGCCTCTTCCCGGTCGAACAGCTCCTGAGCGGCCGCCCCAAGGGCGGAGAGCAGCGCACGGGCCTCGGCGGCGGAGGCGGTCTCCATCGCCTGCTTGCGGCGCAGAGCCTCCAGCTCGTCGGCCAGCGTGCCCGCCGTGCGTCCGGCCTCTTCGGCGTCCTGAGAACGCTGGTTCAGCTCCTGACGAAGCCGCTCCATGTCCTCTTCGATGTGCCGGATCTTCTCCTGACCCTCGGCGATCTGGGCGTTGATCGACCCCGCGCGGCCCTCCTGCTGGGAAAGCTCCTGCCGCAGACGCTGGGCGTTTTCAATGTTGTTTTGGATCTGGTTTTTGATGACGGCTACGGCGCTTTCCAGCTCGCTGACGTCCGCTTCCTGACGGGAGATCTCAAAGCGCACGTTGTCCGTCTCCATATCCTTTTCCCGAATGGCGGCGGCAAATTGCTCTGCGGCGTCATAGAGTGCCTGAAGCTGGGCTTGGGCTTCCTCCTTGTCCCGCAGGGCGGCGTCGTAGTCCGCCATGACCTTCAGCGCGCCGACCCGAATCTTTTCCAACTGCTCCAGCCACACGGAGATCTCCAGCCCCCGCAGCTCGTCCCGGAGAATGAGGAACTTCTTTGCCTTTTCCGACTGGGTCTTGAGCGGGCCGACCTGAAGCTCCAGCTCGTCGATCTTGTCCTTGATCCGCACCAGATTTTCCTCGGTGCGCTCCAGCTTGCGTTCCGCTTCCTCCTTGCGGTGGCGGAATCGGGAGATGCCGGCGGCCTCCTCAAAGATCTCCCGGCGGTCGGCGGATTTGACCGACAAGATCTCGTCGATCTTCCCCTGCCCGATGTTGGAATACCCCTCCCGGCCAAGGCCGGTGTCCATGAACAGCTCGTTGATGTCCCGGAGACGGGCGGCGTGGCGGTTAATAAAGTATTCACTTTCCCCGGAGCGGTAATACCGCCGGGTGACCATCACTTCCGTCTCTTCCAGATCAAAGAGGTGGCTGGTATTATCCAGCACAAGAGAGACTTCCGCAAAGCCCATCCCTTTGCGCTTTTCTGTGCCGTCAAAAATGACGTCCTCCATTTTTGTGCCGCGCAGCGCTTTGGTGGACTGCTCTCCCATGACCCAGCGGATGGCGTCGGAGATATTGGATTTGCCCGAGCCGTTCGGGCCGACAATGGCGGTGATATCCTCTCCGAAGGTAAGGACGGTTTTCTCCGGGAAGGACTTAAACCCTTGGATCTCCAATGCTTTTAGGTACAGAACGCTCACCTCCTTGGGTAGGTTCATCTTAATTCAATTATTTTAGCAGATTCGGAAAAATAATGCAATCGTTTTGTTCTCTTTCCCAAGGCGGACGCATAGGGTTTTTGCAAAGGGGGTGTGTCCATGAAATGGGTCAAGCTGTTGCGGAGGGCGCTGGCACTGTTTTTGGCGGCAGTTGCGGTGTGGCTGCTGTGTGTTCCCGGAGACGCAGACGCCACGACCCAGCGCATCTTCACACCAAACGGCGGCGCAAAAACCGCAGACGGCGGTCTTGGCGTGTGGGAACGGCTGATCGTTTGCCAGTCCCCCTATCTGAAGGCAGGTCAGGTGCTGGTGGGCACGCAGCAGGAGGACACCGTCTCCGCTGATACCCCCAAAAACGAGAAAAAAGAGCTGGGCGAGCTTTTGTGGACTGACCGGGGGGACGGAAGCGCAGGCGCGTCCGGCGCGGAGGACGACACTCCTCTCCCCTCTTCCGCGCCTCAGTCGCAAAACGTCATTGCCCAGACCCTTCTCCCAGCCTCTGACGGGTCGTACCCAAGCTCCGGTGGGGTGTTCCTCTACAACCGTACCAATCAAACCGTGGACATGGAGACGTTGGCGCAGGCGGACATCACCCTGAACGGCGACAAAATCGGCCCGCAGATTTTGATCATCCATACCCATGCCACCGAGAGCTATACCAAGGCGGGACAGGACAACTATCAGGAAAGCGATCCTTACCGCACCACCGACGACGCCCACAATGTGGTGCGGGTAGGGGACGAAATGGCGGCGGCCTTCGCGCAGGCGGGCCTGAACGTCCTCCATGACCGCACCCTCCACGACTACCCCAACTACAACGGCGCATACACCCGCTCCCGGGAGACGGTGGAGCGTTATTTGGAACAGTATCCCTCCATCAGCGTGGTGCTGGACGTACACAGAGACGCCATTATGGGAGAAAACAACACCATTTACAAAGTGGTCGCCAGAGAGAGTGTTGCGGAAAACTGCGCGCAGGTGATGCTGGTGGTGGGCACAGAAGAAGCGGGCGGTTCTCACCCCAACTGGCGACAGAATCTGGCCTTTGCCATGGCTTTGGAGCGGCAGCTCAACATGGATAAGCCAACGCTGGCACGGCCTATCACCCTGCGGAAGTCCCACTACAACCAGCAGCTCTCGGTGGGCAGCCTTCTGGTGGAGGTGGGCACTCACGGCAACACACTGGAGGAGGCGGTCAACGCCGCCCGGGCCTTCGCGGAAAGCGCCGCCCCGGTGATTTCCGAGCTACTGGCCGCTTCGTAAAGACGCATAGCAAAAGTAGAGGAACGGTTCTTAACCGCCCCTCTACTTTTTTCTTTTTCATCGTTTACGAACGACACGCAAGTAATAGATGCCTTCTTCCACCAGTGCAACAAGAAAAACTCCAACCGCCTGTACCAAAAGCGCCCATGTATAGATTTGGTTAATGTTTGGAACTCTTTCTTTCAAAAAAGACTGCGCCCAATCTAACCGAGAAACGAGATAGAACCCAAGCATAATGTAGGTAAATGCTTGATAGATTACAGCCATAACACTGATTTTAGGCCACTTAAAGGGAAAAATGAACAATGCCGCGCGAGCTTTATCCGAAATTCTTACTGCAATCCCACTCTCGTAAGAGGCAATTCGGTATGCTGATCCGCAAGTAAGCACCAGATAGAACACTACAAACAGCACACTATCAGCAATGATCCAATTTACACTTTTCACACCCGCAACCCCATTATGCGGGAGAGGGCGTCCGTGCCGGTGATCTGCTGGATCATGGTATAGGTGGATTCGTCGATGGTCTTGTGCATGGCAAGAGCGTCTTCAATGTCGTAATCCACATACTCTTCGCCGTTGCAGCACACCACGCGGTTGGTCTTCCCTTCCGCCAGAAGCTGCACGGCGCGGTAGCCGAGGTGAGTGCCCACCAGACGATCCTGAGCGCTGGGTGAGCCGCCGCGCTGAACGTGGCCCAGAACGGTCACGCGGGTATCGACGCTCAGGGCTTCATGAATCCGCTTCGCCACATCGTAAGCGCTGCCCGCGCCCTCCGCCACGATGATCATAAAGTGGGTGCGGCCAACCAAGCGGGAGCGGCGGATGGGCTCAAGGATGTCTTCTTCAAAATTGACTTCCTTTTCGGGGACAAGCACTGCCAGCGCGCCGCAGGCCACGGCCACATTGAGGGCCAGATAGCCCGCATGGCGGCCCATGACTTCCACCACAGAGCATCGCTCGTGGGACTGCATGGTGTCCTGAAGGCGGTCAATGGCTTCAATGGCAGTGTTGCAGGCGGTGTCAAAGCCCACCGTGTAGGTGCTGCAGGCGATGTCGTTGTCGATCGTGCCCGGAACACCCACCACACTGATGCCCTGATGAGAGAGGGCCTGCAGGCCACGGAACGTGCCGTCGCCGCCGATGCCCACGATGCCGTCCAGCCCGAGGAACTTGCAGGTATCTGCGCCCTTCTTCTGTCCGGCTTCCGTCTTGAACTCATCGCAGCGGGCGGTATAGAGCTTTGTACCGCCGCGGCGGATCAAGCCGCTGCTGGCATCGTAGTCCAGCGGACGGATATCCCCCGCCAGAAGCCCCGCAAAGCCCCGGCGAATACCGACGCATTCAATGCCGAGATGGAGACAGGTACGCACCACAGAGCGAACCACCGGGTTCATGCCCGGCGCGTCGCCGCCGCTGGTCAGCACGCCGATGCGGCGAACCTTAGAAGTCGTATTTACCATAACAATTGCCTCCTCTTTTCCTTTTATACGCTCAACCGGGCGGCTTCCCCGGCAAGGGCATCATGGTATTTTTCCAGAACGGGACGAATGAAGTTGTCCAAAAACTCCTCGACCTGTTCCGGGCAGCGGCCGATATAGCGGCTGGCTTCCATGTGGGACAGGATCTCATCGCGGCTCAAGCCAAAGGCCGGATCGGCGGCAATGCGGTCGATCAGGTCATTTTCCAGCCCCAGATCCTTCACCTGCTTACCGGCTTCGATGGAGTGGAGGCGGATGCGCTCATGGAGGGCCTGACGGTCTCCCCCCTTCTTCACGGCATCCATCATAATGTTCTCCGACGCCATGAAAGGCAGCTCCTCACGGACATGGCGGGCGATCATCTGCTCATGGACAACCAAGCCGCCGGCCACATTTTCGTAGATGTTCAAAATCGCGTCTACCGCCAAAAAGGCTTCAGGGACGCTGAGACGCTTGTTGGCGGAGTCGTCCAGCGTACGTTCAAACCACTGGGAGGCCGCCGTGACAGCGGGATTCAGCGCGTCCGTCATCACATAGCGGGCCAGAGAACAGATGCGCTCGCACCGCATGGGATTGCGCTTGTAAGGCATGGCGGAAGAGCCGATCTGGTTCTTCTCAAACGGTTCTTCCACTTCCTTGAGGTGGCAGAGAAGCCGCAGGTCGGTGGCAAATTTGCTGGCAGACTGGGCAATGCCGGAGAGGGTGGACAAAACGGCGTAATCCACCTTGCGGGAGTAGGTCTGCCCGGAAACAGGCACGACAGCGTCAAAGCCAAGCTCTGCCGCGATTTTATCCTCAAGGGCTTTGACCTTCTCGTGGTCGCCGCCGAACAGCTCCAAAAAGCTGGCCTGCGTCCCGGTCGTGCCCTTTGAGCCGAGAAGTTTGAGGGTGCTGATGCGGTGGTCGGTCTCCTCCAGATCCATCAGCAGTTCGTTCATCCAGAGGGTGGCCCGTTTGCCTACGGTGACCATCTGGGCGCTTTGGAAGTGGGTGAAGCCCAATGTGGGCAAAGCCTTGTAAGTGTCGGCAAATGTGGCCAGCTTGTCCAAAACGCGAACCAGCTTGCTGCGGATCAGGAGCAGCGCTTCGCGCATGAGGATGATATCTGTGTTGTCCCCCACATAGCAGCTTGTTGCACCAAGATGGATGATGGGCATGGCGGTGGGGCATTGCGCGCCGTAGGTGTGAATATGGGCCATGACGTCGTGGCGCAGCTCCCGTTCCTTTTGAGCGGCCAGATCGTAGTCGATATTTTCCGGGGCAACGTGCGCCTCCAGTTCGTCGACCTGCGCTTGGGTCACATTCAGACCCAGCTCCATTTCCCCTCTGGCCAGAGCGACCCACAGCCTGCGCCAAGTGGAGAATTTCTTGTCCGGAGAGAAAATGTACTGCATCTCTTTGCTTGCATAGCGGGAACAAAGCGGACTTTCGTAAACATCCTTCACGCCAAACCCTCCCATGAACCAAAATCTTTACAAGGTACATGATATCACAATTTGACGGGACAGCACAAGCCCCATTTTCATCTTCTCTCGCCTTTACTCCCCCCTTCTCAAAATTTTTCTTGTGCTGTCGCCTTCATTCGACTGACGGGATCAAAAAGATAGGGTATGCTGTTATCAGCCGGAAAAAATTGGAGGAGATACATATGAGAACAATGGAATGGAAACAGCAGGAAACGGTTAAAATGTCCCTTCCGACGAAGCAATGGCACTATGCATTGCTGGTGGAGGATATCGAAGTGGATGGTTTCCACTGCGAAAGCTATGGGATCATGGTGCGCGACGCAGAGACCGGCGAGGAAGCGGTGGTGCGGCACATTACGGTCAACGGTTCAGAGGCGTTGGCGCTGCTTGGCAAGGTGGCAAAGCTGGCGGTGTCCCCTGTCACTCTGGGGGACGTGATCGAGGACTATCTTGGGCAATAGCAGTACCCTTGGGGAAGGTACGGACGTATGTACCGGACACCAGACGGTGTCCGGTGCTTTGCCCTGTTAGGGCCGGCTTACGCACGGGCAGGTACAAGGAACGCCGCTGTCCACGTAATTGGCCAGAAAACGGGCGCGCAGGGTCTTGTCCCGGCAGGTACAGCCGCAAGCCGTTGGATCGTCGGAAAGTTCGGGCAGTACGAAACGGATGCAGCGCACCGACACATCGCGGCACTGCGTCCCGGTGTGGGCAGGGATGGTAAAGATCTTCATGCCACGCTGGTGTTCCTTGCCGCAGTCGTCCACCTCGGTGAGGATAGCGGCCAGAGCCACCCGCCGTTTGGGGCAGACCCGCTCCAGCGTCACGTCCAGCTCAACGATGCGCCCTTGGGCGGACAAGTCCAGATCGCCGGCGTCAAACTCTACCAGCTCTTCGCAGCCGGAAACAGGAATGTCAATGGCTTTGGGGCAAGGTTCAGGCACTACGATCACGCCGCAGTCTACGGTGACGGTGGGCGAGGGAAAGTCCACCACGTTGCCCTCGGCATCGTCGTAGTCGGTGGTTTCATTGACCTCCACCAGCCCGGAGCAGTCCCCGGTGTGCATAATGGTAAATTCCAAGCTCACGCCTTCGCTGCCCGTAGTTCCCAGCTCTGCGATATTCCACACCACCCGGTTTGTTCCCTGAAGGAAGGCAGAGCCTTTGGTGGGGCTTTGCAGGCCGGTGATCCGGAAGCAGTCGCTGACCGTATCGGTCAGCGTGATATCGGTCGCGCCCGGCTTGGTAATGTTGCGGGCCAGATCCTCGAACAGATCCTCCAGCTCTGCCTCGGTGGGCGCGATCGCCACATAGGCGGAGGCAGGCTCAGAGGCCCAGCTGACCAGCGCAGGCAGGTCGATGCCGCCATTGCCCTCCAAGCCGATGACGTAAATGGTGATGCCCATGGCCTTGGCCATGGTGGCGATGGGGGTCGCATCGCCACCCTGTGTGGTGCGCCCGTCGGTAAAGAGAACGATGACCTTCTGATTGGAAGAGACGGCGTCAAAAAGGTCGATAGCCTGCGTAAACGCGGCGGCGTGGTTGGTGTTTCCCCCGGCCGTCAGGTCGCTGACGGCATCTTTGAGCTGGGCCACGTCGGTAATGAGGGCGGTGTCCGCCGTGGCAGCGGTAGCAAAGCTCACTACGCCGATGCGGCTTCCCGCACCGATCTGACCCTCGGCGCTTCCGCCGGTGGCTTCTGCCAGAATGTCGATAAAGGTGTCTGCTCCTGCCTTCATGCTGCTGAGGGGCGAGCCTTCCATGCTCCCGGAGCGGTCAAGCAGCAGCACAACGTCAACAGGGTTTTCCAAAATGTCCGGCGTAGCCGTGAGGGACAGACGGACGTTCAGACTTCCCCCGCAGGGAATGGTCGTGACATTTACGGTCTTGTTGGAACTGGTAATACCCATAAGTTCATACCCTTTCTCGGCCCTGCTGCTGCAGGGCCTCAATTTTAGAATATGCGACGCGGTGCGACAGGGTGACTGACATTTATTTTCCTTGAGTTTTTTCTTGTCTCATGATACAATATAAAAGGATCGTGTTTTCGGGCAAACTATACCATTCACTTTGCATAAAGAGAAAGAGAGGGCCACATGACGATTTCACAAGCGGTTCTGTTTCTGGTCAAGCTTTTGGCGGGCACGGGCGTATTTCTGGTAGGGGTGCATCTGCTTACCGCCAACATTGAGCAGCTTGCCACCGGGCGGCTCAAGGCACTGTTTGGCCGCACCGCCGACAAGCGGTTGGTGAATGTGGGCATCGGCGCGGCGGCGACAGCTTTGATCCAGAGTTCCGGCGTCACGACGGTCTTGATCGTCGGTTTTGTCAACGTGGGCGTGATCAACCTTTTTCAGGCCGCAGCCATGATCATGGGGGCAAATATCGGTACTACCGTCACCGCACAAATTGCTGCGCTCAGCGCATTTCCCATCACCACCTATGTTCAGATTTTGGTGTTTGTGGGCATTATGATGTCCATGGTATGCAAAAAGGATGGGCCAAAGCGCACAGGCATGATACTGGCCGGGCTGGGCTTGATCTTTATCGGCCTTGCGCTGATGTCCGACGCCATGAAGGATAACCGCGACGCCATCCAAAGCCTTTTTGAGGTGGTGCAAAACCCCTTGCTGCTGCTTCTGGCCGGCGTTTTGCTGACGGCACTGGTGCAGTCCAGCTCTGCTACGACCTCTGTCATCATTGCCATGTCGGTGGCGGGGCTGACCATCGGCACAGGGGGCAACGAGGTGCTGTATATCATTTTGGGCACCAACATCGGTTCCTGCGTGACCGCGCTGATGTCCTCCGCCACCGCGGGAGCGAACGCCCGGCGGGCCAGTCTGATCCATCTGATGTTCAATACCCTCGGCTCTGCGATATTTTTTGTGATCCTTCTCTGCTGGCCCGGATTTATGGCGTCCACCTTCCAGCAGTGGTTTCCGGCCACGGCGACCCAGATCGCCATGTTCCACACGTTCTTTAATGTGATCTGCACAGTAATCTTTCTTCCCTTCTGCAGGCTGTTTGTGCGTGCCTCTGAGCTGCTCATTCGGGAGAAAAAGCAGCAGGTTGCGGAAACCTATTTGGACGAGCGTATGTTGTCCTCCGCTTCTCTGGCCATTTCCCAGTTGGAAAAGGAGCTGATCCGGCTTTCTGATATCGCCATGGATGCCTTCCGTACGGGTTACCGTGCGTTTGATGAAAAAGATAAGAGCCTGATCGAACCCACCCATCAGCTGATCGACCGCGCAGGCGCGATCAGTCAAAGCATGGTCAATTACCTGATCCGCCTGTCCGCCCACAGCAAGCTGGTTGCCGACGAGAGGCCCATCTCTAACCTGCACAATAATCTGGGCGATATCATGCGTATTGCCGAGATCGCAGACAACCTCACCAAATATGCCCAACGCTCTATTGACAAGAATCTGAACTTTTCCGACGGGGTCAAGGAAGAGCTGCACGGTATGGTGGGGCAGTTAGAGGAACTGTATTCTCTCACCAAACAGGCGGTGCTGAACGGCGATGCCTCCCTCCTGCCCCAGATCGACCGCGTGGAGGACGGGGTCGACCACCTTCGCAAAAGGCTGATCGACAGCCATATCCAACGGTTGAATCAAGGCGCTTGCAAGCCGGAATCCAGCGGTGTGTTTATCAATCTGGTGTCCAATCTGGAACGTCTGGGCGACCATTTGACCTATATCGTCCACACGGTAGAATAACAAGGCATTACTTTCACACAAAAAGGAACACCGGAAGCGTCATGCTTCCGGTGTTCCTTTTTGCGTAATAACTACGGCGTTGATACAATTTAATTTTCCCTCTGCGTTTGAACCCACTGGGTTCATCAATGGGTTCATTTGAACCCACCCCGTAAAAACCGCAGAAACACGGCATTTTCGGCACTTTTCAGAGGAATAGAGCCGAGCCGGGACACCGTTGCAGAACGGAGGACGTTGCTGCCGAAGGTCTCATTCCGCTCGGAATATCTGTAAAAGGAAAAAGTGTGACTATGATTTTCCCATAAAAAACGAGGGTATTTTCATAGTCACACTTGGGTTTTCAGAGCAATTATACTGTGATTTTTATGCCGGACTGAAAGATAAAAGTCAGCTTCCCGTTGGTGTTTACAACGACCCTGTCGAGCGTTTTGAGCATGAGCGGATAACTGAACTCGGCGAGTTTTCCAATCTCGTCAATCAGAAGACACATCTCTTCCGCACGGTATCGGACGAGGATGTCCTCGGCATTATCGACCGTTGACCGCAGCGTTGCCTGATAGCGGAGCTTCTTTGCCACGATGAGATTCCACGCTCGGCAAAATGCCTTTTGTGGCAGATCGGTCGGAATGCGGACATCTGTGCAGAGCATCGGTCTTTCCTTCGGCAGCTTGCAGTATCGTTCTCTGTAAGCTATCAGTTCCGGCGAGGCATTGCGGTTGAAGGTAGCCTTGCGCGGCGATGTGTAAGTTTGCCCCGGCACTTCGACCGCCGATTGAGTCTTTCGGCTCATACATCGGTATGCGGCAAGGGGCTGCTTATTGGTGGTCGTATAATGATAATAGCAGTAAGGCTTACCGCATACTCCGCAGAACAGTTTCCCTGTAAACGGATACCGCTCATTCGATGCCTGCTTGTGCGGTGTATGCCTTGCCGCAACAGCCTGTGCCAGCTTCCATGTCTCTTTATCCACGATTGCCGGAAGGCAGTCCTCCACAAGATATTTCGGCAGTTCTCCGTTATTTCTGACGTGCCGATGGGTGATGGGGCTTTCGATATATGCTTTCTGAAACAGGCAGTCTCCGCAGTATTTCTCATTTCGGATAATGTGCTGAACGGTGGTCTTCGCCCAGGAAGCACCTGGCATTCGTGTCGGCACTCCCTCCGCCGTGAGCCGTTCTGCAATCTCACCATAGCTGTAGCCGTCAATAAAGTCTTTGTATATCCTCCGAACCAGTTCTGCTTCATCTTCCACAACGGTGACGATGCCCTTGCTCTGCCGAAAGCCGTACATATTATTGAGGGAGATACTTCCTGTGATGCCCTGTTCATACCGCCGCCGTTTGCCCCATTTTATATTCTCCGACATTGTTTCTGACTCGGACTCGGCAAAAGCCGCCATGAGTGTGAGCATGAGTTCGCCGGATGATTCCGTGGAGTGGATGTTCTCTTTTTCAAAGAAAACATCAATGCCCAGCGACCGAAGCTCACGGGTGTAAATAAGCGTATCCACGGTGTTCCTTCCGAACCGGGATACGCTTTTTGTCCATATGCAATCTATCATAGTCGAGCCGCTGCTCGATCAGCACGATGGGGTCGGTCGTGACCTTCTTCGCTTCGGCGAGGAGTTCAAGCACATAGGCGGCATAGCCGCTGGCACATTCCTCCATCTCCTCGTTGTACCAGGTGAGGTCTTCGGTGGGGTCTTCGGACGGAATGCCCAGAGCCGTCTTGAGCTTGTGTTCGCACAGGCTGTGGGCATCCGTTCCCTCGGCGGCGAAGTCGCTGCCCTTGTCCTCATAGTTCTCACCGAGCCTTGCGGACGGAGGGCAGTTCAGCCACCTGCGGGAAGAGGAAGCGGAAAGCAGAGCGTGATTACCCATTTTCGAGTCCCTCCGCGTCCTTGATGAGGGCGGCATACTCCGAAGGGTCAATGCCGGAGAGCGTTGCCGCGCCGTGCTGACGGAGCAGTTCCTTTACCTGGGCGGTGAAGCCACGGCTGGACATCTCTGCGAGGATCGCACGGACGTCTTCTTTGGTGGGAACCGGCTCGGTCGGTGTTGCCGGAGCTTCGGCGGTTTCGCCGCTGAACATCTCCGTGAGGGCGTCAGCCGCATCGTTAATGGCGGCAGCCGCAGTTCGCAGGTCTCTGATCACGGCATCCAGTTCGCTCATTTTTGACATCTTTGTACGCTCCTTCCTTGATTTGCTTTTCTCTCACCGCCTGGGTGACTTTCTTTGCCAGTGTTGCCGACACGATGATGAAGTCGAGCAGAACGTCAACAAGTTCTTCTTCCGGCTTCAGAGCATCTCTCTTTGCTTCGTTCATTCGTTTTCACCTCCCGAAGGAGCGGTATCGTTTTGCTCCTTACACTCTCCTATGAACATGAGGAGTGCATTTCGGAAAAAATCCGGGAAACTTTTTTCAAAAAATGTCCGGGAATTCTTTTTCGAGGACGGTTTTTACCTTTTTTAATCTGTAGGCAAAGGTCTTTCTGCCGATCCCGATGCGTTCGCCGATGGCATCTTCTGATAAACCCTCAAGCCGCAACTCGCCGATTTTGACCGCCTCCGGCATCAGTTCTGTAAGCCGAGCGTACAGAGTTTTCATTTCGGAAGCCTCGATGATGATGTCTTCAAGTAAAGGCGAATCGTCCGGGATTTCATCGACCCAGGCAGTTTCATTTCCTTCGTCATCGGTTTCGGTGTAATCGAGGGAACGCATATCGCCCATGCGGTGGAAGGGACAGGTCAGGCAGTCCATATCGCAGGTGAGCCGCTTGCTTGCGGGACACACGCAGCGACCGTGCCTCTGCTGACGGATGCGGTAGATATTGATGTCATGATAGTAGGCATCAAATTCTTCCTTGCTGACGGGGATGCTCTCTTTCGTGGAGCGGATGTAGATGGTGTACTGGTTTTCGTTGTTTGTCATAAAAAAGTCCTCCGATTTTCGATTTCTCGAAACGGAGAACTCCGGGTTCGGCTGCAAAAAGGGTGCAGAAAACTAACCACAGCCCGACAGAGAGATTCTCCGTTTCGGTCTGCGGCAACCCGCTCAAAAGGCAGCCGTTGTTATTTAGTTGTCCGCTGACTTCCGTTGAGCCACGGGTGATCAGTCCGTGCGGTCATCAGCGGTTTGATACCAGTCGCAAACGCAAAGTTAGAACGGTCTCAAAGAAAATAGTTTTGCGTTCACAAAATTATATAGACTTTTGCGTTTTCTTGTGGTATAATGTGATACGAAATATTTCGGCTTCCACACTGGCGGTGCGTCCCGATTGCCTTACCACGCTTACAATTATAGAAAATGGGACTTTCAAAAACCGTAGGTTTGCCTATGTCTGCCTATATAGATGCCTACATAGGAAAGGAGGGTATCAATTTGAAATTCTGCGACCTCGTGCAGTTCATGCATCATAACTACGAAGAAAAAGCAAACGCCGGCGAATTTGTTGCTATCCTGATTGATGCCATCCTTGATGATGTAGCTCTTGAAAATGATTCATCAAATCCGATTTACGGATTGGGAAAATCTACGAGGGAGGCCTATTACAGTGGCAGGCTTCTTATTTCACAGAAAAAAGCCGCAACTATAGCTCCACGAATTGATGAAGCCAAGTTTGCGGATTTTGTAGATACATATTCTTTTGATGCCCTTAATCATATGAAAGACAAACTGGCGGAGTTTGGCTTTGATGTTGAACCTTCTGAGGTCGGCAGAGCTTGTGCCAATATTTTGGCACAGATTATTCGACGTCGAGCGGAAGGACTGTCTGATGATGTCACCGCGTTGAACTATCAACGCATGGAAACAGGGAAAAAGCTAAAAAATATAGCCCCTGCGACAATAGAGCGCAGAGGCGATAAGCTACATATATCCGGCGAGGTTATTACGATTCATCAAGCTCTTGTTCCCGATGATGTTGGGAAACATGAAATGGATTACATTCATGCTCTGTATGAAACATACGCACAGAAGTTGAACAGGGATACTTTCACGGCAGATGACATTCAGTCTCTTCCCAGACGATATGCCGATAACTACAAAGAACAACGTATGGCCTTTTACAGTGCTGTCAGCATCGAGCGTTCCATCCGGGATGTTTTCGATGACGGTGAAGACGAGTTCGGCAGATTAAAGGATGATGCGTGGCATGGAATAAATACAACCTACTGGAAAGACTACGAAGACGGATATGCGAGGCTGAACGCCGTCCTTGAAAAAATTACAAGTACTACCCTCGATAGTTCCGTACTCAGCCAGATGCGGAACCTGATCGGCAATTTGGAGAAGAAAGGCATCTGCCACATACTGGTGAATGACGGCGTGATTGAGTCGTGGGTGAATGTTGATGAGTAATAAACTTTTCAATACACCTTTTGAACTGTCGCTCCATGTGGTGCTGCTTCTTGATGTGACAGATACAGGGCTTACACTCGACAGAATCGCCGCTTACGATTTTATTGCGATATACTGCGAGGACTTCGGTATTTCGGATAGGTCTCTGAATGGTGAGAACGGTTTTGCATTCAGCGAACTATCCTCAAGACGGAATCTTACAAAAGCCGCAATAAAAGACCTTGTTATTGACGGGCTTGTTGTGGTCACGGATGATGAGACAGGTATTCTCTACTCGATTTCGGAAAGCGGCAGAAAGATGAGTGAAGGATTCAAATCAGAATATGCTGAGAGTTACAAGAAGCTGATACGGCTTGTTGGCTTGAAGTACGGAAATTATAGCGATGTACAGTTGTTGAATGCAATCAACAGACAGTCCACGGAGTCTTTAAGGAGGTAACGCAGTGGCAGGTTTTTATATAAAAAAAGTCATAGCGAAAAGTGCCGCAAAAGGTGATGCAAGCGTTTCCTTCGGTAAAGGACTGACGATAATCCAAGGACGTTCTGACAGCGGGAAGACCTGTGTGGCGAACTGTATTGACTTCATTTTCGGCGGCTCTGTTGATAAGCCATTTAAGGAAAGTGCAAAATATGACGGTGTAACGATGATTGTTGCATCCAATGATAAAAAGGGAGAAATCTCTCTGCGCCGTGATGTCGGTAAAAATCAAGTTGATGTTTCCAGCACAATAGAAGGAATTGACAGCGGTACTTATGATGTCAATTATCGCAAAGGTGCGAAGAATCCTCCGCTTAATGAGGTATGGCTGAAGTTGATCGGCATTGAGCAGGAAACTATGATTGTTACGAATGCACGCTTTGAGAAGAAACGGCTCACTTGGCGAAATCTCCTGCGAGTGTTCTACCTTGACGAGAATCGGATAGATGATATTGATTCCATTGTTGAGCCAAAGCACCGCTATATGGAAAATACGCTGTTTCTTTCGGCTCTTTTGTATCTGATTACCGGCAGGACATTCACGGAAACCGATGCGCAAGAAGAGAAAAAAATTAAAGACGCACGGAGAACAGCTATAAAAGAGTATGTCAATCGAAAAATCCAAGATGCTGCCGGACGAAAAGAGCAGCTTGAAAAGGACTTACATATATTTGATGGTGCAGATGTCGAGGAGCAGATAACGCAAGCAATTGCTGCCCTGCAAGAAACGCAGAGAAAAATTGACCGTGCGCTTGCGGAAAGCCAGAAGATTCTCTCTTCAATTCTTGATGCGGAAGAACGCACTGCAGAATGCGATATACTGCTGGCTCGCTATCATCGACTTGCGGAGCAGTATAAAGCAGACATTCAGCGTCTTTCCCTTATCGTTGAGGGAGAAGAGGCGTATCAGGATGTTCCTCAGTCCGAAAAATGCCCGTACTGTGATGGAAAAATCGCTCCCCGTAAGAGAATATCGTACATTGCTTCTTCTAAGGTGGAAATGGAACGGACTATAGCACAACTTTCCGGGCTTGAAGAAACAGAACATGATGTTGAAGATAGAAAAAAAGAAATTCGTGCCGAACTTGAGGATTTGAAGCGGCAGCGAGATGCACTCGAATCCAAAATCAAAACTGAATTGCGTCCGCAAGAAACCGAACGGCAGAATACGGTCAATGCTTACAAGTCCTATCTGCGCATTGTTGGCGAAATTGCTTTGATAGAAACCTATGCCACCGATTTCGGAAATGATTTGACAGCACTCGAAAACGAGCAGAATAGCGATAAGACTTTGGAATATCATCCCAAAAATTACTTTGGTGATGATTTTGCCACAACGATGTCTGAATTTGCCAACAGCATTTTGAAGGAGTGCTGTTACTCCGGCTTACTACAAGCACATTTTAACTTCAACACTTTTGATATTGAAGTTAACGGAGAAGATAAAGGAACGAGTCACGGCAAAGGTTATCGTTCTTATCTGAATACTGTGATGATACTGATGCTGCGGAAATATTTGGCTGCCAATGCTAAGTTCGACCCGCATATCTTTATCATTGATACTCCTCTCCACGGCTTTGATGATGGTGTGGATGAGAAAATGCCTGATAGTATGCGAGCCGGTCTATATCGATATTTCATGAACCATCAGGATGAAGGACAGCTTATTATCATCGAGAATCTTGACCACATTCCAACCCTTGATTACGAAAATCATGGGGCGGTTGTGGAAACTTTCGGTAAAGGACTGGTTCCGGGAGCGAGATACGGATTCTTGAATGGTGTAGAATAATGATGTAGCAGAATAATCACGGAGGTAATGTAAATGCGCTTCAGCTACAATAAACTCTTCAAGCTACTTATTGACCGTGGAATAAATAAAAAAACTCTGCGAGAGATGAGCGGTATCAGTGCCACATCCGTTGCTAAACTCGGAAAAGGTGGAAATGTGAATACGGATGTTTTACTTCGGATATGCGATGCCCTACACTGTGATGTCGGCGATATTATGGAATTTGTCCCTGGGCAAGAATCAGAAAAAGAGACAGAGACTTGATGCCATAACAGAAAACAAGCGATGATACTTATACAGCAGAAAGGGAAACAATTTATGATGGACTCAATTGAACTCTTCAGCGGGACCGGCGGTCTCGCTCTCGGACTTCAAATGTCCGGGTTCAATCATACGGCTCTTTATGAGTGGGACAAGGATTCCTGCGACAATTTGAATTACAACATTCAGAACGGCTATCCTGCAATCAAGGATTGGAAGGTTTTTCAGACCGATGTCCGCACGGTGCATTACGATGGGTATTCCGGCAAAATTCAGTTGGTTGCCGGGGGACCTCCTTGCCAGCCGTTTTCTCTCGGAGGCAAGCATCAGGCATATAACGACAAACGGGATATGTTCCCGGAGGCGGTTCGTGCCGTCCGTGAAGTCAGGCCCAAGGTGTTCATCTTTGAGAATGTGCGCGGTCTGCTCCGTAAGTCTTTCAGTGCCTATTTCAACTACATCCTGTTGCAATTACAGCACCCGGAAATCACAAAGGGTGCCGATATGACATGGATGGAGCATCTGGCGATTTTGGAAAAGCACCATACCTCCGGCTCCACAGACGAACTTTCCTATAATGTGGTATTTCGTCTGTTGAATGCAGCCGATTACGGAGTGCCTCAAATCCGGCAGCGCGTCATTATTGTCGGATTCCGAAGTGATTTCAATGCCAGTTGGACATTCCCAGAGCCGAAATACTCCCAAGAAGCATTGTTGTATTCCAAGTGGATATCAAAGGACTATTGGGAAGAACACGGGATGAAAGCTCCTACGGATATTCCTTTTACAAAAGAAAAGTTGAAGGCCGTCCAAAAGGCAGTATCGGAGGGATTGTGTCCGACTCTCAGATGGCAAACCGTCAGAGATGCGATCGGTGACCTTCCTGACCCGACAAAGCCATATGATATAGCCGCCGTTCACAATCATGAGTTCCGACCGGGAGCTAAAATATATGCGGGGCATTCCGGCAGCGTAATGGATGAACCCTCAAAAACAATAAAAGCCGGGGCACACGGAGTCCCCGGCGGAGAAAATACGGTTGTTCTTGATGACGGTACCATTCGGTACTATACCGTCAGAGAGAGTGCACGGATTCAGACATTTCCCGATGATTATCTGTTCAGCGCATCTTGGACAGAAAGTATGCGCCAGATAGGAAATGCGGTGCCTGTAAAACTCGCTACCGCTGTCGGACAATCCGTATATTCGCAGATAGAAAGGATGAGCAAAAATGGCACCAAGAAATGATGAAAGCATTCCTGTTTTGACCCCATACAATCCACTTGATAAGCGGCATCTTGGTGAACAGGTTGCCGAGGCACTACTTGCCCAGGATGTTCAGCCTCTGCCGCCGAGCAGGTTTATTGGTGCCGGCGTATATGCTCTATATTACATTGGCGATTTTCCAGCTTATGCTACGTTGGCAGAAGTCAATAAAAACGACCTGTATCTTTGCCCCATCTATGTTGGGAAGGCAGTTCCTGAAGGAGCAAGAAAAGGCGGTCAGGGCGAAGACGTCGATCCCGGTACGGCATTGTATAAGCGCCTTAATGACCATGCAAAGTCCATCGAAGCAGCAACAAATCTGAACCTTGCAGACTTCCGTTGCCGCTTTCTTGCGGTAGACGATATATGGATTCCGCTTGCAGAATCGATGGTGATTGAGCGATTCAAACCAGTATGGAACTGCCTGCTTGAAGGTTTCGGCAATCACGCACCCGGTCGTGGGCGCAGCAGCATGATGACTCCGTCCTGGGACTGGTTCCATCCGGGAAGAGCGTGGGCAGAAAACTTACAGCCTTTCCCAAAATCCAAAGAGCAACTCGATGCCGAAATTCGGGAATACTTAACAAATGCACTATGCTGACAGGCGAGTAGTCGATGATATATGGGCAGAAAAAATTTGCCGATTTTGATTGACTCAGAATAATGCCTATGGATTTATCACAGCAATATGCCGTTCAACATCAAAACCAATAATCGGTCAAGTGCATTGAATATTATCAATTATTTATCGATACTATTTGCCGTACCCGCTTGCTATGTGCGAAATTATCCTTTAATATGGTAGAAACTTACCGAAAGGATGTGTAGCGGCATGGCACGAAAACGAAAGTGCACATACAGACCACCGTAAGAGAGAGCATGGAAATCATCCACGCTCTCTCTTTTTTCATAAGCTGAATCTGTGATCCCGGATGGCTGTTGTGCTAATCAAAAAATTAGGAGGATACGATTATGAGCACAACAATCACAAAGGAAAGCATGAACGAGTTTAGAAACTGGCTTCATTCGGAAGAACGAAGCGAAGGTACAATTGCGAAATATATGCGCGATCTGGAACGGCTATCTGCATGGTTAGGTGATAAGGAAGTCACCAAAGAAAACCTGACGGAGTGGAAGGAACACCTGACCGCAAACGGCTACGAACCTGTGACGGTTAATTCCATGTTGGCGGTGGTCAACACTTACTGCCGCTTCGCCGGACTGAATATCAAGGTGAAATTTCTCCGCATCCAACGGAAGCTGTTCCGGGAAGAAAGCAAGGAACTGACTAAAGACGAGTACGAAAAGCTAATACGCACCGCCGAAGGAAAAGGCAATGTCCGTCTTGCTATGCTTATAGAGACCATCGGTGCAACCGGCATCCGAGTGTCCGAAGTGCGGTACATCACGGTCGAAGCGGCAAAAGCGGGACGGACGCAGATTTCCCTCAAAGGAAAGATACGGGATATCCTACTGCCCGGTAAGCTCTGCAAGAAGCTGCTCAAATATGCCAAAAAACAAAAAATCGCTTCTGGCGAGATTTTCATCACCAAAAGCGGTAAGGGTATGTCCAGAAAACAGATATGGGCAGAGATGAAAGCTCTCTGCCAGGCAGCGGGAGTAGAGGCATCAAAGGTGTTTCCTCATAATCTGCGCCATCTTTTTGCACGGGTATTTTATCGGGTAACGCACGATGTGGCGAAGCTCGCCGACCTGCTCGGTCACAGTTCCATCGAAACCACACGCATTTATCTGCTCTCCACGGGAGCGGAACACGCACGGCAGCTTGAAGGGTTAGGGCTGGTGCAATAGACGAAATTATTATTTTGTCTATTGCATCGGTTGAAGATTCAGCTCAACTTACATATAGAAAGCCTTTTATGAAGAAAATCTTTCGGCTTTCAAAAAGCTAAATGACTATAGTTAGATATTGTGGCCATCGTTTCTGTTATCTATCAAGCAACAACATACCAACTTATATATTATATAGCAAGTCTTTCTGTTTTTCAATAGGATTCTACAAAAAATACTGCAATTCATAAAAAAGTTACAAATTGCAGACAAATTTATCCTGGCAAAGCCGCCGACCAAAGTAGCCACAAAATAATAATTTTGCCAACAAGATAAGCTCGTATTGCTTTTTGATGTTTGCTTTGATGGGGGTGAAAGGCTATTAATAGTAGAACTACATTATCTGTATCCCAAAACTTTCTTCATGATGAGTCATTAGTGCAAAGACTGGTTGATGAGACCTCTATTTGTAAAGATGATACTGTTTATGAAATTGGTCCTGGAAAAGGCATTATCACACAAGTTTTGGCGGATACAGGTGCGCATATAATAGCGATTGAATTAGATAAGCACCTTTGTTCCTCGTTACAGGAGCGTTTTGCAAAGGTAGAAAATGTTGAAATAGTTTGTGCTGATGCAAGTACATATAATTATCCAAAAGATAGACCCATTAAGTTTTTTTCAAACATACCTTTTAACATAACTGCGTCTATTCTGCAGAGCGTACTATCTTTGCCGAATGTTGTTGATGTGTATTTTATTATGCAACATGAGGCTTTTTTGAAGTATGCAGGTAAACCTTTTTATCAGGAAAGTTTGAAATCACTCTATTATAAACCACTATTTTCATTTGATGATATATACGATTTTCAACCCAAGGATTTTGTCCCCGCGCCGAATGTCCGTATTGTACTATCACACATTCATCGAGAAAAATGTTCCTTTTCATCAGATCAACTCAGTTTATATCGTGATTTTATCACTTTCATCTTTTCTGAAAATGGAGTGGATTTTAAGCAAAAAACGAAGCGTATATTCACATATGAGCAACTAAAGAGAACAAGCAAAGCGGCTGGTATCGCGCCAACTTGCAAAGTGACCGAGTTGACCTATGACAATTGGATGCAAATTTTCGACTCTTTCAGACGGTATGTAAGTGCGGACAAACAGAACTTGGTTTATGGTGCATCTCGTCGGTTGACAACAAATCAACAAAAACTCAAAAAGGATCATAGAACGCACAATCAGCATTTCCCGAAAGGAATAAATAAACATTAGGTGTTGACGAATTATGGCATCGGTAAGAATCGAAAAACTGTGTAAGACTTTTGATGAAAAAACAAATGTCGTAGATGATGTGTCTGTTTGTATCCGAGATAATGAATTTGTAGTAATTGTGGGGCCGTCTGGGTGCGGAAAAACCACAACGCTGAATATTATCGCTGGATTAGAGAAACCCTCAAGCGGTCATATATTTATTGATGATGAATGCGTTGATGATGTGGAGCCTAAAGATCGCAATATAGCTATGATGTCAACTTTAAAGAAGCTTCATGATTCTGGAGTTGTTGCACTTGCTTCATCGTGGGATGACATAATTGCAAAGTTCTACAGCGGAGAAGCAGCAGGCGTAATTGGCGGAAGTTGGTGGGCTCCTGTTATTGCCGCAAACGAAGACCATTTCGGCCTTTGGCGCGTTGCTCCGATTCCGACTATGACCGGCTCAAGCGAGTATAAAAACTATTCCAGTTGTGGCGGATGTAGTTGGTATGTTATTAACAATGACAACAGTAAAGTCGCAATAGATTTCTTGACTGATACTATCGCAGTGAGTGATGAAATCGCTGACAAACTGGTTGCAAGCAATCAAGTGGTTCCTGCCCTTAAGACTGCATTTAGCGTGCCCAGTGCCACAGCAGGTGATCCGTACTTTGGTGGTCAAAACATCTGCGAGATAATGGCGAAATGGGGCGAAGATGTCCCTTATGTAAATTATAGTAGCCATTCGTATGAAATTGCATACGCTCACGGTAACTTATTCACGGATTATCTTGCTGGTAACACTACCGCTGAAGAAGTAGTAAATGAACTGCAGGTAGAAGCGGAAGCAATCGTTTCAGGCTCAAATTAACTGTTGTCATCGCTGCCCAAATTCATCTATTTCAATCGCCCCCCATGTTTGTGCAGGTGCATGAGGGGCGATTGTCAATTCGGAGGTCGTAATATATGAGCGACAAAACAACACATAAATACCGATTTGCTTTCTTGTCAATAAGTCTATTAATCATTTTTGCCTTTTCAATTTTTCCACTCATATATTCACTTGTACTATCATGGTAGTAGCAAAGCTCAATCCCCCCGCTATATTTCTACGCTTTTAGAAGCGACCAAAAGAGCAGTAATGATGACATAAGTTCTGCATCACAATCCGACCAGAACATTGTTAACTCCAACTTATATACCACAGGTTTAGGGAGTGTTTCCAAACGCTGAATGTTTTTGTGATAAAACGGTTTGCTTTTTATGGTGAACAAGCTACTACTCTTTGTCATAATTAATGACTGTTCCAATTTGGTGGTATATTATGTAGACCGCCATTCTGGCGGTGCATTTCAGACGATGCAATATGCCCGGAAAAGCGGCAAGAAAATAATCAATCTCGCCGAAGAGGATACCTTTTAATTTTTTCTCGAACCTTTTAATTATTCTATGAAAAATTAAAAGGTTATGCAGAGCGGGTTCACTTTCGGCGGCAACAGAAGTTGCCCGGAAACCCGGAAAACAAAAAAAGCGAGGTCGGTAGGTTCGCATTTGAACCCACTAACCTCGCTTTTGCCTTTATATCAAGGGATTTTCAATAGGAAAAATTAAAAGGTACGGTAGCAATTTGTATCATTGCTACCGTACCTTTGTGGTCGGAGTGGCGGGACTTGAACCCGCGGCCTCTTGGTCCCGAACCAAGCGCGATACCAAACTTCGCCACACCCCGTAACAGCCTTGTTATTATACGGAGTTTTTCTGCGATTGTCAAGTATGGAAAAGAAGGCGGTTTCCCACAAATTCCGCCTGAAGTCTCCCGGCTTCCTTGAGCCATGTCAGATAAGACCGCACAGTACTGCCAACCAGAGCATACTGCTCAAAGTTCATGGTCAGGCCGTAGCGGGTGAAAAGTGTCTGCAAGATCTCTTCAAAACTCATGGGCGCAGCGCAAAGGGACAGGATATCCTCCGCGACCTCGTTGACCTTGTCGATGTTATACTGTGCCAGCGCGGAGATATCCCCGCAAGCTGCTGCATGGGCGGGGACAAAGGTTTTGGCGGTCATTCCCTTCACCCGTTCCAAGGTGTCCAGATAAGCTGCCACGTCATAGAGAAATCCGATGCGATACTTATCCAGCGTCTCTTGTCCGGAAAGACTGTCTGCCAAATAAAGTGTGTCGTCCGGGGTGCGAAACCCCACCATATCAAAGAAGTGTCCCGACAGCGACAGCATTTCAAAGCCCGCAGGCAAGGCGTCCTGCGTCAGTTCTTCCACGTCGCTCTCTTGGGCCAACAAAAACTTGTGCCGCAGTTCCTTGGGCGGAAAACCGCCGTAGAGAAAGGACGGTTCAAGAATGGGGTGGCGGGTAAAGTCACATTCGATCCCGGGGGCGTAGATGCGGCATCCCGTTTGCCCTTGCAAATACTTGTTTCCACCGATGTGGTCGGCGTTGGAGTGGGTGTTGTAGATGGCTGTCAGCCGCCAGCCGTTGGCATCCAAGTGCTGGCGCACCTTTCGCCCGGCGTCCTTGTCGCTGCCGCTGTCGATCAGGCAGACATCCTGATCGGAAAGACGCACCAAGCCGATCTTTGCCGGGCTTTCGATGTAATAATCCCGCAGTGAGACCTGAACCAGCTCATACATTCTGTGCGGTCTCCTTGGGCTGGATATCCCCCGCCTTGGTAAGCGCCCATTTGGTCAGGCTGGGGCCAACCAGCTCATAGATCAGCACGCCGAACAATACAATGCTGCGTACCATCGCGCCCGTTTCTCCCATCGCTGCGCCCACTTGGGAGGACATTCCCAACGCAACGCCGGCCTGAGGCAGCAGAGTAATGCCCAAATACTTCTTCACGTTGCCGGGCTGGTGGGAGAGCGTGCAGCTCAGCGCACTGCCGGTGTACTTGCCCAGCGAACGCGCCACAATATAGAGAATACCGACGCCCACGATGGCCGCATCAGCAAAAACACCCAGATCCAGCGCCGCGCCGCTCAATACAAAAAACAGGGTCAAAAGAGGGGCAGACCATTTATCCGCGCGGTTCATCAGATCCTCCGAGAGCGGGCAGATATTGCAGAACACCGTGCCCAGCATCATCAGCACCAGCAGGGAGGAAAATCCAATCTCCGTTTCCCCGATCTCAAACTTGATCATGGACAGCGCCACCGCCAGAATAATAAACCCGGCAATGAGGGCGACACGGTTGCGGTTGGAATGGAACAGCCCTTCCAAAAGACTCAGACACCAGCCTAAAAATGCGCCCAGCACCAGCGAAAGCGCGATCTCCAGCAAAGGCGCGACCAGAACGGCGACCAGATTGATCGTACTGGCCTCCATGGCTTGGGCTGCGCCGAAGGAGATCGCAAAGATGATCAGACCCACCGCGTCGTCCAGCGCGACCACCGGTAACAGAAGATCGGTCAGCGGGCCTTTGGCCTTATACTGGCGCACCACCATCAAGGTTGCCGCCGGTGCAGTCGCTGCTGCGATTGCACCCAAAGTAATGACCGCCGGGATGGGGAGCTTGTCGCCCAGCACCATGTGAAGGCCCAGCAGGGAGAGATCCACGAAAACAGTGGCCACCACCGCCTGAATGATCCCCACCGTCACCGCCGCACCGCCGGTCTGGCGCAGGTGGGAAAGGCGAAATTCGCTGCCGATGGCAAAGGCGATAAAGCCCAGCGCCACATCAGAGATGGGCTGTAGGAGCTTCACCTGCTCAAAAGAGGCAAAGCCCAAGCCGGGCAGCCCAATCCGTCCGAGGAGACACGGCCCGAGGATCACCCCCGCCAGCAGGTAGGCGGTCACGTCAGGCAAGTGAAAGCGGTTCATCACACGGGTCATCAAAAGCCCGGCCAAGAGCGCCAGAGCAATGGAGGTCAGCATCAGCATTGTTTAACTACCTTCTTTGTATTGGGATTTCAAACATTCGGTATTGTAGCATACCTTGCAGAAAAGTGCAATAATTTTTCCTTGCGTCCCACTCCGTTTTTTGGTATACTACCAACGTTGTAATCTATTCGCAAAGGGTGATCCGTATGTGGTATGACCAGTCCGTTATCTATCAAATCTATCCGCTGGGTCTATGCGGCGCGCCGGCAGAAAATGACGGTGTTACTGTTCCGAGAGTGAAGGAACTGATCCAGTGGGTGGAGCATATTCGTGATCTGGGCGCAGATACCGTGCTTCTCAACCCCACCATGGACAGTGACCGTCACGGCTACGACACCCGGGATTACCGCCGTGTGGACTGCCGTTTGGGGACGAACGACGACCTGAAGGCTGTCTGTGATGCCTTCCATGACGCCGGGATCCGCGTCCTCTTTGACGGTGTGTTCAACCATGTGGGCCGTGGATTCTGGGCATTTCGGGACGTTCAGGAAAAGCGTTGGGACAGCCCTTACAAGGATTGGTTTCACCTTTCCTTCGACGGTAACTCCAACTACAATGACGGCTTCTGGTATGAGGGCTGGGAGGGCCATTATGAGCTGGTCAAGCTCAACCTCCATAATCCCGCCGTGGTGGAACACCATTTTGATGTGATCCGGGGTTGGGTCGAGGAATTTGGCATCGACGGTCTCCGGCTCGATGTTGCTTACTGCCTTCCCCCTGAGTACCTGTCTCAATTGCGCCGGTTTACCGAAAGCCTCAAGCCGGAGTTTGTGCTGGTAGGAGAAACTCTGCACGGCGATTACAACCGCTGGATGAACGACAACGCCTGTCATTCCGTGACAAACTATGAATGCTACAAAGGGCTTTGGTCTGCGTTCAATTCTATGAACCTCTTTGAGATCGGCCACTCTCTGAACCGTCAGTTCGGCAGTGAAAATTGGTGTCTCTACCGGGGCAAAAACCTTTTGAGCTTTTTGGACAACCATGATGTCACCCGCATTGCCACCATCCTTCAGGATAAAAACCACCTCTTCCCTGCTTGGGCGCTGCTGTTCGGTATGCCCGGCGTTCCCTCCGTCTACTACGGCAGCGAATGGGGACTGGAGGGAGACAAGCATCAGGGAGATGCTGTCCTGCGCCCCGCCTTGGCTGAACCGCAGGAAAATGAGCTGACGGCATGGATCGCCAAACTGGCCGCTGCCCGGCATTCCTCCCCGGCCCTGCAAACCGGCGCTTACCGCACGGTGCTTCTGACCAACCGGCAGTATATCTTTGAACGCGCGGTAGACGGCGAGCGGGTTTTGGTCGCTGTCAATGCCGACGCAGAGCCTTTTACCGCCCACTTTGATGCGGGATGTGGGCAGGCCACCGACCTGATTACCGGGGAACTGCACGATTTCGGCGGCGGCAGCGAGCTGCCCGGATACAGCGCCTACTTCTGGCGCTGTGAACGTTGATATCCATAAGATGTGAAGCGTAAAAACAAAGGCGACCGGGGAAACCCGGCCGCCTTTTAGCTTGTATCGTGTGCTTAAATGGCCGCTGCCATCGCTTTGGCCAATTCCCTCATCTGCGCCATGGTCTCCTCGGTGGCAGTGGAGCGAATGGTGATCTTTGGCTCTACCAAGGAGCAATCCTTCCATGTTTCCACCTCGGCCAGCATTGTCCGAAGGGCTGTCGGCCCCCATGAGCCGTTCTCCATAAAGCCCACCGTGCGCTCCTTCAGGCCCTTGGATTTGAGCCGCGCTAAAAACTGCGCCATGGGCGGGAACACCCCTGCATCATAGCTGGATGCGGCCAGCACCATGCCGCTCAGACGAAATGCTTGCGCTACAGCTTCCGCCTGATCCTCCCGGGCAAGGTCGATGAGAGTCACTGTTACGCCGTCATCCGCAAGTATTTTCGCCAATGCCTGCGCCGCTTGAGCGGTATGTCCGTGGATGGAGGCATAGGCCACCAAAACCCCCGCTTCCTCTGGAGCGTAGCGACTCCAAAGGTCGTATTTCTCCAAAGCGAGGCCCAGAGCTTCACCGGTGAGTACAGGGCCATGCAGCGGGCAAATGGTTTGGATGTCAAGCCCCTTGGCCTTTCCCAGAAGCGCCTGCACCTGTATGCCATATTTGCCGACAATATTGGTATAATACCGTCGGGCTTCATCTACCCAAGGGGTAGACGGGTCATCATCTCCAAAACGGCCAAACCCGTCGGCCGAGAACAGGGTTTTGCTGGCGCTCTCATAGGACACCATGACTTCCGGCCAATGCACCATGGGCGCCATCACAAAGGTCAGGGTGTGGCTGCCCAGCTCCAGCGTATCCCCTTCCTTCACCACCAGCGTGCGGCCGGAAAAGTCCTGACCGGTGAAGGCCGCAGCCATGGGGAAGGTCTTGGCGTTACCCACCAGAGTCATCGTGGGATATTTTTGCGCCAAGGCGGTGATGCTCCCGCTGTGGTCAGACTCCATATGGTGGATCACCAGATAGTCCGGCGTCCGCCCACCCAAAGCCTTTTCAATATTTGCCAACCATTCCTCTGTCTTGCGCGGATCAACGGTGTCCAAAACCGCTGTCTTGTCGTCCAAGATCACATAGGAATTATAGCTGACCCCGTTCGGAACGTTGTACTGGCTCTCAAAGAGCCGCAGCTCGCTGTCATAGCATCCAACAGGCACAATGGCCCGGTCCATCATTTGCTCCATATCCATCCAACTTTCTTTGGTATTTACGGTGTGGTGTGTTTACTGCTTCTCCGGCCCTTTTGTGCCGTCCAGCGCAGACTTCAAAGCGGCCAGATTTCCGGCCAGCCCCGCCAAATCGGAGGGGATCACCAGTGTGGTGGCCTGCCCCCTCGCCATTTCCTCCAAAGCCGCCAGAGAGCGGAGACGGATCACCGCGTCGTCCGCCTGCGCCTGCTTGATCATCTCAATGCCCTGAGCTTCGGCTTCCTTTACCTTGCGGATGGCGTCCGCCTGCCCCTCGGCGCGGGTAATGGCGGCCTCGCGGTCAGCTTGGGCCTCCAAAATAGCCTTTTGCTTGGCGGCTTCGGCCTGAAGGACGGTAGCTTCCTTGATGCCGGTGGCCTCCAGAATGCGAGCCTGCTTCGAGCCTTCTGCTTTCAGCACCGCTTCGCGCTTTTCCCGTTCGGCACGCATCTGCTTTTCCATGGCTTCCTGAATGTCGCGGGGAGGAATGATGTTCTTCAACTCTACGCGGTTGACCTTAATGCCCCACGGGTCGGTCGCCACGTCCAACAGCGCCTGCATCTGGCTGTTTACGGTGTCGCGGCTGGTCAAGGTGTCGTCCAGCGTCAGCTCGCCGATCAGGTTACGAAGCGTAGTGGCCGTCAGGTTTTCAATGGCGGGGATCACGTGTTCCACGCCGTAGGTTGCCAGCTTGGGATCAAAGATGACCAAATAGACCACGGTGTCGATCTTCATGGAGACATTGTCCTTGGTGATAACGCTCTGGGGCTCAAAGTCCAGCACCTGCTCCTTCAGAGACACCCGGTTGGAAATGCGGTCCACAAAGGGAATCTTGATGTGGATGCCCGCGTGCCAAGTGTGTTTGTATTTCCCCAAGCGTTCCACCACATAGGCATTGGCCTGAGGCACAATGGCTACGTTACGGGCGATCAGGGCAATGAGCACCACAACAACAACGGACAGGATGATATACGTCATAATAGCACCTCCCATGTTTTCTAATGCAAAAGTTCCATACTCCAAGCCTTCCAATAGCATCCCCACAAACGGCAGCGCCACACATAAAGCGATCGCCAGCACAATGATCCAGCCTCTATTGCTTCCCATGGGCGGGCGAGGTGGCGGCGCAATGGGCTGGGAGTGGTCGTCTGTAATGGGATTCGGCCTTCTGGGTGGTGGAACGCGGTACTTGGTCGGCATTGTCATCATCCTTTCTATGTCACGCCGATGTCGCGTCATCTAAGTACATTTGCAGTATATCGCTTTCTCGGCAGAAAATCCATTGAAAGAAGTTAAAAATATGCTTTACAGTTCCTTGATAAAATAGGACTGGGAAAACCAATTAAAAACCGGTTCCAGCTTCAAAACCTCCTGATACCCAAGCGTCCGGTAAAAGCCGGGCGTCTGAAAGCTGTATGTGTTCAGCAGCACCCGCCGTATGCCCTGTTCCCGGGCCGCAGTCTCTACGTGTTCCAGAAGGGCCTTGCCAAGCCCACGACCCCGGTAAGTCTCGTCCACGAAGAGAAACTCGACCTCAACCGTATCGCCTACACTCTCGGCCACGATACCTGCCACGATAACGCCGTTTTCTTCGATATGGCAGGAAAAGTCAGAGAATTCCTTCATGAACCGGGCATTGTAGTCCTGCAAGCGTTTGTGGATGCGCTCCTTTTGTTCCTCTGAACTTCGAATAATCTTCGCCATCATTCCCACTCAATGGTCGCCGTGGGCTTGGGGCTTAGGTCGTAGAGTACGCGGCAGACACCGGAGACCTCGTGCAGAATGCGTTCGGTGACCTTTTTCAGCACCGACCAGTCAATCTCCGGCACGGTGGCGGTCATAGCGTCCACAGTGTTCACTGCGCGGATGATGACCGGCCAATCATAGGCACGCTTTCCGTCACGGACGCCGGTGGCGCGCATATCGGGCACGACAGTGAAAAATTGCCAGACCTTGTCCGCCAGACCTGCGGCGGCAAACTCTTCCCGGAGGATGGCATCGGACTCCCGCAGAGTCTCCAGCCGGTCACGGGTGATCGCGCCAAGACAGCGCACCCCCAAGCCGGGGCCGGGGAACGGCTGGCGCTCTACCATGCTTTCAGGCAGGCCAAGCGTCTTGCCAACCACGCGCACCTCGTCCTTGAACAGCAGCCGTACCGGCTCGACCAGTTCAAATTGCATATCTTCAGGCAGACCGCCCACATTGTGGTGGGCTTTGACCCCGTCGCTCTCCAATATATCGGGGTAGATCGTCCCCTGCGCCAGAAAGTCGATCCCCTCCAGCTTGCGGGCTTCC
Organism: uncultured Oscillospiraceae bacterium; assembly: GCA_910584395.1. Lineage (GTDB taxonomy): Bacteria > Bacillota > Clostridia > Oscillospirales > Oscillospiraceae > MGBC124762. Next base: position 9,764 of record CAJUAS010000007.1, on the reverse strand, counting down.
TCGTCAAAAACCTTGATGAACTCCCCACCGATGATCTTGCGCTTGCGCTCCGGCTCGTCCACTCCGGCCAGCAGGCCGAGGAAGCGATCTGTAGCGTCCACATAGATCAGGTTGGCGTCCAACTGGTTGCGGAACACCTCGATGACCTGCTCACTTTCACCCTTACGCATCAGGCCGTGGTTCACGTGAACACACACCAGTTGCTTGCCGATGGCCTTGATGAGCAAGGCGGCGACCACCGAGGAATCCACACCGCCGGACAGGGCCAGCAGAACCTTCTTGTCCCCCACCTGCTCCCGGACTTCCTTCACCTGTTCCTTGATAAAGGCTTCCGCCAGTTCCGGGGTATTGATGCGCTTCATGTCCGCAGGACGTACGTTGTTATTCATATCTTTATTTCTCCTTTTCATTCATATTACTCAAATTCCACTGTAGCAGGGGGTTTGCTGGTGATGTCATAGAGCACTCGGTTCACATGGGGTACTTCGTTCACAATGCGGTTAGACACCTTGTCCAGCAGCTCATAGGGAATGTGCGCCCAGTCCGCTGTCATAAAGTCCGCTGTGGTCACCGCCCGCAGGGCGATGGCGTAATCGTAGGTGCGTCCGTCTCCCATCACCCCTACCGAGCGCAGATTGGTCAGTACGGCAAAATACTGGTCAAGACGTTTGTCCTCCCCCGCTCTGGCCATCTCTTCCCGGAAGATGAAGTCGGCCAGACGGAGTATTTCCAGCTTTTCCTCGGTAATGTCGCCAATGACCCGAATGGCAAGCCCCGGCCCGGGGAAGGGTTGACGGCTCACCAGATACTCCGGCAGGCCAAGCTCACGGCCGAGCTGGCGTACCTCGTCCTTGAACAACAGCCGCAGAGGTTCAATGATCTCACGAAAATCCACATAATCAGGCAAACCGCCTACGTTGTGATGACTTTTGATCACCGCTGCGTCGCCCAGCCCTGATTCGATCACGTCAGGATAGATCGTTCCTTGCACCAGATAATCTACCCTGCCGATCTTCTTGGCTTCCCGCTCAAACACGCGGATAAATTCCTCGCCGATGATCTTACGTTTCTGTTCCGGCTCAGTGACCCCCGCCAGCTTGGATAAAAACAACTCCTTGGCATTGGCGCGGACAAAATTCACGTCCCATTTTGAAAAGGCTGCTTCCACCTCGTCACCTTCGTGGAGACGCATGAGACCGTGATCCACAAACACGCAGGTAAGCTGACTGCCCACCGCCTCCGCCACCAATGCAGCAGCTACGGAGGAATCCACACCGCCGGAGAGAGCCAGAAGAACCTTTCCGTCCCCCACCTTTTCCCGCACGGCTTGGATGGCCGTTTTCTTATAGTCGCCCATCGACCAGTCCCCTGTCGCTCCGCAAACATCATAGAGAAAATTGCGGATCATTTGGAGGCCGCTTTCCGTGTGGTTGACCTCCGGGTGGAACTGTACGCCGTAGAATCCCCGCCTTTCATCGGCGATGCCCACAGTGGGACAACCGGCGGACCGGGCGGTGAGGACAAATCCCGGCGGGATCTGCGCCATGTAGTCCCCATGGCTCATCCAAGAGACGCCTTTTTTAGGCAATCCATGAAACAGGGCGCAATCAGTGTCGTAAAAGGTGTCTGTTTTGCCGTATTCGCGGGCGGTATCCTTCTGCGCGGCAGTTACCTCTCCGCCTAAAATGTGGGCCATAAGCTGGCAGCCGTAGCAGATCCCAAGTATCGGAACACCGAGGGAAAAGACGGCGGGGTCGATCTGGGGCGAGCCTTCCGCATAGACGCTGTTTGGCCCGCCGGTGAAGATCAGGCCAATGGGGGCGGCGGCTTTCAACTCCGCCAGAGGCGTTTTGCAGCTCTTGACCTCGCAATAGACCCCGCACTCCCGCACCCGGCGGGCAATGAGCTGGTTGTACTGCCCGCCAAAGTCCAGTACGATCACTGTTTGACGCCCCATATTACATTCCGCCTTCCTATGCGTTGATCCTATCCGGCTTAAAGATCAGATTTCCGTAATGTCAATAGGCTTCAGGTCTGCACTGCGCCCCTCCGCCCGCACCGTCAGCATGGCTCGCGCCGTATCAATGGCGGTAACGCAGGCCACCGAGTGTTCCACGGCGCTTCTTCGGATCTTAAAGCCGTCGGTGTCGTGTTTGCGGCCCTTGGTAGGTGTGTTGATGACCAGATCCACCGAGCCGGAGGCGATCATATCCAAAATATTGGGGTGGGCTTCAGACACGCGGGCCACCAGCTTGGCAGGAATGCCCGCATCGTTGAGCGCATGGCAAGTTCCTGCGGTGGCGAATATCTCAATGTCTATATCCGCAAATCCGCGGGCAATGCCGAGAAGCTCTCCCTTGTCCTCGTCCCGGACGGTGACAATGACTCTCCCGCCCTTTTTGGGCGCACGCAGGTTTGCCCCCTTAAAGGCTTTCAACAGGGCTTGAGGGAAGGACTCAGCCAGCCCCAACACCTCACCGGTGGACTTCATCTCCGGACCGAGGCCGGTGTCCACGTCCGTGAGTTTTTCAAAGGAGAAAATCGGCATCTTCACTGCAAAAAAGTCCCGTTCCGGGTAAATATCTACCCCATATCCCATATCCTTCAATTTCTCGCCAAGCATCACGCGGGTTGCCAGATCAATGACCGGAACACCTGTGACCTTGGAAATATAGGGGATCGTGCGGGAGGAACGGGGGTTGACCTCAATCACATAGACCTGATCGGAGTAGATGATAAACTGGATGTTGATCAGCCCGATGACCCCCAGAGCCTTCGCCAGATCGCGGGTGTAGCGCAAGATCGTTTCCTTATGGCGGTCTTCCACATGGAGGGACGGATACACCGAGATGGAGTCGCCGGAATGGACGCCGGCCCGCTCCACGTGCTCCATAATGCCGGGGATCAGGATGTCCTCGCCGTCAAAGACCCCGTCTACCTCCACCTCCCGGCCCATGAGGTACTTGTCCACCAAAATGGGGTGCTCCTGCACGGTGCGGTTAATGATACGCATGAATTCCGTGATGTTACGGTCATTGTATGCGATCTCCATCCCCTGACCGCCCAGAACATAAGACGGGCGAACCAGCACCGGGTAACCGACGGCATTGGCCGCAGCGATGGCTTCCTCCGTGGTAAAGACCGTGCGCCCCTCCGCCCGGGGAATCCCACACTGCTGCAAAATCTCGTCAAAACGCTCCCGATCCTCGGCGGCATCTACCCCGTCGGAGGACGTGCCCAAAATGGGCACGCCCATCTCCGTCAAGGCATGAGCCAGCTTTATGGCGGTCTGCCCGCCAAACTGCACCACTGCGCCCCACGGCTTTTCCAGCTCCACTACAGCCTCCACGTCCTCCGGCGTCAACGGCTCAAAGTAGAGCCGGTCAGCTACGTCAAAGTCGGTGGATACCGTCTCTGGGTTGTTGTTGATAATGATGGTCTCGCAGCCCAACTTCTTCAAAGCCCAGACCGAATGCACCGAGCAGTAATCGAACTCAATACCCTGTCCAATGCGGATCGGGCCGCTGCCCAGCACCAACACTTTGCGTTTCTTGCCCTTCCCATCGACCTCCGCTTCGTTTTCGCGGTCATAGGTGGAGTAGTAATAAGGTGTGGCGGCTTCAAATTCCGCCGCGCAGGTATCTACCATCTTAAAGGACGGGACAATCCCCATCGTTTCCCGCAGGGCTTTGATCTCCTTTGCGGTCGAACCGCACAGAGCAGCGATGTAGGCGTCGGAGAAGCCCATCTCCTTGGCCTGCCGAAGGGTTTCTGCGTCCGGCAGCCCCTTCTCCAGCTTGGCCTCCATGCGGATGATGTCCTGAAAGCGCGTCAAAAACCACACGTCCATCTTTGTGATTGCGTTGATTTTCTCCGGGGAAAATCCGCGGCGCAGAGCTTCCGCCACCACGAAAAGCCGCTGGTCGTCCACATCCGCCAGCTTTTCTTCGATCTCCTCGGTGTACAGATCCTCCAAGCCGTCCAGCCGCAGGGACTTGACGTTCAGCTCCAGAGAGCGGATGGCCTTCATCAGTGCGCCTTCAAAGGAATTGCTGATGGCCATGACCTCGCCGGTGGCCTTCATCTGCGTGCCCAGCTTGCGGCTGGCGGTGGTGAACTTGTCAAAGGGCAGTCGGGGGAGCTTGAGGACGCAATAGTCCAGCGTCGGCTCAAAACACGCCGTCGTCTTCCCTGTCACGGTATTGGGGATCTCATCCAGCGTGTACCCCAGCGCGATCTTTGCCGCCACCTTGGCGATGGGATACCCCGTCGCCTTGGAAGCCAGCGCAGAGGAGCGGGACACACGGGGATTGACCTCAATGACCGCATATTCAAAGCTGTCGGGATTCAATGCAAACTGGCAGTTGCATCCGCCCTCGATCTCCAACGCGGAGATAATATCCAGCGCTGCCGAGCGAAGCATCTGGTATTCCTTGTTGGCCAGAGTCTGAGTGGGGGCAACAACGATGGAATCTCCCGTATGAACGCCTACCGGGTCGATGTTCTCCATGGAGCAGATCTGGATCACGTTCCCTGCGCTGTCGCGCATAACCTCGAACTCGATCTCCTTCCAGCCCGCGATGCACCGCTCAATGAGCACCTGCCCCACGCGGCTCAAATGGATGCCCCGGTCGGCGATCTCACGCAGAGACACCTCGTCATAGGCAATGCCGCCCCCGGTGCCGCCCAACGTATAGGCAGGCCGCACGATGACGGGGTAACCGATGGACGCGGCAAACTCCACCGCAGCCTCCACGCTCTCCACTACGTCAGAGGTAACGCAAGGCTGGCCCAGTGCCTCCATGGCGTCCTTGAATTCCTGACGATCCTCCGCCTTTTTAATGGACGCAGGGGACGTGCCCAACAGACGCACCCCATACTCCTCCAAAATCCCCTCCTCGTGGAGGTTCATGGCCAGATTCAGCCCGGTCTGTCCGCCCAGAGTGGGAAGGATGGAATCCGGCCGTTCCTTGGCAATGATCTGGGTCACAGACGCCAGATTCAACGGTTCGATATACACATGGTCGGCAATATCCTGATCGGTCATAATGGTGGCGGGGTTGGAGTTGACCAGCACCACCTCCACGCCCTCTTCCTTGAGGGCGCGGCAGGCCTGTGTCCCCGCGTAATCAAACTCCGCAGCCTGACCGATGACGATCGGCCCGCTGCCCAGCACCAAAACCTTGCGGATCTTCGGATCTTTAGGCATTGCGGACACCTCCCATCATGCGGAGAAATTCGTCAAAAAGATATTCCGTATCCATCGGGCCGGGTGCGGCCTCCGGGTGGAACTGCACGGTAAAGCAGTTGGGCCGCTGATACCGAAGGCCCTCCACCGTGCCGTCGTTTACATTGATGTGGGAGATGGCCGCCACCGCCGGATCGACTGTTTCAGGGGTGACCACATACCCGTGGTTCTGGCTGGTGATGAAGCACCGCCCTGCCGCCACGTCCCGCACCGGGTGGTTGCCGCCCCGATGGCCAAAGGGCATCTTGTGGGTCTTCGCCCCGGTGGCAAGCGCCAGCAGCTGATGGCCCAGACATACCGCGAAAATGGGCAACGTGCTCTCGTAAAGGGTGCGGACTTCCCCAATGATCTCCACATTGTCTGCGGGATCGCCCGGGCCGTTGGACAGCATAACCCCGTCAAATCCGCCGGACAGAATGTCCTGCGCCGGCGTGTGAGCGGGAAAAACCGTGACCGCACATCCCCGCTTGGTCAGGCAGGTGATCATATTTTGCTTGACGCCGAAGTCCAGAAGAGCGACCTTGAATCGTTCTTCGCCTTGGGCGCAAAAGACCTCCGGTGCGGTGCGGGTGACCCGCTCCACCGTCCCGGACACCCGGTATGTACGAAGCTCCTCCAGAGCCTCCTTCACAGAAAAATCCGATCCACAGGTTATCATACCATTCATGGTTCCCTGAGATCGGAGAATACGAGTCAGCGCCCGGGTGTCCACACCCTGCACGCCGACGATATGATGTTGTTTCAAATAGCTGTCCAAACTTCCCTGACAGCGGAAATTGCTTCCCAGCGCAGAAAGGTGACGGACGATCAACGCCTCCGCCCACGGTCTGCCCGATTCGTTGTCCTCCTCGTTGACGCCGTAATTGCCAATGAGAGGATAGCTCATCACTACCCCTTGCCCGGCGTAAGACGGATCGGTCAATATCTCCTGATAACCAGTCATAGAAGTGTTGAAAACCAGCTCACAGACCCGTTTTCCCACTTCGCCGATGGACTGTCCCAAAAACACTGCGCCGTTCTCTAAAATGAGACTTGCCTGCATGGCGTCCACCTCCTCTCTGCCGATTTTTTATATTTTAATCTAATATCTCTACAATGTCAATCTCCACGCCCTGTTCCATGGCGTAATGGAGCGTGGACAGAGTGCCTCCCCGCTCTCCCCGCCCGTTATACAAAGCGATCAGCCGGGAGGAGTGATCCACCATGTACCGATTGCGCCGGTGCATACACTGGGGCGTATAGCTCTGCTGGATCAGCGTTTCCATGTCGCACCTGTCCAACAGGTCGTAATAGCGCCGCTGATCAGGCAAGGGCCAGCGTTTGCACTGCTCTGGAAACGGCACCGCTCCCTCCAGCGTCAAATCGGGATGGATCAGCCGCAGGCGTGCCACCGCCTCCCCGAAATAGAGGTCAGCCCCCTGCGCCATGCCGCAGATAAAGTGGCGGTAGCCCAGCTCATAGGCCCGCACCACCGCCTCATCCAGCCGTTCCTTTGCCGCCAGACACCGGGGGTCTCCTTCGTTGACTCCCCAAGGAAGGGCGCGGGGACGATGCCCGGTAAAAGCGCAGGCAATGGCGCGGTCAAACCCCGCTGTCAGCTCCATACCGTCCCCTCCTTTCTTTCCGCTATTTTAGGCGTTTTTCGCTGTAAAGTCAAGCCAATCCCCACCTGCTTCTTGCCAAAATGTCGAAGGTATGGTAAGATGAACGCGTATACGCTATTTCAATGGTCAAGGGGGATTTGCGATGAAGATCGGCGCGGTTGAGATCGCCGCTCCTCTGGCTCTTGCTCCTATGGCCGGAGTAACAGATCTGGCCTTCCGCACCATTTGCCGCAGGATGGGTGCGGCCTATACTGTCACCGAGATGGTCAGTGCCAAGGCTCTGTGCTATCAGGACAAAAAATCCATTCCGCTGATGCAGTTGGCTTCCGACGAACACCCTGCCGCCGTCCAGCTTTTCGGGAGCGATCCCGGCTGTATGGAGGAAGCCGCCGCCATTGTTTTGGAGAAAGCCCGGCCGGACATTTTGGATATCAACATGGGATGTCCTGTTCCCAAAGTGGTCAAAAGCGGGGACGGTTCCGCGCTTATGCGCGACCCCGCGCTGGCCGCCCGGGTGGCTCGGGCTGTGATCCGCGGTGCAAAGGGCGTCCCGGTGACGGTCAAGCTCCGCACAGGCTGGGATAAGGGTAGCGTCAACTGCGTTGAGGTGGCCTTGGCGCTTCAGGATGCCGGCGTGGCGGCGGTGGCCGTTCACGGCCGCACCAGAACGCAGATGTATGCCGGACGGGCGGACTGGAACGCCATCCGCGCCGTGAAGGCGGCGCTGGATATCCCGGTGATGGCGAACGGTGATATCTTTTCCGGCGAGGACGCCGCCCATATCCTGCGCTATACTGGCGCGGACATGGCGATGGTGGGGCGCGGCGTGTTTGGAAACCCTTGGATATTCCGGGATGCGCTTGCCGTGCTGGCAGGCCGGCCGCTGCCGCCTCCTCCCACCCTGCAAGAACGGTGCGACACAGCTATGGAGCAGTTCCGCCTTGCCATGGAGGTCAAGGGAGAGAAGATCGCCTGTCTGGAAGCACGTCGGCACTATGCTTGGTACTTGAAAGGCGTTCCCCACTCCGGCTATTGGAAAGCCGAACTCTGCAAGGCGCAAACACTGGAGGATCTGGAACGCTGCACAAAAGGGATCTTGCGCGACCTATCCTGACAAGGCTGCGATTTTACCAAAGAAACGAGGTGAGACCACATGACCGAAGCCGATTTGATCGCCAAAGCCCAGCAGGGAGATGAGGACGCCTTTGCCCTGCTGCTGGATGCCCATCAGGGCAAGGTTTACGGTCTCACCTTGCGCCTGACCGGCTCTCCGGAAGATGCCATGGAGCTGACGCAGGAGACCTTCTTCAATGCTTGGCGGGGACTTCCCTCCTTTCATCAGGACAGCAAATTTTCTACATGGCTCTACCGCTTGGCGACCAATGCCACCATCGACTTTCTCCGCAAAGAAAAACGCCGACGCAGCATTGCGGTCTCCTCCCTGTCCGTGGAGGACGAGGAGGAACAGCGGGTTTTGGATCTTCCAGACCACCGCTTCACGCCCCAGAGCGAAGCGGAGCGGCGGGAGCTTCAGGAGGCCGTCCACCGGGGGTTGTCCAAACTCTCTGACGAGCACCGTCAGGTGTTGGTTCTCCGGGAACTGAACGGCTTGAGCTACGGGGAGATCGCTCAGGTACTCAGCATCGAGGAGGGGACGGTAAAATCCCGTATTTCCAGAGCGCGGCTGGCCCTTCGGAAAATTCTGCTTGAGGATGGGAACTTTTCCTATCCCGCCGCGTCTATATGAACAGAATGTTAAGAAAGGAGGCCCGGCCTATGACCTGTGAAACTGCCATTGAGCTGATATCTGCCAAGCTGGACGGCGAGCTGACCGCCGATCAAGCGGCCCAATTAGACCGCCATCTGGCCCAATGCAACGCCTGCCGGGCCTTGCTGGAGGAGCTAATCTCCATTCACGCCGCCTGTGAAGGGCTGGATGCCGCGCCGCCCCCTGCCCTGCGCGAACAGATCCTGCAAAACCTGCCCGCGCAAGAAACCGCTCTCCATAAAGGAAAAGTCGTTCCGATCCATTGGCGGCGCTGGACTGCAATGGCGGCTTCGTTTGCGCTGGTGGCGTTGGCGGCGTGGCATTTGCCCCGGCTTGCCGTTTCTCCCTCCACTGGAAACACCGTGCCTCCCAGCCAGACGGAAGAGACGGGTTCGGGCGACCATACCACACAGGACGAGGAATACCCTGTTTTCACCGACGCAAGTGCGGTGGGGTCTTCTCCCGCTGACCTCGCAACTTTGGCTTCCTCCCCTGCCACACCGCCGCCTGACTCTGTCAAAAATGACATCGTAGATGTAAATGCCGTGTCGGCGAACCCCTCCTCTGACAGCGCCAAGAGCATTCGACAAGGAGCAGAAGAAAGCAGCACAGTGACGGACGGCACGAATGCCGTCCGTGTTGCGGACGAGGCGGATATGGGCGCGGAAGTCAATGCATACCAAGGCCAGGAAAACGATGTTTCCCTTCCCTTGATGGCTTCAGCGCGTATGGCATTTTCCGCTCCGAAGCAAGCCGTGCTTACCGAAGATGGAAGCGAGGAGTCTTGTGCTTTCGGCATTGCAGCTTTTGATGAGGAAGTTCCAGAGCCACACCCCGAATTGGCCGACGGCGAGAATGTACCGGCCATACTGTTTGCTCAGGGTGTCCCATCCCCTGTTTACTGCGGCATCTTGACCCTGAAGGACGGCAGACTCCTCAGTGATTATCCCGCGCAGGTTCAGAATAACGGTGAAACATGGTATGAGCTTCCCTGCACCGCCTTTTTCGCTTTGTCGGAAGAGCTGAAAAGCAGTGAGGCGGACTTTACCCTTCGCATGACCGGCGCAGATGTGTCCTCATCCGCACAAAACGGCTTGGTGGTCGTTCTTCCCTGAAATATTTGAATGCAAGAAGCGGGCCCCCG
>CAJUAS010000006.1 GCA_910584395.1 uncultured Oscillospiraceae bacterium | reverse complement strand
GGCCTGTTCGGCTACCGCAACGAGTTTTTGACCGACACCAAGGGGGAGGGCATCATGGCCTCCATCTTTGACTCCTACGCCCCCATGAAAGGGGAGATCACCCGCCGCTCCACCGGCTCGCTGGTGGCATTTGAGACGGGGGAGAGCGTGACCTACGGCCTTTTCAACGCGCAGGAGCGCGGCGTGCTGTTCATCGGCGCGGGCGTGCCCGTCTATGCCGGGATGATCGTGGGCGAGTGCCCCAAGATGGAGGATATCACGGTGAATGTCTGCAAGAAAAAGCAGCTCACCAATATGCGCGCCTCCGGCTCGGACGAGGCCCTGCGGCTGGTGCCGCCCAAGACGCTGAGCTTGGAGCAGTGCTTGGAGTTTTTGGCCGACGACGAGCTGCTGGAGGTCACCCCCAAGTCCCTGCGGCTGAGGAAACGTCTGCTGGATCACGCTGCCCGGATGCGCGAGGCCAGCAAGAAGAAGCAGTAAAGCAAAAACGCCATCAAAAAGGACGATTCCGCGAGGAATCGTCCTTTTTTATTGCCTTTTCGAGAAAGCGCCAAGACAAAAGAACCGTCTCTCTGTCTTCCTCTGTCTTGCTCTGTCTTGTTAAATTAAGTCGATGCCTTTTGGTATTTATCCTCGATTTCGCTCCAGCGGGGAATAAGAAGTCTCTTGCCATAATGACGCTCATAGCTGTCGAGAAATCTCTTTTTCCACGTTGCCGCGCTATGGTGAGTTTTCGGATTCTGATAAACAGCTTCTTCGATGGCGGCAATAAAATCTTCAAGGCAAGCAAACATCGGAAAGTTTCCTTTGGCCGGACTGTACCAAACACCGGGGCGGATCTTATGGACGACACCTTGTTTCACTTGAAGATTGATTGGCCATTCAGCCATGCGCCGGGTGATCTCCCAGACCTTTTTTAGCCAAAGGTTTTTAATGGTGACAACACCTTTCTCATTCATATCATAGCCAAAAATAAGATAGTCCACATCAAGCATATAGGGCTTTTCTATAATCTCTTCCTCATACATTCTGAAGTCCGCAATGTCAAAGCCGGGACTGGCGGAACGATTGAACGCTTTTACCTCTAACAAATTTTTGGTCAGGTCGCCGGGATCGAGAAAGAAATCCGGCGGCATCTGGGTGTTTTCCGAGGGGGCGTACTCAATGCCTCGCTTGTCCAACCAGCCTTGCAGCCATTCTTGAATAATATTCCCGACAACATCTTTTTGCTTGACGATAATATCGACGTCACCAAAGAAAAATTTGATTTGTCCATCCAATTCAAGTATTTTATCTTCAAGCAGTAATTTCTGATAAACGTCTTTCGCCGACAGCTTCATTGCTTCAACACCTCCTCAATGTATATATCTAAAACGCGGCCTGCCACTTCCTTGATGACGGGGACAACAACGGTATTTCCCAAAAGATCGTATCCGTTTTCCAACGTTGTCTCCAGACGATATGTATCAGGATAGCCAAACAGGCGAAGCCCTTCCCGCAGTGTTAACGTCCGAAGTCCCTTGCCATCCGCCACAAACAGGTGCTGCATATCCATGGCTACGAGAGTGGGCGCAATGCCCTGTGGATCAAGGATCTTACTGATCTCAAAGGACATTTTTCCGGCTACGATATTGTAGCCCTTTGGCAAGGCGGTATCTTGGACTCTCCTGTTTCCAACCTTCTTTTTAGGATGCTCCAGCTTCAGATACCCTTTTGCCACAAGATCGGAAAGCATGGCCTCCAAATCAGCATGGCCATAAAATGTCCGTATTTGGTCGATCGTCAGGGGCATCCCGTCCATCCAGTCAATGCCGAACTCCGCGGCCCATTTCTTTTTCCGCCTTTCCTTGAGCAGGAGATTCAACAGCTCTCTTTGCGCCGCAGAAACAGGGCCTTTATATTCGATGTCCCAGCTGTGAATGTTGTCCGCGCCGCCCCGCTTGTCCTTGATGGATTTTCCGTATAGTTCCTCAATGGAGTAGTGCTTCAAAACAAGGTGGACAAAGGCGCTGTCAGAGAGGGGCATATCGCGCTCAAGGATCGCATTCAGCGCTTTCTTTGAATGTGTGAACTTTTCTAAATTGGGTTTTGCCTTTTTCGTGCCAACAATATAGATCCTCTTGCGGTCTTGGGGAACGCCAAAATCTTTGGCGTTCAATACCCGCCACGAGACCTGATACTGAAGGTCGTCGAGCGTCTGCAGGATCGTGGAAAGGGTTTTGCCGATTTTGTCTTTTTTGTTGACGCGGTCATGGTTAACAAGTCCCTCCACATTTTCCAGCACAAAGCCATAGGGCTGCTTTTCCTTGAGAATACGTGCGACATCAAAAAACAGAGTTCCCCGTGTATCTTCAAACCCCAACCGCTTGCCTGCGGCGGAAAACGCCTGACAGGGGAAGCCGGCCAGCAGGAAATCAAAGTCCGGGATATCGGCTGCTTTGATTTTTGTGATGTCTCCGTGTATCACTTCGCCGGGGTGGTTTTGCTTTAAGACCTCTATGGCGTGTGCCTTGATCTCAGAGGTAAAAACACATTGAGCAGAAAGCCCCCGCTCGGCACAGGCAAGCTCAAAGCCTTTACGAATGCCGCCGATCCCTGCAAACAGATCAATAAAGCGAACGGCTTTTGTGTTGGGCATTGTTGCTCACCTCGCGATCCTATTTAAAGATACGAAGACGCTCCGATAAGCGTCCCTTTCTATTTGATCCGTTACAGCTCAAAATCTTCTTGGGGCAGATCCAGCTTGGGGGCGGCGGGGCGGGGCGGGACGCGCTTGAGGGGGTCGTATTGGAACGCGCCGCAGGAGCTGCCGGGGGAGACGATCCCCCGCTTGGGACAGATGATCTGCCCGTCGTCCAACGGCTTGCCCCGGCGGCAGTAGACGCAGCGGGGGTCGATCTTCTCTTCAAACAGCATGGGCAGAACCCTCCCAACAAAAATCGTTGGAGGTATTATACCACCTTTCCGGATTTTTTGCCACAGAAAATCGAAAAAAGGAAAAATACCAATAAAAGACACCAAGCCGCCACGGTAGAGGCGGTGAGGGCGGAGGAGAAATCCAGCGCGGCGATGGCGTCCACCCGGTCGGCCAGCACCACCCCCACGGGCAGCCCTTGGGGCAAAAAACGGGCCAGCAGCCACACCAGCGCGGCGGAAACGCCGCCGTGGAGGAGCTTGCCGAGAAAGTATGTGCCGGGGGAGAGGCCGGAGTCGGCCAGAAAGGTGAGCACCTGACAGTGGATGGAGATCCCAGCCCACCCCAGCATAAACGCCGCCATGGCCGCCCGGCCCGCCAGATGGCCGCTGCCCGTCAGCCCGGCCACGCCGGAGGACAGCTCCACCAGCCCGGTGAGGAGCTTGGCGGCCCACCCCTCGTCAAAGCCCAGCGGGGTGAACACGCGGCCCAAAAACCCCGCCAGAGCGGGGATGATCCCCGCCAGCACCAGCAGCCGCAGCATCACGGTGAAAAAGAGGACAAAGGCGCAGATGTTGAGGGTGGAGGTCATCGCCCCGGTGACCGCTTGGGTAAAGGCGGCGGTGAACCGCTTGGCCTGAAAGGTGGGGGCGGCGCGGCCCTCTCCCTCCTGCCGCGGGCCGGTAAAGCGGAAGATCAGCCCCACGAGACAGGAGGCCAGCATATGGATGAGGTAGAGCAGGATGCCAAGCTTGCCGCTTTGGAACACCCCCGCGCCCACCACACCAAGGATAAAGGCAGGGCCGGAGTTGTTGCAGAAGGCCAGCAGCCGCTGGGCTTCTGCGCGGGTACACTGGCCCTGCCGGTAGAGGGAAATGGCGGTACGCGCCCCCACGGGATAGCCGCCGATAAAGCCCAGCGCCAGCGCCGAGGCGCAAGAGCCGTTGACCCGAAAGAGGGGGCGCATGACCGGCTCAAGGACGCGGCCCAGATAGCCCGCCAGCCCCAGATCCACCACGAGAGAGGACAAGACGAAGAAGGGGAACAGGGAGGGGAGGATCACATTGCCGCACAGGGCAAGGCCGGTCTTTGCGGCGGCGAGACATTCTTGGGGAAAAACCATCAGCCCGGCGGTGGTCACCGCCAGAGCAAGGCCGAAGAAAAGGTCGCGGGTCTTTTGGGAACGAACGATGCGCCAGAGCATAGGGATCACCTCTCCGCACCCTATGCGCCCACGGCTTGACCCTATGCACGCATGAACGCCCCCAAAGGCGCATAAGGTTTTGGGACGGGGGTGTGGACATGGAGGGAAAGGTGCGCCGGCGGGGATTTACGGAAAAGCTGGCCCAGATATTCGATCTGCCCGCCGACGCGGTGGCGGGGCTGCCGCTCATTGAGCTGATAGGCGACAAACAGCTGCGGGTGGAGAACCACCGCGGCATTTTGGCCTACGATCCCGGCGAGATCCACATCGGCGGGGGCAAGGTGGCCATCCGGGTGAAGGGCTTGGAGCTGGAGCTGAAGGTGATGAACGCGGGGGAGCTGCTCATTACGGGGCAGATCTTCTCGGTGTCTCTGGAATAGGAGGGAGCGTATGCAAAAGGCGGCCAACGCCATCCGGGGCTGGGCGGAGGTTCAGGTTCAGGGCGCGAACTGCGAGGAGTTTTTCAACCGCTGCGCCCGCGACGGCATCGGGTTTTGGCGGGCCAAGCGGCGGGACGAGGTCACTTGGACGTGCCGGGTGGCCTTTTTGGACGCGGGCCGCGTCACCGCCTTGGGGCAGAAGGGCCAGTGGGAGGTGCGGCTCTTGCGCCGGGGCGGTTTGACGGGAACGGCTTGGAAGCTGCGGCGGCGGTATGCCTTTTGGGTGGGAATGGCGGCGTGCATCGCGGTGGTGGCGGTGCTGAGCCGCTTTGTGGTGACGGTGCGGGTGTCGGGAAACGTGAAAGTGCCCACCGGGGCGATCCTTACCCAGCTTCGCGCCCGTGGAGTGCGGCCGGGGGCGTTCGGGCCGGGGCTGGACACCCGGCAGATCTCCCACGAGGTGATCTTGGAGCTGCCCGAGCTGTCATGGATGTCCATCAACCTCCACGGGATGGTGGCGGAGGTGCTGGTGCGGGAGGGCGACCCCCGCCCGGAGCTGATGGAGGAGGACGAACCCGCCCATATCGCGGCCAAATACCCCGGCATCATCACCAAGGTTCAGGCCACCCGCGGCCAGCAGTTGGTGGAAAAGGGGGATACGGTGGTTGCCGGAGATACCCTCATCGGAAGCTGGGTGGACTTCGTCGAGCCGGAGGGAAGCACCATCGACATGGGGGGTATGACCGTCCGGGCCACGGGAAAGGTGTGGGCGCGCACATGGCACACCCTGAAGGCCGCCATCCCCCTAAACGCGCAGGCCAAGGAATACACCGGGCGGGAAAAGACCCGGTGGAGTCTGGAAATTTTGGGGCGGACGGCAAAAATTTCACCGGGGGGTGGAATTTCCTATGGGAGGTATGATAAAATAACAAAATACCATACCCCCGCTTTGCCCGACGGCCGGGAGCTGCCCTTCTCTCTGCGGCGGGAGGTGTGCCGGGAGTACACCCTGACCCAGACCCCCATCGACGTGGAAAAGGGAGAGGTCATCCTCCGCGCCGCGCTGGAGGAACGGCTAAAAGCGCTGGCGGAGAAGGGAGAGGTACTGAAAACCGACTGGAGCGTGCGGGAGCAGAACGGTCTGCTGGTGGTCACGCTGCTGGCGGAGTGCGAACAGGAAATTGGAATTACCATTGAAGAATAAAGGGAGACACAAAAGATGTTTGAACAGAGTATCAGCATGGAGCGCATGGAGGAGGCGGTGAACCTCTTCGGCTCGTTTGACGAGAATATCCGCATTTTGGAGGAAAATCTCCGGGTCACGGTGGTGTCCCGGGACTCCGAGCTGAAGGTCTCCGGCGAGCCGGAAAACGTGATGCTGGCGGTCAAGGCCATTCAGGGCCTTTTGGCCCTCTCCGCCCGGGGGGAGACCATCAGCGACCAGACGGTGCGCTATGTGCTGGAGCTGGTGCGGGCCGGGGCAGAGGACAAGATCGGGGAGATCGCCGCCGACGTGCTGTGCGTCACCGCCAAGGGCAAGCCCATCAAGGCCAAGACCATCGGCCAGAAGAAGTATGTGGAGGCCATCGCCAAAAACGCCGTCACGCTGGGGGTCGGCCCTGCGGGCACGGGCAAGACCTATCTGGCGGTGGCCGCCGCCGTGGCCGCCTTTCGGGACAAGCAGGTCAACCGCATCATCCTCACCCGCCCTGCCGTGGAGGCGGGGGAGCGGCTGGGCTTTCTCCCCGGTGACCTGCAATCCAAGGTAGACCCCTACCTGCGCCCCCTCTACGACGCGCTCTTTGAGATGCTCGGCCCGGAGACCTACCAGAAATATCTGGAGCGGGGGAACATTGAGGTCGCCCCGCTGGCCTATATGCGCGGCCGCACGCTGGATGACAGCTTTATCATTCTGGACGAGGCCCAGAACACCAGCCGGGAGCAGATGAAAATGTTCCTCACCCGCATGGGCTTCGGCTCGAAGATCGTCATCACCGGCGACGTGACCCAGATCGACCTGCCGCCGGACAAGCAGTCGGGGCTGAAAGAGGCCATGCGGGTTCTGAAGGGGGTGGAGGACATCGCCATCTGCCGCCTGACCGGCTCGGACGTGGTGCGCCACGTCATCGTCCAGCGCATTATCAAGGCTTATGAGGACGACGAAAAGCGGAGGGCAAAGAAATGAACCACCAAATCATTTTTTCTGCCGACGTGGCGGAGGACACCAATCCCGTGGAGGCCCTGCTGGCGCGGGTGATTCCCGCCGCGCTGGATGCCGAGAGGGTGGACGTGCCCTGCGAAGTCGACGTTCTCTTGACGGACGACGAGGGCATTCGGGCGGTGAACAGGGAGATGCGGGACATAGACGCCCCCACCGACGTTTTGTCCTTCCCCATGTTTGAACTGTCGCCGGGGGACAAGCCTTCGCCGGAGGACGCCGACCCCGCCACCGGCCTTGTGCCCTTGGGGGATATGTGTATTTCTTTAGAGCGCGCCCGCGCCCAAGGGTCGGAATACGGCCACGGCGTGGAGCGGGAGACGGCCTATCTGGCGGTTCACTCGGTTTTGCACCTGCTGGGCTATGACCATCTGGACGAAGGGCCGATGAAGGCCCGGATGCGCGCGCGGGAGGAAGCCATCATGGAGATTTTGGGGCTGCCCAGAGAGAAGTGAGGAACATGGAACAGACAGGGAACAAGCGGGACTTTGGCCTTGATTTGACGCGGGCGGTGGCGGGGGTGCTGGTGCTCGGCGTCCACTTTTTCCTCAACAACGGCTTTTACCAGACCCCTGCGGCGGGAAAGGCCATGCTGCTGGCCTGCATAGTGCGGGCGCTGTGCATGACCTGCGTGCCGCTGTTTCTGGTGCTGACGGGGTACACCTGCATCCGCCGGGAGTGGTCTAAGAGCTATTACTTCAAGCTTCTGCCCGTGCTGCTCACCTACTTGGGGGCGGCTGCGGCATGTCTGGTCTTTCGGGCGGCGGTGCTTCACGAGGCCATGTCCCCTCTGGGGATGGTGCGGCGGGTGCTGGACTTCTCCGCCGCGCCCTACGCGTGGTACATCGAGATGTATATCGGCCTGTTTTTGCTCAGCCCCTTTGTGAATGCCGCGTGGAAGGCCCTGAACGACAAGGCCAAGGGAGCGCTGGTGCTGACGCTGTTTGTGATGACCGCCCTGCCCGGCTTGGTGAACCACTGGGGGCAGATATTGCCCGAGTGGTGGGTGACCATCTACCCCCTGACTTATTATGTTCTGGGGGCGTGGTTGCGGGAGCATCCGCTCAAGGCGAAAAGCTGGCAGCTTTTGCTGGGTTGGGCCGCGCTGGCGGCGTTGATGGGAGCGGCGGGGTACTATAACGCCAAGGGCGGTGTGTATAGCTGGATGCCGGAGGACAACTGGGGGAGCTGGTCGCTGACGGTGCAGGCGGGACTGCTCTTTTCCGCGCTGGTCAAGGTCAAGTCCGCCCCCAAGCCCCTCAAATGGCTGGTGGAACGCTTGGCGGCGCTGTCTCTGGGGATGTATCTGGTGTCCTATATCGCCGACCAGCTCGTCTATCCCAAGCTCATCGCAGCCGTCCCCGCCGCCCACCAAAGGCTCTGGTGGATGCCCCTGACGGTCATCGCCACCGTCACCCTCTCCTGCCTGATGGCCCAGATCCTCCACTGGCTCGTGACTGCGGTGATGGGTAGGCTGGAGGGGCTGCGGGAGAAGAGAAACGCGGCATGAGAAGGACATTCGTTTTGGAGGCCCGGACGGAGACCTTGGTAAAAAGCATAAAGACTGTGGCCCTTCATGGGGTTATCCCGCAAATAATCGGGCCGCCGCTCAGGGTCGGGCGGCAGGACAAAATAGGGAGAGATTGAAAGCATTGCGAAATGAGAGGAAGCTAACGCAGAAGGACGCAGCCGCACCGACAAACGGGAAGTCAACCGCTGAAGAAATGAGGGAAAACCTATGAGCGACAAAAAATGCGGCGTGATCTCCATTGTGGGCCGGCCCAACGTGGGCAAGTCCACCTTGACCAACGCCTTGGTGGGGGAGAAGATCGCCATCGTCTCCCCCAAGCCCCAGACCACCCGCAACCGCATCACTGGGGTGGTCAACCGCCCGGAGGGGCAGCTTGTTTTGCTGGACACGCCGGGTCTGCACAAGGCCCGCTCCCGGCTGGACGAGTACATGACCCAAGTGGTGCGCCACAGTGTGGCCGACGTGGACGGGGTGTTCCTCCTCGTTGAACCCGTCGCCAAGATCGGCGAGCCGGAGGCGGAGCTGATCGCCCGCATCAAGTCCCTCGGCGCGCCGGCGGTGCTGGTCATCAACAAGGTGGACACGGTGAAGAAGGAGGACTTGCTCGCCGTCATGGCGGCCTACGGTGCGGCCCACACATGGCACGCCGTCATGCCCATCTCCGCCAAGACGAAGGAGGGCTTGGAGGAGCTGACCGCCCTTGCCATGGAGCTTCTCCCCGTCGGCCCGGCGCTGTTCCCCGATGACGTGACCACCGACCAGCCGGAGCGGCAGGTGTGCGCGGAGATTTTGCGGGAAAAGCTGCTTTTGTGTCTTGATAAGGAAGTGCCCCACGGCACGGCGGTGGAGCTGACCCGCTTCGCCCAGCGTGACCGGGACGACGTGATCGAGTGCGAGGCCACCATCTACTGCGAAAAGGAGAGCCACAAGGGCATCATCATCGGCAAAAGGGGCGGGATGCTGAAAAAGATCTCCACGCTGGCCCGGGAGGACATGGAGCGGTTCATGGGCGCGAAGGTGTTTTTGGAGACGTGGGTGAAGGTGAAGGAAAACTGGCGCGCCAGCCTGACCCAAGTGCAGAATTTCGGCTACCGGGAGGAGTAAGGGTGCATATCGTGACCCAAGGCATCGTCCTGCGGGAGGTGCAGTACAAGGAGTCGGACAAGATCTTGACCGTGCTGGCCCAAGGGCAGGGGAAGGTGACCGTCAAATCCCGGGGCTGCCGCCGCAAAAACAGCCCCTTGGCGGCGGGCAGCCAGCTTTTGGTCTACTCTGAAATGACATGGTTTGAGTATCAGGGCCGCTGGACGCTCCAAGAGGCGGCGACCCTTCAGGAGTTTCGCGGGGTGCGGGAGGACTTGACCCGGCTGGCCCTCGGCTCGTACTTCGCCGAGGTGTGCGAGGCAGTGGCGGTGGAGGGAGAGGACAACCCGGAGCTTTTGTCTCTGCTCCTCAACAGCCTCTACGCGCTGGACGCTCTAAAAAAGCCCCCGGAGCTTGTCCGGGCGGTTTTTGACTGGAAGTGCATGGCCATCGCCGGGTACGCGCCCCTGCTGGACGGCTGCAGCCGGTGCGGGGAAGAGCCGCGAGACCCCCGGCTTGATCTGACCGCCGGGGTGGTGAGCTGTGCCGCCTGCGGCGACGGCGCAACCCTGACGGCGGAGATGCTGGCTGCCATGCGGCACATCGTCTCCGGCGACCCCAAGCGGCTGTTTGCCTTCCGCCTGCCCGCCGAGGAGCTTGGGCGGTTTGCCAATTTGGCGTCGGACTACCTGACCACCCAATTAGAGCGGGGCTTTCGGACGCTGGATTTCTATTTGAGCGTGAAAGAGTGAATTGGCATACTTGATACAAGTTTACTTTGAGGTGGCTTATGCGAAACAAGGCAAACAAGCATTTGGGATTGGAGATCGACCCGGAATTGCATCACAAGCTGCGCTACATTGCGAACTATGAGGGACGCTCCATCAACGGGCAGCTGCTTTACTTGGTGCGGCAGTGTGTGCGAGATTTTGAAGCAAAAGACGGCCCGATCCCGAAATGTGAAGAGACCGAGGAATAAAACCGGCGGCTGACCAAACGGTCAGCCGCCGGTTTTATCTTCAAGGCCCAAAAGCCTCAGAGGGTCAATTTTTAATGCGGCAGCAAGCAGAGGGATTTCGTAATCCGGTACGACCCTCTCGCCTGCTTCAATGCGGCTTATAGCTTTCTGGGTCAAGGAGTGGCCGCGTAACTGCACCTGCGCGGCCAACTGCTCTTGGGATAAGTCCAGAGCCTCCCGCGCCTCGCGTACAACATTTCCGCACACGTTGCACCGACCGTCCAATTTCAACAACCGCACAACATCAACCTCATCCCTTAAATGACTATTGACATTATCTTATCGGTTGTGGTATTCTCATATTATCCCAAAGATAACTAAAGAAGGAGAGCAAGGCGAATATGGAAGGAGAAAACATCCACGAGCAGGGGACTGCTCCGGTAGCACCCGTAGAAGAAACACGATCCGAAAGTGCAGGACAGGGGACGGCACAGGCAACCGCGCAGCGGCCCACAAAGTTTTGCAGCCACTGCGGAGGGAGTATCGACGCTCAGGCAGTGATCTGCCCGCTATGTGGCTGTCAGGTGGAGCAGATGGCCGCCGCGACCCCTAATATTGTTATCAACAACGCGAACAACAACACCAATACCAATACGCAGGTACAAAAGCAGACGGCTGCTCCTGTGGTGATGGGACAGCCCAAAAGCAAGTGGGTGGCGATCCTGCTGTGCCTGTTTCTGGGTTACTTGGGCGGGCATAAATTCTATGAGGGAAAGATAGGCATGGGGATTCTGTACTGCTTTACGTGCGGTCTATTCTTCGTTGGGGTTATAGTGGACTTCATTGCCCTTTTGCTAAAGCCCGATCCCTATTATGTATAACCGTAAACGTAACCGGCGGCTGACCAAACGGTCAGCCGCTTCCTTTTGCCCCGGTCATTCGATCAGGCCGTATTTGGCTTTGATCCGGTCTAACTTTTCCAGCATTGGCTCGGCGGCGATCCAGAGGAAGAACCAAGTGGCGGCGGCGTGGATACAGTCCATGGGGAAGCCGCTGGCGCAGTAAGCCAGCACGATCTTCCCATTCAGCACGTCGGGAGAAGCCTGAAGGGCGGACTGGAAGTTCATGATCCCGCCGTAGAGGAGCAGGGTGGCCAGCGCGCCGAAGATGCACAACGAGAGCCGGGTGCGCCGCAGCAGCCCCATACGGTGCAAGATCCCGGCCAAAAAGCCGATGATCCCGGCGGCAAACATCTGCCATGGGGTATATGGCCCTTGGCCCAGCAAAACGTTGGACGCCAGCATGGTCACCGCGCCCACCAAGAAGCCCGTTTCCCCGCCGAAGGCGACCCCGGAGATGATGGTGAGGGCTACGGCGGGCTTGAACTGGGGCAGCATCACCAGCGCGGCCCGGCCCACCACCCCCACGGCGCACAGCACGGCGATGACCACCAGCTCCCGGGGCTTGGGTCTGCGTCCCTCAAAGACGAGGAAGAAGGGGAGCATCCCCTCCAGCAGCACCAACAGCATAATAAAGTAGTACTTCCCGCCGCCCAGATAGACCTGCCCCACGAACAGGGTCAGAGGGATAAGCAGCAGGGTCAAAACAGCCCCGGCGGCGGTGCGGCGGGGGAGCTTGCGCCGTTCCGGCGGCGGTTTGGTTGGCTCAGCGGAGCGGATCGGCCGCTGGGTCAGGGCAACGGCACAGAGCAAGAGGGAGGCGTAAAAGATGCCGTAGAGCCACATCTGCCGGGCGGCCCGGTTGGTCAGTCCCACGGCGGCAAGGAGAGGAGAGAGGTTGGTGAGGCCCGCAAAGTGGGTAAGCAGGGCGAGGGCCACCGCCCCGGAGACCGCGCCCAGCAGCTTGCGCCACCACGGGAGCTTGGCGGGCTTCCCGGCGGTGACATCGCCGCCGGGAGGCTTGGGCAGGGACGGGATATCCTCCGGCAACGGCGGAGGCGGGGTGGGAACGCCGCCGCAGAGGCGGATCAGGTCGTCGGCGGTGACCGCCTCGGGGGCAAGGGCGCGGCCCATGCGGTTGGCCGCGGTGGTGTAAAAGCTGTTGCCGGAGAAAAAGGCGCGGGGAGCACCTTCGGTGACCACGCCGCCGTCAAACAGCAGGGTGCAGCGGTGGGCGTAGGCGGCGCAAAACTCAATGTCGTGGCTCACCATGAGAACGGTCACCCCCCGGGCGGCAAGGGCCTGCACGATACCGGCGAAGGTTCGCTTGAATTCTGCGTCCAGCCCCTTGGTCGGCTCGTCCATCAGCAGGATCTCCGGCTCAAGGAGCAAGACCTTGGCCAGCGCGGCGCGCTGCTGCTCGCCCCCGGAGAGGTCGAAGGGGTGACGCTCCAGCAGACTCTCCAGACGGCAAAGAGAGACGGCGCGGGCCACGCGGACTTCGTCTCCGCAAAGGGCAAACAGATCCTCCCGGACGGTTTTTTTGAGAAAAAGGGCTTGGGGATTTTGGGGCAGAACACCCACCCGGCCGTTCACCGCCACCGTGCCGCGGTAGGGCTTTTCCTGCCCTGCCAAGAGCTTGAGGAGGGTGGACTTGCCCGTGCCGTTGCCGCCCAGCAGGGCGAGGATCTCGCCCCGCTTGACCTCCAGCGACAAGCCCCGGAGCACGTCGGGGCTGTCCTTTTCATATTTGAACCACAGCTCCCTGCAGGAGACGGCGGGGGCCTCCGGGTAGGCATACGCCGGCGGGTCAGGCAAGGGCAGCAGAGGGTGGCCGGCGGCATATCGGGCCAGCCAGTCCCGCCCCTCCCGGACGGTGATGGGGGGCGTCAGGCCGCTGTCCACCGCCGCCCACACCCGCAGGGGGGTGGGCATGGCAAAAAACATGGGGTGGTTTTGGGCCTTCAGCACCTGCCCCACCTCTTGCGGAGTGCCCACGGTGAGGATCGCGCCCTGATCCATCACAGCCACGCGGTTGGCCGGAGGGAGGGCCTCCTCCAGCCGGTGCTCGCTCAAAAGGACGGTGACGCCAAGCTCCCGGTTGAGCCGCCCCAAGACCCCTAAAAAATCGGCGGCGGCAATGGGATCGAGCTGGGAGGTTGGTTCGTCCAAAATGAGAATACGCGGGCCGAGGGCCATGACGGCGGCCAGATTCAAAAGCTGCTTCTGTCCCCCGGAGAGGTCGGCGACATCCTTGTAAAACCACCCCTGAATGCCAAAAAAGGAGGCCATCTCCGCCACCCGGCGGCGGATGGTGGGGGTGTCATAGCCCAGACTTTCCAGCCCAAAGGCCAGCTCGTGCCACACCTTGTCGGTAACAAGCTGGTTGTCCGGGGATTGCTGCACGAAGCCGATGGACTGGCTCTGTTGGCGCAGGTCATACTCCTCCAGCGGCCTGCCGTCCAGCAGGATGTCCCCGGTGCGGACGCCGTGGGGGGTGAGGACGGTCTTGCATTGGCGCAGAAGGGTGGTCTTGCCGCAGCCGGAAGGGCCGCAGAGGACGAGAAAATCTCCCGGCTGAAGGCTGAGGGAGACGCAGTTCAAGGCGGGCTGCGGACGCCGGGGATAGGTAAAGGTCAGGCCGCGCAGCGTGAGCGTTTCCATGCCAGCCCCTCCTTTCCGTTGAGCATGAGGGGGGTCAGGCAGAGGGCCAGATATCCCAGTTGGAGACACAGGGACAGGGGAGAAAGCCCCGTCCCCTCCACTGCGGGGAAATACCGCCAAGCAAAACCGCCGGCGGCACAGCCGAGGGCCAGACCGACGCCGCAGAGGGTCAGCCAGACCAGCGCGGCCTTGTCCCGCGCGTCAAAGCGGTAAATGGAAAAGGCGGTGCGTCCGGGCAGGCCATAGCCCCGGCTTTTCATGGAGTCGGCGGTCTCAATGGCGTTTTCCAGCGACCAAGTGATAAGAATGGAGAGGATGGCCGCGGCGTTTCGGAGTCGCTGAAGCAGCGCTCCGGCGGACACGTCCCGCCCAATGGAGGCTTGGGCCTGACGCACCACGCGAAACTGCTGGCGAAAACGGGGGATCAGGCGCAGGGTCATAGAAAGCACCAGCGAAAGGGAGGGAATGATCCGCCCAAAGAGATAGACGAACTTGTCCGAGGTCATCACCGCGGTGTAGCAGGTGAACCAATTGACCACCGTACACAGCATCACGGCGGCGGCCAACCCATAGAGAACGCTCTCCAGCGTCAGAGGGCTTCCCGAGGGCAGATGGGCGAGGACGGTGACCCCCCTATGGTTGAAGGCGGGGTTGAGGACGGCGGTGAAGAAAAGGGTGGGCAGCAAGAAGCGGAGCTGAAGCCGCAGGGCCTTTCTGCCGTTCAGACAGAGGGCATAGGCGGCGGCGCAGAAAAAGGAGACGGCAAGGCAGACGGGGTGCATCAGGAACATGGAAAAGGCGATCACCAGCGCAAAAAAGAAAAAATTGACCAGAGGATGATAGGATGAAAACCCGTCGCGGCGCGCCATGGCAGAGCCTCCTTTCCCAAGTGCGGACGGTGTGTTTGGTGATTCATTGTAACAAAGGTGGAACGGGGAAGTCAAGGGGAGACAGGAAGGTGTTGTCAAAAAAACGGCGGAGTGGTACAATGTAGGATATGTATTTCCACAGGAACGATTCAAGGAGGGAAAAGGCCATGAAATATACCATTCAAAATGCCTGCCTGACGTTGACGGCGGCCACCGAGGGCGCGCAGCTGATGGCCATTCGCACCGCAGAGGGCAAGGAGCTGATCTGGGGCGGCGATCCGAAGGTGTGGGCCGGTCATGCCCCGCTGTGCTTCCCGTGGTGCGGGATGCTTCAGGACGGCGAATATGAGTTAGACGGCGTGCGCCATCACTCCTCCGTCCGCCACGGACTTGCCCGCGAGGCAAACCATGAGCTGGAGGCCCGGAGCGGCAGCGAGATGACCTTCCGCATGGATCACGAGGGGGACGAGGTTTGGCCGTGGGCCTTTACTCTCCGCACCACCCACAAGGTAGAGGGGAAGAAGGCCCTCACCGTCTGCACCGCCACCAACCGCTCGGATCGGCCCATGCCCACCCAGATGGGCTTCCACCCGGCGTTCAACTGCCCCTTTGTGGAGGGGAGCGACATCGAAGAGTATGTGGTGCGCTTTGCAAGCGGCAAGGTGATCCCCATGGAGCGCAGCGCGTTTGACGATGATTCCATGGACATCTACGGCGGCGGCGACTGGGCGCGTCTGGAACACGTCCCCACGGGAAAGTACATCGAGGTGGACAACAAGGGGTGGTTTACCACCCTCCTCTGGAGCAAGCCGGGTATCCCGGGCTTTGTGTGCATTGAGCCGTGGAGCGGCTACATCGGCGAGAGCCACGACCTGATGGAGCGGCCCGGCACGGTTCTGCTCGCCCCCGGGGAAAGCAGAACGTGGACGCTCCGCATGAATTTTGAGAATCTGTAACGTTAAGGTGGGACACAGCACTTGAATCAGCGTCTTTTAGGAATCTTAGTGGATTCCTTTCCGAAAATTTTGATCCCCGGCCTCACCCGCACCATTCCCCTGACCGTCATCTCCTTTTCTCTGGCGATGGTCATCGCCGTGGCGGTGGCGCTGGTGCAGTTTGCGGACGTCAAGGGCCTCAAGCAGGTCTGCCGCTTTTACATCTGGGTCATCCGGGGCACGCCCCTGTTGGTGCAGCTTTTTGTGGTCTTTTTCGGCCTGCCCCATGTGGGGGTGGTCATCCAGCCCTTTACCGCCGCCATCTTGGTGTTTTCCGTCAACGAGGGGGCGTACGCCGCCGAGATCATCCGCGCCGCGCTGGAGTCCGTTCCGGCCGGGCAGCTGGAGGCGGGATACTGCGTGGGCATGAGCTATCTTCAGGTCATCCGCCGCATCGTGCTGCCCCAAGCCCTGCGGACGGCCTTCCCCTCGCTGGCGAACTCTCTCATCGCCATGCTGAAGGACACCTCCTTGGTGTCGGTGGTGACGGTGACCGAGATGATGATGGTCACCAAGCAGATCAACGCCATCTACTATGAGCCGCTGGCCCTCTATCTGGAGACGGCGGTCATCTACCTGATGTTCTGCACGGTACTCACCAAGCTCCAGAGCTGGGGAGAGAGAAAGCTGTCCGCCTATGAGGGAAAGGAGGCGGCGGTATGATGCTGAACGTGAAGGGGATCGAAAAGCGGTTTGGAACGCTGGAGGTCTTGAAGGGCATCGACCTCAGCGTGGAGCAGGGGGACGTGGTCGCCATCCTCGGGCCGAGCGGTTCGGGAAAGACCACCCTTCTTCGGTGCATGAACTTTTTGGAGCGGGCGGACAGCGGGGCGCTTGTCTTTGACGGCGAGGAATTCGACCTTGCCCGCATGAACAAGAAGGACATTCTGCGCCTGCGCCGAAAAACGGCCTTCGTGTTTCAGAATTACAACCTGTTTTTGAACAAAACGGCGCTGGAGAACGTGATGGAGGGGCTGGTCACCGCCCGAAAAATGCCCAAGGAGGAAGCGCGGGCCAAGGCGGAACGGGCCTTGGAGCGGGTGGGGCTGCTGGATCGGAAAGACCACTATCCGGCCCAGCTCTCCGGGGGACAGCAGCAGCGCGCGGCCATCGCCCGCGCCCTTGCCACCGACCCGGAGATCATCTATTTTGACGAGCCCACCTCCGCTCTTGACCCGGAGTTGATTGGCGAGGTGCTGGCGGTGATGCGGAAGCTGGCGGAGGAGGGAATGACCATGCTGGTGGTCACCCACGAGATGAACTTCGCCCGGAACGTATCCACCAAGGTGGTCTTTATGGAGGACGGCTCGGTGGTGGAGACCGCCCCCTCCAAGGACTTTTTTGACAACCCAAGGGAGGAACGGATGAAGGCGTTCCTTCGCAGCATGGAACACAAGGAGGAAACGACATGAAAAAGCTGATCGCGTTGCTGGGAACAGCGGCGTTGTGCATCACCCTGCTGGCCGGGTGCAGCGGAGGGAAGAAGGACGACCTGCTGGCGGACATTCAGCAGCGGGGCGAGATCGTGGTCGCCATGGAGGGAACGTGGGCGCCGTGGACGTATGTGAATGAGGACGGTGATCTGGTGGGCTACGACGTGGAGGTGGCCGAGGCCATTGCCGAAAAGCTGGGCGTGGAGGCCAGCTTTGTCACCGGCGAGTGGGACGGCCTTCTGGGCGGACTGGACGCGGGCCGGTACGACATCATGGTCAACGGCGTGAACGTCACCTCCGACCGGGCGGAAAAGTATGATTTCTCCACCCCCTACGCCTATGACCGCATGGCGGTCATCGTTAAGGGGGACAATGATTCCATCACCAAGATGGAGGATCTGGAGGGCAAAAAGACCGCCAACACCATTTCCTCCACCTATGCCGCGACCGCCCGCTCCTATGGTGCGGAAGTCACCGGGGTGGACGATCTGGCGGCCACCTTTGAGCTGCTCTATTCCGGGCGCATCGACGCCACCTTGAATGCCGAGGTGACCTATTACGACTACATGGCCCAGCACCCCGAGGCAGACCTGAAGATCGCCTGTCTGGCTTCGGCCGCGGACAGCGTCGCCATTCCCATGCGGAAGGGGGAGGAGACCCGCGCCCTCCGGGAAGCCATCGACAAGGCCATCGGCGAGCTGGGGTCGGACGGGACGCTTTCTCAGCTCTCCCAGAAGTATTTTGGTACGGATATTTCCAACGCGCAGTAAGGAGGAGTTTCCATGAGAAGCGAAAACGTGAAGCAGGGCGTGGAGCGCGCCCCCAACCGCTCCTTGTTCTATGCACTGGGCTACACCAAGGAGGAGCTGGAGCGGCCGCTCATCGGGGTGGTCTGCTCTTACAACGAGATCGTCCCCGGCCACATGAATCTGGACAAGATCGCCGAGGCGGTGAAGGCGGGCGTCCGCGCCGCCGGAGGCACGCCGGTGGAGTTCCCCGCCATCGCCGTGTGCGACGGCATCGCCATGGGCCACATCGGGATGAAGTACTCTCTGGTGACCCGCGACCTTATCGCCGACTCCACCGAGGCCATGGCCATGGCCCACCAGTTTGACGGTCTGGTGATGATCCCCAACTGCGACAAGAACGTCCCCGGCCTTCTCATGGCCGCGGCGCGGGTGAACGTGCCCACCATCTTCTGCTCCGGCGGGCCGATGCTGGCGGGAAAACTGGCGGACGGCCGCCGCTCCTGCCTCTCCCATATGTTTGAGGCCGTGGGCGCTTATAAGGCGGGGAAGTTAGACGAGGCAGGGGTGGAGGACTTTGAGGAGAACGCCTGTCCCTCCTGCGGCTCTTGCTCGGGAATGTATACCGCCAATTCCATGAACTGCCTCACCGAAGCGCTGGGCATGGCCCTCCGGGGCAACGGCACCATCCCGGCGGTGTGGTCGCACCGCCTGCGCCTTGCCAAGCACACGGGGATGCAGATCATGGAGCTGGTGAAGCGGGACATCCGCCCCCGTGACATTATGACCGCCGCCGCTTTCCACAACGCCGAGACCATTGACATGGCGCTGGGCTGCTCCACCAACTCCATGCTCCACCTCCCCGCCATCGCCCATGAGTGCGGCGTAGAGCTGGATCTGGACATGGCCAACGAGATCTCCCGCAAAACCCCCAACCTCTGCCACCTTGCCCCGGCGGGGGACACGTTTATGGAGGATCTGGAGGGCGCGGGCGGCGTGTGGGCCGTGATGAAAGAACTGACCAAGAAAAACCTTCTGGACACCTCCCTGATGACCGTGACGGGCAAGACCATTGCGGAAAATCTGGAGAACGTGGTCAACCGGGACGAGAGCATCATCCGCCCCATCGACAAGCCCTTCTCCAACTATGGCGGCATCGCCGTGCTGAAAGGCTCTCTTGCCCCGGAGGGCTGCGTGGTGAAGCAGTCCGCCGTGGCGGAGGAGATGATGACCCACACCGGCCCGGCCCGGGTCTTTGACAGCGAGGAGGACGCCATCGCCGCCATTTATGAGGGCAAGATCAAGGCCGGGGACGTGGTGGTCATCCGCTATGAAGGCCCGAAGGGCGGGCCGGGGATGCGGGAGATGCTCAACCCCACCTCCGCCATCGCGGGTATGGGGCTGGACAGGGAAGTGGCCCTCATCACCGACGGCCGCTTCTCCGGGGCGACCCGGGGCGCGTCCATCGGCCACGTCTGCCCGGAGGCCGCGCAGGGCGGTCCCATTGCCTTTGTGGAGGAGGGGGATCAGATCGCCATCGACATCCCCAATTGCAGGATCGACCTTCTGGTGGATGACCACACCTTGGCCGAGAGAAAGACCAAGTGGACGCCCAAGCCCCCTGCCGTCACCACCGGCTATCTGGCCCGCTACGCCAAGCAGGTCACCTCCGCTGCAAGAGGGGCAGTGTTGGAGTGAGAAATGTGCAAAAAAAGCGGACGCCGCCGGCGTCCGCTTTTTTGTGCGCCTTATGTTCAGTTCTTCCGCTTCCCCAAAAAGCGCAGGAGGTAGAGGAACAGGTTGATGAAGTCCAGATAGAGGTTCAGCGCGGAGATGATGGACGCCTTGGCCAGCATGGCGTCGTCCCCTTGGAAGCCGTAGTAGAAGGCCTTGATCTTCTGGGTGTCGTAAGCGGTGTAGAGCATGAAGATGGCGATGCCGGCGAGGCACACGATGCGGTCAAACATAGCCAGCGCGGGGATGAACATGGACAGCAGGCCGAACACCACAAGGAAGATCAGTCCGCCGAACAGGAGGTTGCGGATGCGGGAGAAGTCCACCTTGGCAAAGTAGCCCACCGCAGCCATCACGCCGAAGTAAAGGGCCGCCGCGCCAAAGGCAAGCACCATGCTGGAGAGTTCAAAGAGGAAAAAGTAGGTGGAGAACACCACGCCGTTGAGCAGTGCGTAGACCAAAAACAGCGCCCGCGCCGCGCCGATGGGCATGGAATGGAGCTTGGCGGAGAGGACGATCACCACGATCAGCTCCAAAACGGTGAGCACGATCAGGGCGTACTCGTTGATCGCCAGAATGTAGAGGGGCAGCAGGGTGACGTAGCCCACGATGCTGACGCCGAAGGTGACCAACAGGCCGAGGGCCATCCACAAAAAGGCTTGGGCGGTGTAACGGCTCAAAGTTTCGCCGCTGCGCTCCATGGGCTGGGGTTCAAGCTGGGGCTGAGGGTTCAGTTCATTCTCGTTCATGAGAAAACTCCTTTCCTTCTTTGTGCGTTTGCTTACAAATTGAGCAAATGGGTCGCCACTGCGAAATAGACCAGCAGTGACAACGCATCTACCACCGTAGTGATAAAGGGGGAGGCCATCACGGCGGGGTCGAAGCCCAGCCGCTTGGCCAGCATGGGCAACGTACAGCCCACTAACTTGGCGATGACGATGGTGAGGACGATGGACACCGCCACCACCAACGCTACCATAGGCCCTTTCTGGTCGATGAAGATGACCTTGGCGAACACCACGCCACCCAGAGTGAGAGCGCACAGGATGGACACCCGCAGCTCCTTCCAGATGACCTTGAACACGTCCCGGAATTCCACGTCTCCCAGAGACATCGAACGGATGAGGGTGACACTGGCCTGACCGCCGGCGTTGCCGCCGGTATCCATGAGCATGGGGATGAAAAGGGTAAGGGTGGCGTTGGCGGCCAAGGCGTTCTCGAAAATGCCGAGGATCGCCCCGGTGAAGGTGGCGGACACCATGAGCAGCAGCAGCCACGGGACACGGTGCTTCCACGTTTCGATCACGCCGGTTTGGAAGTAGGGCTTGTCGGTGGGGACGATAGCCGCCATCTTCTCGATGTCCTCGGTGGCCTCCTCTTCCATGACATCCATGGCGTCGTCAACGGTGATAATGCCCACCAAAAGGCCGTCCTTATCCACCACGGGCAGGGCGGTGAGGTCGTATTTAGAGAAGAGCTGCGCCACGTCCTCCTTGTCCTCGTGGGTATTCACCGAGATGATGTTGGTCTCCATGATGTCGGAGATCTTGGTCTCGTAGGGGGAGAGAAGCATCCGCTTCACCGTCACCACGCCCACTAAAGCGCGGTTTTGGGTGACGTAGCAGGTGTAGACCGTCTCCTTGTCAAAGCCCACCTTGCGGATGCGGGCAAAGGATTCCTCCACGGTGGCGTTGGGGTGGAGGGAGACAAACTCCGTGGTCATCAGCGACCCGGCGGAGTCCTTGGGATAGTTCAAAAGCTGGTTGATCTGGCTGCGGGTGGAGGCGTCGGTATTGCGGAGAATGCGGCTGACCAGATTGGCGGGCATATCCTCGATGATGTCCACCGCGTCGTCCAGATACAGCTCGTCAAGGAATTCCCGCAGCTCCTTGTCGCTGAGGGCGGTAAGCAGCCGCTCCTGATCGTCGCTGTCCTCCAAATAGGTGAATACCTCGGCGGCCAGCTCCTTGGGGAGCAGACGAAAGACCCGCACGATCTGCTCCGGCTCAAGCTCGCCCAAAAATTCGGCGATATCCACCTCGTTCATCTCGCCCAAGGCGGTTTTCAGCACCCGGTACTGCTTTTGATCCACCAGCTCGGTGAGGCTTTCCAAGGTATGTTGCTCCGGCATTTCTGCTCCCTCCTTTCCCGCAGGCTGAATTCTCATTATATACCTCAAACCCTACGGGGTCAAGGGCTGGGAGAAAATTTAAGGGCCTTCGGGCAGGAGTTCTGTCCGAAGGCCCATTCCGCATCAAAAAGGCTCACCCCGCCAGAAAGAGGGGGCGCAGCAGGGAGCGGAAGATGCCCCATGTGGTGAGCCGTTCCACGGCCCGGTCGGCCACCAGAGGGATCTCGGCCACCGTGACGCCGTCCACCCGCACGGTCATTCGGCCCAAGGTCTGCCCCTCCTCCACGGGGGCTTGCACCTCCTCAGCCAGATCGACGGCGGTCTCCACCCGCGCGGCCTTTTCCCGCTCCAAAAGCAGGCGGGGTGGCTGGGCCAGAAGGGGCTGGACGGTGGACTGCTTGCCCAGCTTCACATTGACGGGAGGGAGAACCTGATCGGGGTAGACGTTCATCAGCGTATAGTTGGCAAACCCATAGTCCAACAAAGCGCGGGCGCCGTCAAACCGCTCCTGCGGGGTGGGGGACTTCATCACCACGGCGATCAGCTCCATGCCGTCCCGTTCGGCGGTGGCGGAAAGGCAGTATTGCGCGGTGGAGGTAGAGCCGGTTTTCAGGCCGGTGGCGCCGTCGTAAAAGCGGATGAGCTTGTTGGTGTTCACCAGCTGGGACGCGCCGTTGCGCAGGGAGTCGATCCAGATGGTGGTATACTCGCGGATCTCCGGGTGGTTCAGGATCAGTTCCCGGGACATGAGGGCGATGTCATAGGCGGAGGTGACGTGGCCCGGCGCGGGGAGGCCGGTGACGTTGAGGAAATTGGTGTCCGCCATGCCCAGCTCGGCGGCCCGCTGGTTCATTTTGGCCACAAAGGCCTCCTCGCTGCCGCAGATGGCTTCCGCCAAGGCCACAGCGCAGTCGTTGGCGGAGACCACCGCCACCGCCTTGAGCATCTCGTGGACGGTGAGCTGCTCGTTTTCCTTCAGCCAGATCTGGCTTCCGCCCATGGAAATGGCGTGGCGGGAGGCGGTGATGGGCTGATCCGGCGTCAGCTTGCCTGCATCCAGCGCCTCAAAGGTCAAAAGCAGGGTCATCACCTTGGTGACGCTGGCGGGCTCCAGACGTTCGTGAGCGTTGTTTTCATAGAGGATCTGTCCCGTCTCCTTCTCCATTAAAACGGCGGAGGCGGCGTTGACGGTAAGGGCAGTGCCGGAGGCCGCGGCGGGCGTTTCGGCCGCAAAGGAAGAGCCGGTCAGCACAAGGGCAACGGCGGCAAATGCCGCCAGAATTTTCTTCATGGGGGTCAACTCCTTTTTCGCCCGGCAGCGGGCGTGTTTCTGTGTTTAAGAATGTCTTATTTTTTAGGCAATATACTTTACATGAGGATGGAAAATTTGTATAATATATAGCTATCAAAACCAGAGCGACAACAAAGAGAGAGGCGACGAGGAATGGAGAGCGAAGAGAGCCGGCCCATGCGTCAACGGCGGGACAGGAGCGGAGAAAAGGCGCTTCAGGCGGCGCTGTGGTTTCCCTGCTATCTGTTTTGGCTGGAGGTCATTTGCCGCATCGGCCTGCTGCGGCAGTTCTTGGGCCGGGGCTTGGGCTACACGCTGCTGTTTTCGGCGGCAGGCGGGTTGTTTTTGAGCGCGCTGGTCACCTTCGGCCCGCCCCGCTACCGCCGGATCTTTACCATCACGGTCTCCGCTCTCATGGCTTTTTGGGCCAGCGCCCAGAGCGTTTACTATACCATCTTTTCCACCTTCCTGACCCTTTACTCGGTGGGCAACGGCGGCGACGCCCTCCAGTTCTGGCGGGATATCCTTGCCGCCATGGGGAAGATCTGGTACATCCTGATCCTGCTGTGGGCGCCTTTCGTGGCCATGGTGGCGTCGGGGAGCAAGCTGATGAAGTCGCTGAAATGGAAAAAACAGCACATTGCGATCCTTTTGGCGGCGGCGGTGGCCCTCCAGCTCTTTGCCACCGTGCTGGTCACCACCAACCACAAGGGTGGAATGTCCCCCAGCTACCTCTACAAGTACAGCTTCGTCCCGGAAAAGACGGCAGAGGAATTTGGGCTGTTCACCACCCTGCGGCTGGACGCCAAGCAGCTCTTGTTCGGCGTGGAGGAGATGCCGGACACCCCCATCGCCACCCTGCCGCCCACCCCGACCCCTGTTCCCACGCCGGACAGCTCCGGCGGCAGCACCCCTGAACCGACGCCCACCCCCGTGGTCTATCAGCCCAACGCCATGGACATCGACTTTGCCGCGCTGGCGGAAAACGCCCCCAGCGACACCTTGAAGTCCATGCACCAGTGGTTTGGCAGCAGGGAAGTGACCATGCAGAACGAGTACACCGGGGCGTGGAAGGGGAAGAACCTCATTTTCATCGTGGCGGAAGGGTTTTCCCGCTACGCCATCACCAAAGAGACCACCCCCACCCTCTATAAGCTGGCCCACGAGGGCTTCGTGTGCGACGAGTTCTACAACCCCCTGTGGTGGGTGTCCACCTCCGACGGAGAATACGTGGCGGACACCTCCATGATCCCCAAATCCGGGGTTTGGAGCTTCTACCGCTCGTCGGAAAACTGGCTGAAGTTCTGTCTGGGCAACCAGCTTCGGGGGGAGGGCTATGCCACCCGCGCCTACCACAACCATACCTACAGCTACTACAAGCGGCACTTGTCCCACCCCAACATGGGCTATGACTACAAGGGGCTGGGCAACGGGCTGGAGGTGAAGCGGACATGGCCGGAGTCGGACGTGGAGATGATGGAAAAGACCATCCCGGAATATATCAATGACGAGCATTTCCACACCTACTACATGACGGTGTCGGGGCATATGCTCTACACCTTCATGGGCAACTATATGTCCGCCAAGCACCGCGACGAGGTGGGCCACGAGGACTTCTGCGAGGAGGCGCGGGCCTATCTGGCCTGCCAGATGGAGCTGGACAAGGCCATCGAATACCTCGTTGAGGAGCTGCGTGCCGCAGGGAAGTTGGAAAACACCGCCATCGTCCTCACCGGAGACCACTACCCCTACGGCATGGAAAAGTCCGCTATCAACGAGCTGGTGGGCCATGAGGTGGAGGAGAACTTCGAGACCTACCTCTCCACCCTCATCCTCTGGAGCGGCGACATGGAAGGGAAGGAGCCCGTCCACATCACCAAGCCCGTCTGCTCGCTGGACATCCTGCCCACGGTGAGCAACCTCATGGGGCTGGAATATGACTCCCGGCTGCTCATGGGCCACGACGCCCTGTCCACCTATCCCGGTCTGGCGGTGCTGTCCAACCGCAGCTTTGTCACCGATCTGGGCTTCTACAATTCCCAGACCGACACCTTTACCCCCCGGGAGGGGGCGGCCGAGCCGCCGGAGGGCTACGTCAGCGAAAAATTCAAGGAGGTGGCCCGGATGTTCACCAACTCCACCCGGGTGCTGGAGCAGGACTACTACCGGGTGCTGTTCCCCGACGATCAGGGGCGGCCGTGACAGATATTATGAATTTTTATCCGCCGCGGGTTGCATTTTTCTGTGGCGTTTTTAGGGAAACACTTTACAATAGGTGAAAACTGTGGTAAACTAATTGGCAAGTTCTCTTTCGGGCCTCTCAAATTTGAAATTTTCTCCCTTGCGCCATTCATTTTTGAGGCAACCGAAGGACAGGCTGCAAGAAAGCGGCCCGCGCGAACAATGAAAAGGAGGAGCACATGATGAAGAACATGAAACGATGGCTGGCTGTGTGTCTGTGTTTGGCGATGGTGTTTGCTCTGGCCGCCTGCGGCAAGGATGACGTGAAGCCCACCCCGGACGCGTCGGCAACCGATCCCGCCGTCACCGACAAGGTCGATGTTCCCGGTCAGCAGGTCTACCGCCAGCTCTACGCCAGCGAGGTGACCACCTTCAACTACCTTCGCACCGGCAACACCAACGACCTGCAGATGTCCGCCAACACCGTGGACTGTCTGGTGGAGTATGACAGCTACGGCGTGATGATCCCCTCTCTGGCCGAGAGCTGGGAGGCCAACGCCGACAACACCGAGTGGACCTTCCACATCCGCAAGGGCGTGAAGTGGGTGGACTATCAGGGCAACGAGGTCGGCGACGTCACCGCCCACGACTGGGTCACCTCCGCCAAGTACTCCAACACCGCGGAGAACGAGGCCGCCAACCAGTATATGTATGACGGCATCGTGAAGAACGCTCAGGCGTACTACGAGTACACCGCCTACCTGCTGGAGAGCGAAAACGGCACAAAGACCGTGGACGAGGACGGCAACGAGATCGCGGTCGTGGACGAGGTCAAGTGGGAGGACGTGGGCGTGAAGGCCGCCGACGACTACACCTTGGTCTACACCATGGAAGTCCCCTGCGCTTACTTCCCCTCCGTGCTGAGCTATTCCAGCTATATGCCCGTCTATGAGCCGTTTCTCACCGAGCAGGGCAAGAACTTCGGCGCTGCCACCGGCCCGGACACCATTCTCTACAACGGCGCGTTCCTGATGAGCGAGTTTGCGCCTCAGGATCACCGCACGCTGGTGAAGAACCCCACCTATTGGGACAAGGACAACGTGTTCATCGACCGTATGGAGCTGCGCTACAACTCCACCGCAGGCACCATCGGCCCGGAGCAGTTCATCCGCGGCGAGGTGGACTACGCCGAGCTGGACGCGTCCCTGCTCACCTCTTGGCTCACCGACGACAACACCTACAACATGGTGTCCTCCAGCCGTCCCAACGTGAGCTACTCCTACTTCTACGTCTTTAACTTTGAGCCTCGCTTCGACGCCAGCCTTGACCCCGACAACTGGACGCTGGCCGTCAACAACGAGAACTTCCGCCAGTCCATCATGCACGCCCTTGACCGGGTGGGCGCGCTGGCGGTGCAAGATCCCCAGAACCCGGAGAGCATCGTGAACAATACCGTCACGCCGCCCACCTTTGCCAGCGGCGCAGGCGTGGACTTCACCCAGTATCCCGCCCTGAAGGGCTACACCGACGGCGACAGCTTCGATGTGGATCTGGCGCTGGAGTACAAGGTCAAGGCCATGGAGGAGCTGTCCGCGCAGGGCTGCAAGTTCCCCGTGAAGGTCTATATGCGCTATAACCCCGACACCACCAACTGGGATAAGGAGTGTCAGGTGGTGGAGCAGCAGCTGGAGAACGCGCTGGGCAAGGACTACATCGACGTGATCGTGGAGGCCGGCCCCTCCACCGGCTTCTTGGGCGCTGTCCGCCGCACCGGCGACTTCGGCCTGATGAAGTGCAACTGGGGCGCGGACTACGCCGATCCTCAGACTTGGACAGACCCCTTTGGCAAGAACAACACCTATAACTTTATGAATCAGGATTCCTCCCGCACGCTGGGCGACGGGGCGAACGCCTCCTGCGACCACAAGGGCGCGGAGACGCAGGCCGTCGTGGAGGAGTATTACCGTCTGGTGGACGCCGCCAAGGCCATCACCACCGATGAGGCCGCCCGTTACACCGCCTTTGCCGAGGCGGAGGCCCTCCTCATCGAGCACGCCATCATCGTGCCCTATTCCATCTCCTTCACCGGCTATGTGGCCACCCGTCTCAACGCCTTTGAAGGGGAGTACGCTCCCTACGGTTTGGCCCTCCAGCGCTATAAGTACCAGCACCTGCTGGAAGAGCCTATGAACATGGCCAAGTTCACCGAAGAGAACGAGAAGTGGCAGACCGAGCGCGTCGCGGCTTTGGAAGCCGCGAAGTAAGAAGCGAAGCGCGACCCGTAGACACGCAGGCTCGGATGGACTGGAGCGAGGGCGAAAGCCCAGGCGGCGAGAGCCGCCGGGTGTAGCCCGAGACGGAGGGAAGCCGAGCCGTAGCGTGTCCAACGGGAGCGTGACACCCAAGAAATAGCACCGGTCGGGAAGGCGGCAGAATTGCCGCCTTCCCACCGTTGCGTTTTCCCCCGGCGTTTCCCCGTTGAAATCCGGGCATCTTTCCCGGCCAAATCTGGCCGGATTTGAGCGGGTAAAGGAGAAAGAGTTCCCCAAAGGAGGCCACAGCATGGCGAAGTACATCGGCAAGCGGCTTTTGCGGTCGCTGTTGACCTTGCTCATCATCATCACCATCGTCTTTTCCCTCTTGCGCCTTATGCCCATTGAGGGATATTTTGAAAACTTTGAGAAGCTCTCCGCCGCCCAGATCAACGTGGGGCTGCGGCAGCTTGGTCTGAAGGACCCCCTCCCGGTGCAGATGCTGAACTTCTGGAAGGGCGTATTCAAAGGCGACTGGGGGGTCAGCCACAAGTACGCGGTGGGCCGCCCGGTGCTGGACATCATCGCGGACAAAGTTCCCGTGTCCCTGCGGATGGGGCTGATCTCTCTGGGCTTTGCCCTGCTGCTGGGCCTGCCGCTGGGCATCCTGATGGCCCGCTCCACCCGCACCCGGTTCAAGATCGGCGACAAGCTGGGCACGGTGTTCGTGGTCATTATTGAGGGCATCCCAGCCGCCATTTATCATTTGCTCATCCAATTTTACGGTTCTAAACTCCCCGGCGGCTTTGAGATGTTCTTCCATGCGGACAAGCCGGTGACGTGGATCTTGCCCATCTTCTCTCTGGCGCTGGGCAACATCGCCTACTACGCCATGTGGCTGCGGCGGTACATGGTGGACGAGAACAACAAGGACTATGTGAGGCTGGCCCGGGCCAAGGGCGTGTCCGGCGGGAAAATTTTCAGCGCCCATGTGTTCCGCAATGCCATCGTTCCGCTGGCCCAGTTCATCCCCACCTCCATTATCCTCACCCTGATGGGGTCGCTGTATGTGGAAAGCCTCTACTCCATCCCCGGCATGGGCGGGCTGTTGGTTCAGGCCATCCAGCGGCAGGACAACACGCTGGTGCAGGCGCTGGTGCTCATCTACGCCGCCATCTCCATTCTGGGCCTGCTGGTGGGCGACCTCTTTATGGCCCTCCTTGATCCCCGCATTGCTCTGGGCAAGAAAGAAGGTGACCGCTGATGGCTCTGTTTCGCTTCAAAGACCGCAAGACCGAGGAATTGGCGGCACACCTGAACGACCATGCCAAGGCCGTGGACGAGAAGGAGTTGTTCTCCTTCGCCCCCTACGACCCCAATGCGGGGGAGCGGGGCGGCTACTCCGGGTACTCCTACTGGCGCTCCACCATCCGGGCCTTCCGCAAGAACGCCGTGGCTATGTTTTTCCTGTTCATCATCGTCGCCACGCTGCTCTTCACCTTTGTAGAGCCGCTGCTGCCCTATGAAAAAGAGCCCAACACCATCTACTATTCCGAACAGGTGCAGATCGACCTCTTCACCCGCCAGCCCAAGCTGGACGAGAACGGAAACCCCGTCGTGAAGGTAGACCTCTCCCGGGACATCAAGCCGGGTAAGGAGTATTGGTTCGGCACGAACGCCATCGGGCAGGATCTGTGGAGCCAGATCTGGGAGGGTACGCGCAACAGCCTGTTCATTGGCTTCGCCGTGGCCTGCGTGGACGCGATCCTCGGCATTTTGGTGGGCGTTTTGTGGGGCTATGTCCGAAAGCTGGACTTTTTCTTCACCGAGCTTTACAACGTCTTTGACAACGTCCCCCAGACCTTGATCGTGGTCATCATCTCCTATATCCTCCGCCCCGGCATGGGCACGATGATCTTTGCCATGTGCCTGACCTCGTGGCTGGCCACCGCCCGGTTCGTCCGCAATCAGGTGGTCATCATCCGCGACCGGGACTACAATCTGGCGTCCCGCTGTCTGGGGACTCCGCCTTGGCGCATCATGGTGAAGAATCTGCTGCCCTATTTAGTGAGCATCATCACCATGCGAATGGCGCTGGCCATTCCCGCCGCCATCAGCAACGAGGTGTTCATCACTTATATCGGGCTGGGCGTCCCGCTGGAGACCCCCACGCTGGGCACTCTGGTGGAGGCGGGCCGCAAGGTAATGAGCAGCGCGTCCTTGCGGTATCAGCTCTTCTTCCCTGTGGTGGTACTGGCTGTCATCACCATCTCCTTCTACGTCATCGGCAACGCCTTTGCCGACGCCGCCGACCCCAAGAACCATGTCAACTAAGGAGGGCAAAACCATGGATGAAAAGCCGATTTTGTCCGCCAAGGACTTGGAGCTGAAATTCACCCTCCGGGGCAAGGTGATGACCGCCCTGCGGGGCATCTCTCTGGACGTTTACAAGGGGGAATCGCTGGCCATCGTAGGGGAATCCGGCTCGGGGAAAAGCGTGTTCACCAAGACCTTTATGGGCCTCACCGACGCCAACGGCGCGATCACCGGCGGGGAGCTGCGGTATAAGGATCAGGACTTGCTGGCGCTGAAAAGCGAAGCCCAGTGGCGCAAGATCCGGGGCAAGGAGATCGCCATGGTTATGCAAGACCCCATGACCTCCCTGAACCCCCTGAAAACCGTAGGCTGGCAGATCCAAGAGGCGGTGGAGCTTCATCAGGGGCTGAAGGGGAAGACCGCCCACGCCGCCGCGGTGGAGGCCCTCCGGGACGTGGGCATCGACGACCCGGAGCGCCGTTTTGGCCAGTATCCCCATGAGTTCTCCGGCGGGATGCGCCAGCGAGTGGTCATCGCCATCGCCGTCGCCTGCAAGCCTCAGGTGCTCATCTGCGACGAACCCACCACCGCTCTGGACGTGACCATTCAGGCCCAGATCTTGGGTCTCATTAAGGAGCTGCAAAAGAAATATAAGCTGACCACCATCTATATCACCCACGATCTGGGGGTGGTAGCCAACGTGGCCGACCGCATTGCGGTCATGTATGCCGGAGACATCGTGGAGATCGGCAAGTGCGAGGAGGTCTTTTATGATCCCAAGCACCCGTACACATGGGCGCTGTTGTCCTCCCTGCCCCAGCTGGGAGTCAAGGGCGAGCCGCTGTATGCCATTGAGGGCACGCCTCCCAACCTGTTCGTGGAGATCCGCGGCGACGCCTTCGCCCCCCGCAATCCCAAGGCGCTGAACATCGACTTTGTGGAGCGTCCGCCCTTCTTTGAGGTCAGCCCCACCCACAAGGCCCGCACGTGGCTTCTTGATCCCCGCGCCCCCAAGGTGGAAGCCCCGGAGCGCATCCGTCATCTGAAAGAAGAGGGGGTGAGCCTCCGTGTCCAGTGAACCCAATGTGACCGCTCAGCCCCTCGTGGAGGTAGACGACCTGCGGGTGGACTTCGGCTCTCACCGCCACCCCTTCCACGCGGTGCGCGGGGTGACCTTCCATATCAACAAAGGGGAAACCTTCGGTCTGGTAGGGGAGTCCGGCTCGGGCAAGACCACCATCGGCCGGGCCATCATCCGGGTCAACCCCGTGGCCGGGGGCGAGGTGCGGTATCAGGGCAAGCGCATTTCGGGAAAGATCTCCGCCGAAGAGGACAAAGCCCTCACCCGCAAAATTCAAATGATCTTCCAAGACCCTATGGCGTCGCTGAACGAGCGGGCCAAGGTGGACTACATCGTCTCCGAGGGCCTTTTGAATCTGGGCCGCAACCTGACCCGCGAGGAGCGGGAGGAGAAGGTGGCCCGCGCGCTGGGGGATGTGGGACTGCTGCCTGAATTTGCCAGCCGCTTCCCCCACGAGTTCTCCGGCGGCCAGCGCCAGCGCATCGGCATTGCCCGCGCCCTCATTATGGAGCCGGAGTTTATCATCGCCGACGAGCCCATCTCCGCGCTGGACGTGTCCATCCGCGCGCAGGTCTTGAACCTCATGTCCAAGCTCCAGAAGGAGCGGGGACTGACCTATCTGTTCATCGCCCACGACCTTTCGGTGGTGCGCTTCATCTCCGACCGCATCGGGGTCATCTATAAAGGGCAGCTCATGGAGCTGGCCTCCAGCGAGCAGCTCTTTACCAACCCCCTCCACCCCTATACCAACGCCCTCCTCTCCGCCATTCCCATGCCCGATCCCGTGCGGGAGCGGGATAAAAAGCTGGTGGTCTATGACCCGTCCTGCCACCATTACGAGAAGGAGAAGCCCGCTTGGACGGAGTTTGAGCCGGGACATTTTGTGTTGGCCAACGAGCGGGAGCTGGACGGCTACCGCAAGAAAGCAGGGAAATAATTATGTCAACTCCATATCTGCGTCCGGGAGACAAGATCGCTCTGGTGTGCGCCTCCTCTACCGTTCCAGAGGAGCGGTTGAGGTCGGCAGTGGCCGCGGTGAAGGCGCTGGGGCTGGACCCTGTGGTCTACCCGACTTGTTATTATGTAAACCGACACGGCAATTTTGCCGCAACCGACGCCCAGCGGGCGAAGGACGTGATGGACGCATTTCTTGACCCCGCCATCCGCGGGGTCTTGTCCATCCGGGGCGGATACGGCGCGGGGCGGCTGCTCCCCATGCTGGATCTGGACGCCATGGCCGCCACGGGGAAGTTTTTCTCCGGGTACAGCGACGTGACCGCCCTGCACATCCCCCTCAACAACCGGGGGCTGACCACATGGCACACGGTGATGCCCTCCACGGAATATTATCAGGAAATTGACTCCTTTACCATGGAGGAGCTTCGCTGGGCCATCTTCGGCGGCGGGCCGAAGGTTCTGCCCTATCCCGACGGCTGGGCGGCGGAGACGCTGGTGCCCGGCGTGGGGGAGGGGCGGCTGGTGGGGGGCAACCTCTCCTTGGTGGCCGCCGGTCTGGGTACACCTTGGGAGATAGAGACTGCCGGCCGCATCCTCTTTTTGGAGGATGTGGAGGAAGAGCCTTACCGCATTGACGGGATGCTCACCCACCTGCGAAATGCAGGCAAGTTAGACGCCTGCGCCGGGGTGGTGCTGGGCTACTGGACGGACTGCGTGCCCTCCGACGACAAGCCGACCTTGTCGCTGGACGAGGTGATCGTTGAGCTGCTGGGCGGTCTCAAATGCCCGGTGCTGAAACATATCCCCTGCGGCCACTCTCTGCCCTCCGTGGCTCTGCCGCTGGGGGCGCGGGTGCGGCTGGACGCGGGGAAGAAAACCTTGGAGGTGCTGGAATGAAAGCTGTTGTGAGCGCGCCCATCTGTCCGCTGATGACCCAGCCCCGCCACGACTGCGAGCTGGCGGACGAGGCCCTCTTCGGCATGGTGGTGGAGGTTCTGGAGCAGACTACCCCCGGCTACTGGAAGGTCAAGACCCCGTACCGCTATGAGGGCTACGCACCGGTGGGCTGTCTGGCCATTGGAGACCGGTGCGCCGAGGAATGGGCGGCTCTGCCCAAGAAGGTGGTCATGCACAAAAACACCGTGGACGTGATGCACCACCCGAAGGTGCAGTCTTGGCCCATCGTGACCCTGCCTATGGGGGCGGTGGTGGCGGTGACCCAGCCAACCGAGACCGACCCCGAGACGGGTAAGCCCACCGGCTGGCAGGCGGTGTCCTTTCCCGACGGCAGCGAGGGCTATGTCCGCGCCAGTTGGCTGGACACGTACTACGATAAGCCCATTGCGCTGCCTGAAAAGGAGCTGCGCCAACGGCTGGTGGACACGGCGATGCGGTACAAGCGCACCCACTACCGCTGGGGAGGGAAAAGCCCGCTGGGCATCGACTGCTCGGGGCTGGTGTCCATGGCATACCTTTTGAACGGCATCACCATCTATCGGGACGCCCACATCAAGCCGGAGTTCGATTTGGTGGAGATCCCCAAGGAGGACATGGACGTGGGCGACCTCCTCTTTTTCCCCGGCCATGTGGCCATGTATATGGGCCAACAAAAATACCTCCACTCCACCGGCAAGGCGGGGAGCGACGGCTTCGACATCAACTCTCTTGACCCCTCAGATCCCTTGTACCGCAAGGATCTGGCGGAGGGGATCACCCAAGTGGGGAGCTATAAGGGATTTCACAGAGGATAAACAACCGCCCGGCAGTCATCTGACTGCCGGGCGGTTTTGATTATGGCTACAGAGAATCAGTGGTTTACTTCGCCGCCATGCCTAATACGAACAGATTTCCGTCCTTGACGAAGTTGCTCACGCTGTAAAGCACCAGCACCTCGTCGATGGCGTTGTCCTTTACATACTGGGCCATGGAGGTCTTATAGTACCGGGGGTCCACCAGATGGATCTCGGAGAAATGATAGCAGAGGAAGGGGGCGAGGGAGTCGGCGTAGGAGTCCCGAATGAGCATGAGCTTGGGCGCGCCTTCCGGGGCGACGTTGGATTTAACCACCGTCAGGGGCTTGTTGCCCCCTAAAAAGGCGGCGTACTTGTCCTTTTCCTCTAACTTGCTCATGTCGTAGAGCTGGCCCTCCGTGGGGTTGTCGTCAAAGTAGTTGGTCACTGTGGCGGCGCTCTGGGGGACATAGAATTCGATGGTGTCCGGCTCTAACCAGCGCACCCCGGAGGAGGAGAAGGTCGTGCCGAAGAACTGGTCGGAGGCCACGGTGGGGTCGAACTCACTCAGGGCCTTGGGAGTGCGGCCCATCCCCTCCATTAAGGCGGCGTAGGCGTAATACGCGCCCAGCGTCGTCCAGTGGTGGTCGGTACGGTAGTAAATGGCCTCGTCCTTATGGGCGTTGAGGGCGGTGTTGGTGTCCAGCCACTTCGGGCCTTGGAGCGCCGCGCCACGGGCGATATACTGCCCCTCGTCGTCGTTGGGCGCGCCGTCGGGGAGGAGGTCGGCCCACACGCTCACCTTGCCGGGAATGAGGGAGAAATAGACCGGCGCGTCGGTGAGGCCCGCCAGCTTCTCCACATAGCCGAAGTTGTCGTCAATGCGCTTTTTGGCCCGGTCGTTGGCGGGGGGATCGAAGCGGGAGATAAGGGTATGCTCGTCGCAGATATAGACCCCGTTGTTCTCCCGCTTGCCAGAGGCGTACTCCGCTCCGGCCTTGAGGGCGATCCACTCGTCCCGCAGGACGAACTGGTCGGTGACAAAGGTCTCAAAGCCGGACATAAACGCCCCGGTGGAGAGGGAGTCTGCGGTCAGCTCCGGCATCTGGGCCAAAGCGCGGTTTTCCATGGGGGAGAACTCCTTGGTGGGCGTGACCGCGTTGGCGACGGCGAACACCCCTAAAAAGGCGGCAAACAGGCAGGTGATGAAAATGGCATATTTCTTGGTCATGGTGTCAACCTCCTTAAAATCTGAAGTAGAGGAACGGGTTGTAGGTGGCGTCTACCAGATAGGCCGTACACAGCACCAGCCCGGCCAGCAGCCCCACGGGAAGCAGGACTTTGCCCGCCTGAGACTTACCAAGCCCCAGATGCTTTTTCACCAGCTCGGTCACCAGCGGCGTGGCCGCCACAAAGGCGATGAGCAGCACCGGGAGGTAATTACGCAGATAGTAGAGGGTGGTAGCGTTGACCGCGCCGCCCCCGGCAAAGCCGAACATGGCGGCCAGATAGCCGGGCAGGACGGCCATGTCCTCCACGCCGAAAATGGCAAAG
Source organism: uncultured Oscillospiraceae bacterium (assembly GCA_910584395.1). GTDB lineage: Bacteria > Bacillota > Clostridia > Oscillospirales > Oscillospiraceae > MGBC124762. The sequence continues at coordinate 19,442 of CAJUAS010000006.1, read as the reverse complement.
CTGACCGTCACCAAAAAGAGGGCGTAGACGTGCTGCGCCCAACCGGGCAGCTTGTCCAGCAGCTTGCCTAAAAACAGCCGCTCGCAAAGGATGAGCACGCCAAAATACAGCCCCCAGAGGACGAAGTTCCAGCTTGCCCCGTGCCAGATCCCTGTCAAGCTCCACACGATCAGCAGGTTGAGGCAGGTGCGCCCCATGCCCCGGCGGCTGCCGCCCAGCGGGAAGTAAACATATTCCCGAAACCAGCTTCCCAGCGAGATGTGCCACCGCCGCCAGAACTCGGAAATGCTTTTGGAGATCATGGGGTAGTCGAAGTTTTTCATAAACTCGAAGCCCAGCATCCGGCCCAGCCCGATGGCCATGTCGGAGTACCCGGAGAAGTCGAAGTAAAGCTGGAGCATACAGGTGATCGCACCCAGCCACGCGCCCACGACGGTGAGACTGCCCAGCTCGGTGGCCTTGATCGCGTCCCACAGCGAGCCGATGTTGTTGGCAATGAGTACCTTTTTGGCCAAGCCCACCACAAAGGTCTGTACCCCGGCGGCAAACTGCTCCGGGGAGTGGGGGCGGTGTTCCAGCTGGTCGTCCAGATCCTTATACTTGATGATCGGCCCGGCGATGAGCTGGGGGAAGAGAGTGACGAAGGTGCCGAAGGTGACGATATTTGTTTGGGCGCGGGCGTCGCCCCGGTACACGTCGATGGTGTAGGACATGGTCTGGAAGGTGTAGAAGGAGATGCCGATGGGCAGGGCGAAGGGGATCGACCCGCCCCAAGGCAGGGGAAGACGCTCGATGATGGGCATAAAGCCCAAGCCGATGCCGGCCAGACTTCCGGCGATGAAGTTCCAATACTTGAAGAAGAACAGCAGGGCCAGATTGAAGATCACCGACGACGCCACCGCCATCCGCGCGCCCCTGTCGTTGCCCTTTGCTTTGCAGCGGGTGACCAGCATCCCGTGGGTGTAGTCAATGGCGATGGAGGCGAACATGATGAGGATATAGACCGGCTCGCCCCAGCCGTAAAAGATGAGGTTGACCAGAAGCAGCACGGCGTTGCGGAACTTCAGCGGGGTAATATAATACACCGCCAGCACGATGGGGAGATAGAAAAACAGGAAAAAGGGAGTTGAAAAGACCAAATTACCACATCCTACATTTGTTGTGCTCTTATTTTACCGCACTTTGAAATGCTTTAACCGCCCCGGCGGAATCAGGGCACACGCAGAAGATGACCCAGTCCCCCTCAGCGACCAGCTTGTAGTCCGCCACATAAGCGCCGGTGGCGGGGTACATGTCCGCGTCCTCCTGAAGCTGGGCCAGACGGCTCTCACAGGCGGACTTCACCGTGCCCGCCTTGCCCGACTTGGCGCGGGCGATGAAGATCTCCTCAATGTTGGCGCTCAGCTCGGGGATGTAGAGGACATAGTCCTCCAGATCGTCAGCGGAGAGGTCGTAGAAGTTTTCCATCACAGAGGAGGCGTCCATGGTGGCGGTGGTATCCCCGGCGGACTTGGACACCGCGGCGTACACCTCGCTGGCGGCAGGGACAGCGATGGAGGGCGTGTCGGAAGGCTCAGCGGGGTCGGGAGCGGGGGTCTCCGCCGGGGTGGGCGTGGGCTGCGCCGTGTCAGGGGGCGCGGTAGGATCACCGATGGGCGCGCTGGTCACCTCCGGGGGCGGCGTGCCCTTGTCGGGAAGCTCGGTCACGTCGGGCTGCTGGGTGGAAACCCCCTCGGTGGGGTCGGGATCGGGGGTCACGTCCGGGGTGGGAGAGACCATCTCGGTGGGGTCGGGAGAGGGGGAGACGGTCTCGTCAGGGACGGGAGTCTTGGGGGCGCAGGCCGCAAGGCCCACGGTGAGGCCCAAAGCCAAAAGGGAAGCGGTAATACGTTGTTTCATCAGTATGCACTCCTTTCAAACGATTCCTTGGACGAGAAAGGGGAAGAAAAGTTCCCTATGCCTGAGCGCTTAGATGGCCTTGGACGCGCTGAATGATCATATCCAGCGCCACTAAATTGTGGCCGCCCTCCAGCACCACGATATCGGCGTACCGCTTGGAGGGCTGGACGTACTGCTCGTGCATGGGCTTGACCGTGGTCAAATACTGGTTCACCACCGAGTCCAGACTGCGGCCGCGCTCCTTCACGTCCCGCATAATGCGGCGCAAAATGCGGGTGTCCGCGTCGGTGTCCACGAAAATCTTGATATCCATCAGATCCCGGAGGGCCTTGTTCTCAAAAATCAGAATGCCCTCCACAATGACCACGCTCTTGGGTTCGATCCGCACCGTCTCCTTGCGGCGGTTGTGGACGGTGTAGTCGTAGGTGGGGCAGTCGATGGCCCGGCCCGCCTTCAGTTCCTTCAGGTGGGCCACCATGAGGTCGGTGTCGAAGGAGTCGGGATGGTCGTAGTTGAGCTTGCACCGCTCCTCATAGGGCAGCTCGTCGTGGGCTTTGTAGTAGTTGTCGTGGTTGACCACGGACACGCTTGGGCCAAACCGCTCCACTAACTTTTCCGTCAGGGTGGTTTTACCTGAGCCGGTGCCGCCGGCAATGCCGATGACCATAACGTTCATGTTTTCCGCCTCCCCAAAATACACATTAAAAGTAGTATACCGCCCTTTCCCGCCGATGGCAATAGCTTCCGGCGAAAAAGGGCGAAGGAAAACACTATTCGTCCACCAAAACAGGGGAATGGCGGAATTCCTCCCCGCAGGGAACGGGAAGGCCGGCACACAGAGAAAACTGGTCGGTGAGGGCGGCCTCGGCGGCCAGCAAGTCCTTATGCCGGGCGGGCTTGGTGATAACCGGCAGGGGACAGGTCTTTTTCAGAGCGGACAGGTGCGCCGCCCCCCGGCGGGTCATGGCCAGCACCCGAAGGAAAGCGGGGGGCGCAGGCGGCGGAATAGCCAGCGCGGCGCGGAGGGTCACCCGCCGCAGCCGGGCGTGGGCGAGACGCTTGGTCTTGGCGGCGTTCCACAGCTCGGCAAGAGAAGCGGCGGTCTGGGCGGCCCTCCAAAGACGCTGGGCCAGCCCGTCCCCGGCGTCGGGGAAGGTCTCCAGCTCCTTCGCCGTCATCCTTCGCAGCTGGGAGAGGATGGCCCGCTCCAGATGGCGTAGGTCATAGACCTGCCCCTGCCACGGGGCGGGGAGGTAGAGGTCGGCGCTCTCTCCGGCGCGCAAAAGGGCGCGGAGGCTGGCGGCGGAGGGATCATCCCGGTCGGGAAGGGGAGCGTCGTGCATCCCACGGCGGCAAATGGGAAGCGGGGTCACGCCCCTTGGCAGGGCGCGGAGGTACTCCACCGCCAGATTGTTGTTGGGAAGGGCCAGAAGGGCGGCGGTCGACCGGCTGGTGAGGGCCGCCGCGGCCTTTTGCCGGGCGGCGGGGTAGGAGAGACCGCAGGCCATCAAAGGGGCGACGGCGCCGTCAAAGGCAGGGCTGTTCAGAGCGTCCGCCAAGGCTTGCAAAGCGGCGGGGTCAGGGGTCTCGCAGCCGAAGGACAGGGCGTTCATCCCCGCGGCGGTCAAAATGGACACCGCTCCCCGGGCAAAGGTCTCCGCCGAGGACATGGCGAGGGGGGTGGGCAGCTCCAGCACCAGATCCGCGCCGAACTGCGCGGCGGCGGCGGCGCGCGTCCACTTGTCCGTCACGGCGCAGTCTCCCCGCTGCACCCAGTGGCCGGACATACACACCACGACAACAGCATCCGGCCCTGAGCGTTGGCGGGCGAGGGCAAGATGCTTGGCGTGGCCTACATGAAATGGGTTGTATTCCGCCACAATACCTATGACGGCCATGGATGACACCTCCCCGGAAAAGGGCAAAAAAAGGGGTTGCCCCTAACAGAAAAAAGCAGTACAATAAAGCTATTATATCGGACGCGCACCCTTCTGGCAAGGGAAAACGATCCATCACGAAAGGAATGCAAAACATGAAAATTCTTGTGATCAACGCGGGCAGCTCTTCTTTGAAGTATCAACTGCTCAATTCGGACAACGGGGACGTTCTGGCCAAGGGCCTGTGCGAGCGCATCGGCATTGACGGCCACCTGAAGCACACCCCCAACAACGGCAAGGAAGTGTTCAACGAGGACGTGGCCATGCCCACCCACGCCGAGGCCATTGAGAAGGTGTTGGAGCTTCTGGTGAGCGCCGACCACGGGGTCATTTCCTCCGCCAAGGAGATCGACGCGGTGGGCCACCGCGTCGTCCACGGCGGGGAGAAGTTTGCAAGCTCGGTGATGATCGACGAGCAAGTGATGGACGCCATCCGGGAGTGCATCCCCCTCGCCCCCCTCCACAACCCCGCCAACATCATCGGCATCGAGGCCTGCCGCAAGGTTATGCCCGGCGTGCCCATGGTGGCGGTGTTCGACACCGCCTTCCACCAGACCATGCCCCCCAAGGCGTATATCTACCCTCTGCCTTATGAGTACTACGAGGAGGACAAGGTGCGCCGCTACGGTTTCCACGGCACGTCCCATCGCTTTGTGACCCAAGAGGCGGCCAAGATGCTGGGCAAGCCCATTGAGGAGGTGAAGCTCATCTCCTGCCATCTGGGCAACGGCTCTTCCGTGGCGGCGGTGGACGGCGGCAAGAGCGTGGACACCTCCATGGGCTTCACCCCGCTGGCGGGGGTGGCCATGGGGACGCGCTGCGGCGATCTTGATCCCGCTATTTTAGAGTATCTGATGAACAAGCACGGCCTGACTATGAGCGAGATGCAGACCGTTCTCAACAAGAAGTCCGGCGTGCAGGGCATTTCCGGGGTATCCTCGGACTTCCGGGATCTGGACGCCACCGCCGCTGAGGGAAATCCCCGTTCCCGGCTGGCGCTGGACGTGTTCTGCTACGGCGTTTCCAAGTATATCGGCGCTTACGCCGCCGCCATGGGCGGGGTGGACGCGGTGATCTTTACCGCCGGCGTGGGGGAGAACGGCCCGGACACCCGCGCGCTGATTTGCGAGAAGCTGGGCTTTATGGGCATCGCGCTGGACGCCGAGGCCAACAAGGCCCGGGGCAAGGCGGTGGACGCCACCGCCGCCGGGGCGAAGGTCAAGACCCTCATCATCCCCACCAACGAGGAGCTGATGATCGCCATGGACACCGCCGCCATCGTGGCGGGGAAGTAAGATTCGAGCAACCCCAAGGCAAAAGGAGGAATTTGGACATGGATCCAGTGAGTAAGGAGAAGGAAGGCCAGAACAAGCAGCCGGAGGACGTGGTCATTCTCAACACCGGGCTGATCCAAATGGCCTTTGACAAGAAGAAGGAGGCGGACGCCCAAGAGCTGAAGGAGCTTCAGGAGCGGGCGGAGCTGGCAGATGTGGAGGCCCAGCGGATGCTGGGTCTCCGCTACGCCTCCGGTGACGGCGTAGAGCGGGATCTGGACGCGGCCATCCGCTGGCTGGAGCAGGCCGGCGACGCGGGGGATATGCAGGCGCAGGACGCGCTGGCGGGCTGCTATCGCGCCAAGGCCAACGCCGAGGAGGATGCGGCCAAGCGGGAAGAGTGGTACGTCAAGGCGTTTGAGCTTTACACCCAAGGCGCGGAGCAGGGCTACCCGCCGTCCATCTACAATCTTGGGCTGGCCTACGAAAACGCCGCCGGGGTGGACGAGGATCTGGAGCGGGCGGCGGAGCTTTACCGTCAGGCGGGGGAGAACGAATATCCCCCGGCGGACTGCGCGCTGGCGGTGTGTTACTTAAACGGCAACGGCGTGGAAAAGGATATGCAGCAGGCGTTGGAGCTTTTGGCCAAGGCGGCGCAGGCGGGCTACCCCCGCGCCCAGTGCATCTTGGGCGACTTCTTCCTCTGGGGCAACGAGGGCGTGGAGAAGGACACCGGCCACGCGCTGGAGCTTTACCGGGAGGCGGCTAAGGAGGACTACGCCCCGGCGTTGGAAAAGCTGGGCCTTTGCTATGAGAACGGCGACGGTGTGGAGACGGACATCCGCAAGGCGGTGGATTACTACCGTCAGGCCAGCGACTTGGGCTACGCCCCCGCCACTTGCGACCTTGCGGTGTGCTATCTGAACGGCGAGGGCGTGGAAATGGACGAGGAGGAGGCGGTGCGCCTTTTGGAGCGTTCGGTGGCTGACGGCCACGACCGCTCCATGTGCGTGCTGGGGGACTGCCTGCGCTGGGGTACAGGTACGGCAAAAGACCCGGCGCGGGCGTTTCAGCTTTACACCAAGGCCGCCGAGAACGGCTACATCCCCGGCAAACGCCAGCTAGGCGTCTGCTATGAGGCGGGAGAAGGGGTGGCGGAAGACCGCCCCAAGGCCATTGAGCTTTACAAGGAGGCCGCTGACGCGGGGGACTCCGCCGCCATGTGCAATCTGGGCGTGTGTTACTTAAACGGCATCGGCGTGACCGCTGACGCGGTGGAGGCGGCGACATGGCTGGAGAAAGCCGCCGACCGCGGCTCTCTGCGGGCGCTGGATTTTCTGGGCGACTGCTACAAGGACGGCAAGGGCGTGCCTCAGGACGAAAAGAAGGCCATGGAGCTGTATCAAAAGGCCGCGGACGCGGGCTATCTCACCGCCATCTGCTCCATCGGCCTGTGCTATGAGATGGGCGAGTGCGTGGAGCAGGATCAACGGAAGGCCACCGAGTATTACCGTCAGGCGGCGGAAAAGGGCCACGCTCCCAGCCAGTGCAATTTGGGTTTCTGCTACTTCCGGGCCATCGGCGTGGAGCAGGATTATGAACAGGCGGTCTACTGGTTTCAGAAGGCCGCCAAGCAGCACTGGGCGCGGGCCATGGATCTGCTGGGGGACTGCTACCAGCGGGGCTGGGGCGTAGAGAAGGACGACGCCAAGGCGGTGGCCCTCTATCAGGAGGCCGCCGAGGACAACTACCCCTCCGCCATCTGCTCGCTGGGCCTGTGCTATGAGTTCGGCGACGGGGTAGAGGAGAATAAGGAAAAGGCGGTGGAGCTGTACCGGCGGGCCGCAGACCTTGGCTCGGCCGCGGCGCAGTGCAATCTGGGCTTTTGCTATCTCCGGGCCATCGGCGTGGAGCGCAGCGAGGCGGAGGCGGCCAAGTGGTTTCAAAAGGCCGCCGACCAAGGCTGGCTGCGGGCCATTGACCTGCTGGGGGACTGCTACCAGCGGGGCTGGGGCGTGCCCCACGACGACAAAAAGGCCGCCGAGCTTTACGCGAAGGCCGCCGAGCGGGACTATCCCCAGTCCATCTGCTCTCTGGGCCTGTGCTATGAGATGGGCGACGGTGTGGAAGAGGACAAGGCCAAGGCGGTGGAGCTGTATACGAAAGCTGCCGAGCTGGGCGACGCCTGCGCCCAGTGTAATCTGGGCTTCTGCTATTCCCGGGGCATCGGGGTGGAGAACGACGACGCCAAGGCGGTGGAGTGGTTTCAAAAGGCCGCCGACCAAGGCTGGCTGCGGGCCATCGACCTGTTGGCGGACTGCTACTCCCGCGGCTGGGGCGTGGAGCAGGACGACAAGAAGGCCTTTGAACTTTACCGGAAGGCCGCTGAGCGGGAGTATGCGCCCAGCCAGTGCTCTCTGGGGCTGTGCTATGAGTGCGGCGACGGCGTGGAGGAAGATCCCAAGAAGGCCACCGCGTATTATGCCGCCGCAGCCCGTCAGGGCTATGCCGCCGCCCAGTGCAATCTGGGCGTGTGCTACTTAAACGGCTACGGCGTCAGCGAGGACAAGAGCAAGGCCGTGGAGTGGTTCAAAAAGGCCGCGGAGCAGGACTGGGCGCGGGCCGTTAAGATCTTGGGCGACTGCTACAAGCACGGCGACGGCGTGCCCAAGGATCTGACCCGTGCCTTTGAACACTACACCCGCGCCGCTCAGCTGGGCTACGGGCCTGCCATGTGCAATCTGGGCCTGTGCTATGAGTTCGGCGAGGGGGTCAAGGAGGACAAGGCCAAAGCGGCGGAGTATTACCGTCAGGCCGCCCAGCGGGGCGATGTGGCCGGAATGTGCAATCTGGGCTACTGCCACTACGTGGGCATCGGCGTCAAGGAAGACTACGCCGAGGCGGCCAAGTGGTTCATGGAGGCCGTGAAGCGGGGACAGCCCCGGGCCATGGATCTGATGGCGGACTGCTGCCGGCTGGGTAAGGGCGTCCCGGTGGACTATGACCGGGCCTATCAGCTCTATGAGACCGCCTATCAAAAGGGCTACAAGCTGGCCTCCATCGGGCTGGGCATCTGCCTCTATTACGGCTATGGCTGTACCGCCGACTGGGCCAAGGCCAAGCCCTTCTTGGAGGAGGGCGTGGAGCGCTGTGACGACGCGGACTGCAAAAAGCTGCTGGAAAGCGTCAACAAGGCCGGGGGAAAGACCCTGACTCCCTCCGGCGCTCCGGCCGCGCCCCGGCCGGAGAAGAAAAAGGGCCTGTTCGGGAAGTTGTTTGGCAAATAAGAAAGTTTCAGACTTCTCCCATGCAATATTTTACGAAAGAGGCGGGCTTGTCCCCGCCTCTTTCATATATTTTGCAGTTTTGCAAAAAAATTCTTGCATTTCTACCGTTCTTGACTTATAATAGACCCACCAAACCCCAAAGGAGTGTTGCGGCATGGCAATTACCAACAAAGCTCTCTTGAGCATCTACGAGGATGTTCAGCGCAAAGACCCTGACCAGAAGGAATTCCTGCAGGCGGTCTACGAGGTGCTGGAGTCCCTCCAGCCTGTTGTGGAGCTGCGCCCGGAGTTCGTCGAGAAGGGCATTGTGGCCCGGATGGTCGAGCCGGAGCGGACGATCATTTTCCGCGTTCCGTGGGTGGATGACAGCGGTAAGGTTCAGGTCAACCGGGGCTTCCGGGTGCAGTTCAACTCCGCCATCGGCCCGTACAAGGGCGGTCTGCGCTTTCACCCCAGCGTGAACCTGTCCATCATCAAGTTTTTGGGCTTCGAGCAGATCTTCAAGAACTCCCTCACCGGCCTGCCCATGGGCGGCGGCAAGGGCGGCAGCGACTTTGACCCCAAGGGCAAGAGCGACGGGGAGGTCATGCGCTTCTGCCAGTCCTTTATGACCGAGCTGCAGCGCCACATTGGCCCGGACACCGATGTGCCCGCCGGAGACATCGGCGTGGGCGCCCGGGAGATCGGCTTCCTCTTTGGACAGTATAAGCGTCTGCGGGACGAGTTCACCGGTGTGCTCACCGGCAAGGGCCTGACCTACGGCGGCTCGCTGGCCCGCACCGAGGCCACCGGCTACGGTCTGTGCTACTTCACCGACGAGATGCTCAAGGCCAACGGCAAGTCCTTCCAAGGCCACCGGGTCGTCATCTCGGGCAGCGGCAACGTGGCTACCTACGCCAACCAGAAGGCCACCCAACTGGGCGGCAAGGTCATCGCCATGAGCGACTCCAACGGGTACATCGTGGACGAGAACGGCATCGACTACAAGATCATCAAAGAGATCAAGGAGGTCAAGCGCGCCCGGATCAAGACCTATCTGGACTACGTCCCCTCCGCCAAGTATGTGGAGGGTTGCAAGGGCATCTGGACTGTGCCCTGCGACATCGCCCTGCCCTGCGCCACCCAGAATGAGCTGGACGAGGCGGGGGCGAAGGCCCTCACCGAGCACGGCTGCTTCGCCGTGGCTGAGGGCGCGAATATGCCCTCCACCCCCGAGGCGGTGGCGTGGTTCCAGAGCCACGGCATCCTCTTTGCCCCCGCCAAGGCCAGCAACGCCGGCGGCGTGGCCACCTCTGGGCTGGAGATGAGCCAGAACTCCATTCGTCTGAGCTGGAGCTTCGACGAGGTGGACGAGAAGCTCCACGGCATCATGGTCAACATCTACGCCGCCGCCGCCAAGGCCGCCGCCGACTACGGTATGGCGGGCAATCTGGTGGCCGGGGCCAACATCGCCGGCTTCCTCAAGGTGGCCGAAGCCATGCTGTGGCAGGGCGTGAGCTACTAAGCGCGAGGATAGACACGCAGGCCACGATGGACTGGAGCGAGGGCCGAATTGGTAAGGCGGCTATGCCGCCGCGATTTGGCCCGAGTCGGAGGGAAGCGGGGCCGTCAGCGTGTCCAATCCGAGCGTGACACGCTGGAAAGCGCACAAAAAAGCACCGCCAAAGGCGGTGCTTTTTCTATGCAAAGTAGTTTACATAATCATAGTTCCTCAAAGAAAAGCATCTCTTCGGTATGCTGATATTCAAAGGGAAGGATGCCCCGGTGGGGGTATTCCGCCTCCCCCCGCTGGTTGTCGGTGGGATCGGCCCGGAAGTGGGCCTTGGGCGGATCAAATTCCCGGTGGAGGTCGGAATTGAACACCGTGCGGAAGATATCCAGATTGCCGAAGTAGTAGTTCCAACGCTCCATATCCCCGGCGCGGTAGGCAGAGCCGCCGTAGGAGGGGTCGGCGTAGAGCCAGCCATACGAGTTTACATAAAATTGTGCCCAGTCGTGACAGCCCACCTGGGCGGGATCGGCGGCGAAGCCGGACTGCCACCGGGCGGGAACGCCCGCCAAGCGGCACAGAGTGATGAACAAAATGGCCTGAACGCCGCAGTCGCCCTTCAAATTCTTGGCGGCGTAATCGCAGATGGTGTCCATCGCCGCATATTCCCGCATATAGGAATATTTCACCTTTGTGGTCACAAAATCATAGGCATTTCGGGCGATTTTCAGGGGATTCGTCTCGCCGCCTTGAATTTCGTCGGAGAGCAGCCGCATAAAGGGGGTGAACAGAATGTTGGGGGCTTGCTCGCCGAGACACTTCAGCGCGTCGTCGGGGAGGGGCGCGTTGGTGACCTTGGCGGGATCTGGCTCGACGTAGGCAAGACGGTTTACATAACTATACGTCGCCGAGAAGGTGTCGCCAGCCTTGGCGTGGGGGAAGCACACCGTCCGCATGGGGGCGGATTCGGGGGCAAGGATGGCAATATCGGGGTGGGAAAGCTCCAAAATGCGGACGTCAGACTGGTGGGCGCAGGGCTTGGGGATGGGCAGATGAACGGTGAGGGGGGCGTTTTCCACCGCCTCGGGCTTCAAAGAAAAGGTCTGCTTGACGGTGATGCGGGCGGCGCGCTCCCCCTTGGCCTTCATCACGGCGATATTTTCCTTGATGCGTCCTCGACGGGCGGCGTCGGCGGCGTCCTCGGCGGTGGGGTGGAGCTGCCGGGCCACATAGTCGTCCCGGGTGGTGAGAATGTTGGCGATGAAGCGGCGGTGGAAGTGGCGCACCCCCTTGATATAGAGCCAGTCGGCGGCGCGGCTGTTTACCAGTTGGGGCAGCTCCTCGTCCTTGAACTCCCGGAAGGTCTCCCGCAGGAGAGCCAAGGCCTCGGCGTCGGTGTAGGGATACTCGGACAGGGGGAGAAAGTCCAGACGCTTCAGCTCCAACTCCAGCCGTTTGCGCAGGCAGTCGGGGAGGTTGCCGCTCAAATAGTTGGCGATGGCGGCGCGGCAGTCGTCAAAGAAGCCGGCGTGCTTCATGGCGGCGACGTCGTCGGGCAGGGGCACGCCGCAGTAGTTCATATCGGGACAAGGTTTGATTTCCATGGCGTTGCCTCCTATATTATGCCCTCAGACCTTTGAAGCCGAAGCCCGGTTCTTCAGGGAGGGTGAGCAGCTTGCCCACCTCACGGCCTACGCCGCCCTGAAAGGGCAGGTCGGCAAGGGAGAAGGTGGCGTCCAGATCGGCGCGGGTGATGTTCTTGAGGGCTGCGCCCAGCGAGGCGGCGGCGGTGATGCCGATGTTGGTCTCCTCCGCCATGCAGCCCAGCATCACGGTGACCCCTGCGGCCTCGCAGATGGCGTTGATCTTCTGGGCCTCCCGCAGCCCGCCGCACTTCATCAGCTTGATGTTCACGATGTCCACGCAGTGGCCGCGAATGAGCTTCAGCGCGTCCTTGGCGGTGAAGCAGGACTCGTCGGACATGATGGGCACGCGGCTGGCACGGGTGACCTCTGCAAGGCCCTCCAGATCGTCGGCCTTTACCGGCTGCTCCACCAGCTCCAGATCGTACTCGTCCAGCTTGGCGATCATGTTGAGGGCCTCTTTGGCAGTCCACGCCTGATTGGCATCCACCCGGATCTTCACGCCACTCCCGGCAGCTTCCCGAATGGCCTTCATCCGGGCCAGATCGGAGGCCTCGTCCACCCCCATTTTCACCTTCAGCACGTCAAAGCCCTGAGCCACCCGCTCCTTGGCCTTTTGGGCCATGTAGTCGGGCGGATTGATGGGGATGGTCACGTCGGTCTCCATGGTGTTGGTCAGACCGCCCAGCAGCTTGTAGACCGGCAGCCCCGCCTTTTTGCCCAGCAGGTCGTGGCAGGCGATGTCGATGGCGGTCTTGGCGCAGTGGGCGTGGGCGGTGGCCTTGTCCATGATCCAGTAGACCTTTTCCAAATCGGTGGGATCGACCCCGATGAGGTCGCGGGCCATCAGCTCAATGGAGGCTGCTGTGCCGGGGAGATTCTCCCCGGAGACGAACACGCCGGGCGCGCCCTCGCCGTAGCCTACAAGGCCCTCGTCGGTCTCCACGGTCACCACCGCGCTCTCAGCGTGGGTGATGACGCCGAGGGAGATACGGAAGGGTTCGGTGAGAGGGACTTTGACCCGGTCGATCTTGATGTTGGTGATCTTCATGTATGTGCAGCTCCTTTACGAAGGATTTTCAAGCAACAAGGCAACCGCGTGAGAGGCGATGCCTTCCTTTTGCCCGGTGAAGCCCAGCCCCTCCTCGGTGGTGGCCTTGACGCTGACCTGCGACAGCTCCACGCCCATGGCCCGGGCCAGATTTTCCCGCATGGCGGGGATGTGGGGAGCGAGCTTGGGGGCTTGGGCCAGAATGGTGGCGTCCACGTTGCCCACCCGGCAGCCGTGGGACTGGATCAATTCTATCACATGACGCAGCAATTGCAAGCTGTCCGCGCCGGAATATTTGGGGTCGGTGTCGGGAAAGTGCTGCCCGATGTCCCCCAACGCCAGTGCACCGAAAAGCGCATCCATCACCGCGTGGGTGAGTACGTCCGCGTCGGAGTGGCCCAAAAGGCCCTTCTCGTGGGGGATGTCCACGCCGCCCAAAATGAGACGGCGGCCCTCCGCCAACTTATGTACGTCATAGCCGTGGCCGATCCTCATGGCGTGTCCTCCCGCAAAATGGCTTCCGCCACCGCCAGATCAATGGGGGTGGTGATCTTGATGTTGCGCTCGTCGCCGGGGGTGAGGGGCACAGTCGCGCCCAGCCGCTCTACGGCGGAGGAGTCGTCGGTGACCTCCCAGTGGTCCTCCATCGCTTTCTGCAGCGCCGCGCGCAAAAGCTCGGCTCGGAAGATCTGGGGAGTCTGGACGGCCCGGAGGGCGGCGCGGTCGGGGGTGGCGGTGACAAATTCCCCGTCAAATTCCTTGATGGTGTCCTTGACCTCTACCGCGGGGACGGCTGCGCCGCACCGGGCGGCGGTGAGGACGGCGGCGTCGATGACCTTTTGGGGGATGAGACACCGGGCCGCGTCGTGGACGGCAATGAGCTTGACCTTCTCGGAGAGCTGGTTGACCCCCTTGTAAACAGACTCCAGACGGCTGTCTCCGCCCACGATGACCTGCGTGACCTTGGGCAGGCACGCCCCCCGGCACAGCGCGCCCACCTCCAGCAGCTTCTCCTGACGGGTGACCACGGTGATCTCGCTGATGTAGGGGCTGGCGGAGAGGGCCTGAAGGGTGCGAACCAGCACGGGAATACCGTCCACGCTGGCAAACAGCTTGTCGATACCGCCCATACGCTTGGAGCTGCCGGCGGCGGCGACGATGCAGCCGCAGCGGGGCGCGGGGACGAGCTTGGCCTTTCGGCGGAACAGGTCAAAAAAAGACATAGGCTACCTCCTGAATGCTTGAAAAAAGGAGCCGCCGGGCTCCTTTTTCAGGTATTTACTGAGCCAACGCGGCGTTGATCCGCTGCTCCATTTCTTCATAGGTAACGCTCTGGGACATCACCAGCTCGGAGATCAAGATCTGGCGGGCGGTGTGGAGCATTTTGCGCTCCCCGGTGGAAAGCCCCCGGGCGTTGTCCCGGCGGGTCAGGCTTTTCACCACTTGGGCCACCTCCAGCAGGTCGCCGCTTTTGATGCGGGTCATGTTTTCCCGGTAGCGCTGATTCCAGCCGGGGGTGGTGTCGATCTCCATAGAGGGGATGGCGGCGATGACACGGTCGGCCTGCTTGGCGTCGATCACGGCGCGCACCCCGATGGTTTCGGAGGTGGTGGTGGGGATCATAACCACCATGCCGCCCACAGGGAGCTTGAGGATGTAGTAGTCCCGCTTCACGCCGTTGACCTTTTTGGTGACGATGGAGTCTACGACGCCCGCACCGTGCATGGGATGCGCGATCTTATCTCCCGGCTGAAACATCCGCCTGCTCCCCCTTTCGTCCATTCTCTTCCAAAAATTAGCATACCACTATTTTTATAAAAATGCAAGGGAATTTGGAAGAAAATTTTTGTATTGAGGGGATATATCGTCCTTGGAATGCAGAAAAATAGGAAAAGGGATCAATCGGGATAGGCGTGACGGTAGATTTCTCCGTTTTTCGGCGTGATGTTTCGGGCGAGGAGCAGATCGTCCACGGTGACAAAGACGTAACCCGCCTGATGGAGCTGGTCTACCACCTGAAGGGCGGCGTCGACGCTCTCGGCAAAAATGTCGTGCATGAGAATGATGTCGCCGTCCTGAACGTGGGAGACGATGTGGGCCACCTCCCGCTGCACATCCCGGTTGTGCCAGTCCTCCGGATCGACAGACCAGAGAATGATAGGGGAGTCGGCCTGCTGGAGCAGGGTGTCGTCCAAGAAACCGTATGGGGGACGGAGGAGAAACTCCCGGTCGCCCAAGATGGCGCGCAGGGCGGCGCGGGTGGGGTCGAGCTGGCGGTGGATGTCGGCGGGAGAGAGGTTGTGAAGCTCCACATGATCGAAGGTGTGGATGCCGATCTGGTGGCCGCTGTCCGCCATTTGGCGGATCAGATCCTCGTTGCCCTCGATCTGCTTGCCGATGAGAAAAAAGGTGGCCGGAACGCCCCGCTGATCCAAGCCCTCCAATAGCTTGGAGGTGGTGGAGCGGCGGGGGCCGTCGTCAAAGGTAAGAGCCAACAGCTTGGGCTGCGGCTCGATCAGCTCCACGGGGCTGTCCGCCTGAGCCACCTTGAGCGGCTCTTGGGGGCGCAGCAGAAAAACGACGGCGACAACGGCGCAAAACGCCGCCACGCCGAGCCAAAACCAGTTCCAATGCCGCGCCGCCATGAGGCCACCTCCTGAACGTTGAAGTCACAGGGTAGTGTACCCGGCGGGGAGGGAAAAACACTGGAAGTTTAGGGCAGAGACTTGGGCTGGCCCACTTGGGAAAGGGGATAAAAATAGTCGTAGTAGGGCATGAGGAAGGAAAACCCGCTGACCAGCCGTTCCGCCAGAGCAGGGCCGTCAAAGGTCTCGGTCACGTCGCCGCTTTCGTGTATGATGGAAAAATTTTTCATGTTGTACCACCCGGCCAAATCGGGGGGCGCGCCGGTTTTCAGGCGGGCGTAGCGCTCCCCTTGGAGGGAGAACTCCTGCTGGGCCAGCAGCCGGGCGTTGAGCTTGCCCAGCTTCTGGGGCGCGGTCTCAATGAGGGCGCGGTGGCGGGCCATGGTGGCGGCGGAGGGCATCCAAAAGCCCATGCCGCAGCTCCAGCTCTCCCGGCACAGCTCAAACCAAAAGCAGGGGTAATCCTCTCCCAGCTCCGCGGGGGGCTGGATGGTGAACCAGAGGCTCTCCTTATAAAAATTGACGCCCCGGCAGCGGCGGGCGTCCCGGTAGATGCGGGTCACCCGGCAGATCAGATCCTTGTTGGGGTAAAGGCCGGTCAGACGGTCATAGACCTCGTCCGCCAGAGCCTTCATGGGCCGCTGGAGATGGGTCTTGTAGTCCTCCTTGTGGGCCTCGAACCACAGCCGTTCGTTTTGCAGAAAAATGCCGTAGAGAAAGTCGATGGTCGCTTCGGAAAAACCTTCAAAAGACATAGAAATTACCTCCCGTATTGTTTGGACAGCGCGGCAAAGACGGGGATGGCGCGCAAAATGCGCTCCGTAGGAACGCAAAAGGACAGCCGGGCGTACCCGGCTGCGCCGAAGCCTGAACCGGGCACAAGAAGGAGATCCAGAGCCTTGGCCTTTTCGCAGAACGCCACGTCGTCCGACTCTAAGGTGGGCAGGAAATAGTAAAACGTACCCTGAGGCGGGTGGGAGGTGTCGTAGCCTAACTTGCCCAGCTCGGCGGTGAGCAGTTCGCGGTTTTGGGCATAAACGGAGGTGTCGGCACACAGGCCGTCGCACTCTGCGGCCACCCGCTGGAACAGGGAGGGGGCGTTCACATAGCCCAGCGTGCGGCCCGCCCCGGCCACGGCCGCGTAGACCCGTTCGCCGTCGGCCACCGACCGGCCGACCAGAACATAGCCGATGCGCTCGCCGGGGAGGGAGAGGGACTTGCTGTAGGAATAGCAGACGATGGTGTCGGGGTAAAAGTCCGGCGCCCACGGAGAGGAGACGCCGCCGAAGACGATCTCCCGGTAAGGCTCGTCGGAGATCAGGTAGATGGGGTGGCCGTATTCCTGCGACCTCCGGGCGAGCAATTGCCCCAGCGCGGCAAGGGTATCGGCGGTATAGACCGCCCCGGAGGGGTTGTTGGGGGAATTGATGAGCACGCCCTTGGTATGGGGAGTCAGGGCGGCGTCCAGCGCGGCGAGGTCGATCTGGAAGTCGGGATATTTTGGGGGCAAAATGTTCACCTTCGCCCCCGCGCCTTCGAGAAATACCTTGTATTCGGGGAAATAGGGGGCGAAGAGGATATACTCGTCGCCGGGGAGGGTGAGGGCGTGGAACACACAGCACAGCGCCGCCGCCGCGCCCACAGTGAGGTAGAGCTGGGACGCGTCGTATCGGTGGCCGAACCGCCGGGAAAGGCTGGCGGCAAGCTGCTCCCGCACTGCGAAGTCCCCTTGGGCGGAGGTGTAGCCGTGGAGGGTAAGAGGATCGACGGTGGCCAGCAGCCGCTCCAAGGTCTCCTCCACCGCAGGGGGAGGGGGAACGGAGGGGTTGCCGATGGAGAAGTCGAACACGTTGTCCGCACCCACCTCGGCGGCGCGGAGCTTGCCGTGTTCAAACAGCTCCCGGATCACCGAGCGGGCCGTGCCCAAATCGTAACAGCGTTGGGAGAGCATAGCGGTCACTTCCTTGCGGTTGGATTTGGTATAGTATATCCCTTTTGGAGGCGGATGGCAAGACCGCCCCCGCAAGAGACGCCATATCCCATCGCACGCAAACAGACGACGGGTTAGCACTCTCTTTGCGGGAGTGCTAATTGTTTACAATGCGTTCATGTTTTTTGCTGTGGGACGCACTATACTAAAGGAAAATGAAAGGAGGGTCAGACCATGAATACCCAAAAGTTGACCCAGAAATCCATGGAGGCGCTGCAAGGCGCGCAGAAATTGAGTACGGAGTACGGCAATCCCCAGATCGAGCAGAGCCATTTGCTGCTGGCTCTGGTGGAACAGGAGGGCGGCTTTGTGCCCCAACTGCTCACCAATATGGGGCTGACGGTGGAGTCCTTCCGGGCCGCTGTCAAGGCAGAGGTGGAAAAGCTGCCCAAGGTGTCCGGCGGAGGCCGGGAGGCGGACAAGGTATATGTTTCCCAAGGGGCGGACAAGGCCCTCAACGCGGCGGAAAAGACCGCCGGGAGCATGAAGGACGAGTTCGTGTCGGTGGAGCATTTGCTCCTTGGCTTGTTGGAGACTGCCGAGGGGGGCGTGAAGGAGCTTTTCCACACCTACGGGGTGGAGAAGGAGAAGGTCATGCAGGCGTTGGCGGCCCTGCGGGGCAACCAGCGGGTGACCTCGGACAACCCGGAGGACACCTACGACGCATTGAAAAAGTACGGCACGGATCTGGTGGATCGGGCGCGTAAAAACCAGCTTGACCCCGTCATTGGGCGGGACGACGAGATCCGCAACGTCATCCGCATCCTGTCCCGGAAATCCAAAAACAACCCCGTTTTGATCGGCGAGCCGGGGGTGGGCAAGACCGCCATCGCCGAGGGCTTGGCCCAGCGCATCGTGAAGGGGGACGTGCCCGCGTCCCTCCGGGACAAGACGGTGTTTTCTCTGGACATGGGCGCGCTCATCGCCGGGGCGAAGTACCGGGGCGAGTTTGAGGAGCGGCTCAAGGCTGTTTTGAACGAGGTAAAGAAGTCGGAGGGGCGCATTTTGCTCTTCATCGACGAGCTGCACACCATCGTGGGCGCGGGCAAGACCGAGGGGAGCATGGACGCGGGCAACCTCTTGAAGCCCATGCTGGCCCGAGGGGAGCTGCACTGCATCGGGGCGACTACCCTCAACGAATACCGCCAGTATATCGAGAAGGATGCGGCCTTGGAGCGGCGATTCCAGCCCGTTTTGGTGGCCGAGCCGACCGTGGAGGACGCCATCGCCATTTTGCGCGGGCTGAAGGAGCGCTATGAGGTCTACCACGGGGTGAAGATCACCGACCCCGCCATCATCGCCGCGGCCACCCTCTCCAACCGCTATATCACCGACCGCTTTTTACCCGACAAGGCCATCGACCTCATTGACGAGGCCTGCGCGTTGATCCGCACCGAGATGGACTCCATGCCCACCGAGCTGGACGTGATCTCCCGGCGCATCGTCCAGTGGGAGATCGAGGAGGCGGCGCTGAAAAAGGAGACGGATAAGCTGTCCCAGAGCCGCTTGGCTGAGCTGCAAAAGGAGCTGGCGGAGGCGCGGGAGGAATTTTCCGCCAAAAAGGCCCAATGGGAGAACGAAAAGAATGCCATCGGCCGGGTGCAGAAGCTGCGGAGCGATCTGGACGAGGCCAACGCCGCGCTGGAAAAGGCCCAGCGGGAGTACGATCTGGAAAAGGCGGCGGAGCTGAAATACGGCAAGATCCCGGCGCTGCAAAAGGAGCTGGAGCAGAGCGAGGAGACCGCCAATGAGGGCAAGGCCGCGTCCTTGCTGCGGGACAAGGTCACCGAGGAGGAAATCGCCCGCATCGTGGAGCGGTGGACGGGCATCCCTGTGGCCCGGCTCATGGAAGGGGAGCGGGAGAAGCTCCTGCACTTGGAGGATATCCTCCATGAGCGGGTCGTGGGTCAGGACGACGCGGTACGGCTGGTGAGCGAGGCGATCCTGCGTTCCCGCGCGGGCATCGCCGACCCGGATAAGCCCATTGGCTCGTTCCTGTTCCTCGGCCCGACAGGGGTGGGCAAGACGGAGCTTGCCAAAACGCTGGCGGGGGCGCTCTTTGACAGCGAGAAGAACATGGTTCGCATCGACATGAGCGAGTATATGGAGAAGTTTTCCGTCTCCCGTCTTATTGGCGCGCCTCCCGGATATGTGGGTTACGAGGAAGGGGGACAGCTCACCGAGGCGGTGCGGCGGCAGCCCTACTCGGTCATCCTCTTTGACGAGG
>CAJUAS010000005.1 GCA_910584395.1 uncultured Oscillospiraceae bacterium | reverse complement strand
CACCTTTGAGACCTCTATCCTCCCCTACGAGGACTGCTGCACCGTCTTTACCCCCAAGCACCCCCGCACCCGCCCCCATCTGGACGAGGTGGTGGCCGCTGAGGCCGGTCTGGATGTGGCCGCGCTGGTTCAGGAAGCGGTGGACGGCATTGAACGGGTCTACTTCACGCCGGAAAAGTAAAACAGCATAACAAGAGGGACGGCCTGTAGGCCGTCCCTCTTGTTATCTCGGTTATTCTTCGGTTTCCTCCTGTTTTGTGACCTCCACCCGGATCTCCAGCACCCGGCGGTGTTCGATCTTGGTGACGGTGACGTGGAGGTTTTCGTAGTCAAAGCTGTCCCCCACCTCCGGGATGCGGCCGATCTGCTCCAGCACCCAGCCGGAGACGGTGGCGCTGTCGCCCTCCCCTTTCAGGGAGAACAGCTCGTAGAGGTCGCTGAGGTCGGCGGAGCAGGCGATGGTATACGACCCGTCGGCGTTTCGGTGGAAGGTCTCGATGACCTCGTCGTGCTCGTCCCAGATCTCCCCCACCAGCTCCTCCAAAATGTCCTCTAAGGTCACGATGCCCTCCGTGCCGCCGTATTCGTCCACCACCACCACCATGTGGTTCTTGCTGGCCTGAAGGACACGCATGAGGTCGGAGATCTTCGTGCCCGGTGTGGTGCAGATCACCTCGCCATAGATGGCGGAAAGATCGGTCAGCCCCCGGTATCTCGCCGCGTAAAAGTCCTTTTCATGGATGATGCCGATGATGGAGTCGATGGTCTCCCGGTACACCGGCAGGCGGGAATACCCCGTCTGGACAAAGCGGATGGCCAGCTCCTCGGGGGTGATGTCCTCGGGGACGGCCTCAATGTCCACCCGGGGGGTGAGGATCTCCCCCACCTCCAGATCGTCGAACTCAATGGCGGCGCGGATAAGCTGGCTCTCGTGGGCGTCCAGCCCGCCCTCGTCCTCCGCCTGCTCCACCATGGCGGCGATCTCCTCGTCGGTGATGCCCCCGTCCTCCGGGGTGCGGAAGAGCTTGGATATGGCGTTTTTCAACTGGGTAAACAGGAAGGCCAGAGGGGTGAAAAACCGCACCAAAAGCCCCATGAAGGGGGTGACAAACATGGCGAAGCTCTCCGGCCGCTCCTTGGCGACGCTTTTGGGGGTCACCTCTCCAAAGATAAGTACCAGCAGGGTAAGCACTACGGTGGACACCGTCGGGCCGTACACCCCGCCCAGCAGTCCGGTGAAGAACACCGCCGCCACCGTGGTGGCTGTAATGTTCACGATGTTGTTGCCGATCAGAATGGTGGTCAGAAGCCTGTCATAGTCCTCCGCCAGAGCCAGACACTTCCCGGCCCGTTTGGCCTTTGGGCCGTCTCCCTCCGCCCAGCTTTTCAGGCGGATCTTGTTCAGCGAGGAAAAGGCGGTCTCGGTGGCGGAGAAGAAGGCGGAAAGGGCCAACAGCGCCACAAGCGCCGCCACCATCATAATACTGGGTATGTCCATGTGGACAAATCAACTCCCGTGCTTCAAATTCCCCGGTAAAACACCGGGTTTAGGGCATTATAGCATATGTTGAGCCGGGGCGCAAGTACCCCTTGCCAAGGCCAAATCTCTTATGGTATACTATATTTGCATATCATGGGAAATTGTAACTATCCTCTTGAAAGGGGCGTATTCCATGAAAAGTCCGTACAGCACCTATCACGGCCGCAAAAGCTGGCTGCGGCGTATTCTCATCGCCATTGTTGTGCTGCTGGTCATCGCTCTGGCAGCCGCCATCGTCGGGCTGTTCGTGCTGCCTAACTATGTGGAGTACACCCCTGACGGCCCCCGTCTGGTCCTGCCCTTCTTCGGCAGTCCCCCAACGGAGCAGTCCCCCTCCCCCACCCCGGGCATGACCGATGATCCCGCCGTGATCATCGACCTTCCCGACCCCACGCCGGAGCCTACCCCCGCGCCCACGCCCATCCCCGAAATGCTCCCCCGGCGGGACGCGCCTTTGGGGCTGGTGAGCTATGAGTTTCCCCGCCTTTTGGACGGCGCGGCCAAGGAGAGCCTCGCCGCCAACCGGGGCGCGATTTTTGACGTGACCGAAGCCGACCTTCAAGACCCCGGTATCCGGGACGCCATTTTGGACTTGCCCTACGCCGTGGCCATGACCCCTTGGGACGGCAGCGACGAGACCCTCACCACCTTGGCGGGCCTTGGGTTTGACGAGATCCTCCTCACCGGAGTCACCGAGGCGGACGCCGCCAAGCCCCGGGAGGTCTTGGCCGGTCTCGGCTATCTGGGCCGTCTCAGCGTGGTGGCGGAAAAGTCCCCCTTCCAAGACGACACCGCGCTGGGCCGCGCCATGGCGGAGCATTTTGACCGGGTCTACGTCCCCGGCGGCAACTGGGGCGGGCTGAATCTTTACAAGTACCTGAAGGACAACGGGTTTGCGGGCACGACCGCCGACATTGTGACCACCGTGGGCAAACCCCTCTCCGCCAACTATTCGTGGGCTATTTTGCCGTAAGAAGGTGACCCTTGTGTCAACAAGACCCGATGGCCGGGCGGACGCTCTGAAAATCTGGGCAGTCCGGGCGCTGCTTCTCCTCCTGCTCACCGCCCTTTGGGGGCTGGTCTACGGCCTGTGGGTCTCCCGGGGGGCGCACATGGGGCTGGAGTGGTTTTTAGAGGGGCTGATCGTTCTGGTCACCCTTCGTTTCCCCCTTCTCCCCTGTCTCGCCGCCGGAGGACTGGCCTTGTGGCTGATCGGACAGATCCGCAAAATTCATTGCGTGAGGTCGTAATATCATGCTCTTTTCCTCCCCCATCTTCCTCTTCGTGTTCCTGCCCATTGTATTAGCCGTCTACTATGGCCCTCTGCGCGGAATGCGCCGGGGGCAAAATCTGTTTCTCCTTTTGGCCTCTCTGTGCTTCTACGGCTGGGCAGAGCCGGTGTTCGTTCTGGTGATGGTGGGGAGCATTTTGCTCAACTACCTTTTGGGGCTGTGGGTGGAGTATTGCTTCCAAAAAGGCCAAAAGACCACCGCCCCCGTGGTCACGGCGGTGGTTGCCAACCTCGCCCTGCTCTTCGTGTTCAAGTACCTCTCCTTTACCCTCGCCAACCTCCACTCGCTGGGCGCGAACCTCCCTCTGCGGAGCATCGCTCTGCCCATCGGCATCTCCTTTTTTACCTTCCAAGCTCTCTCCTATGTGCTGGACGTGGCCCGCAAGGACGCGCCCTGCCAGAAAAACCCGCTCGATGTGGGGCTTTACATTGCCTTCTTTCCCCAGCTTATCGCCGGGCCTATCGTCAAATACCGCACCGTGGCCGAGCAGATCGAGGGCCGTCAGGAAAGCTGGGCGTTCTTTTCCCAAGGGTGCTACCGCTTCCTCATCGGTCTTGGAAAGAAGGTTCTTTTGTCCAACCAGCTTGCCGTCATCGCCGACGCCGCCTTCGGCGCGGACGGCCCGTCCTCCATGGCCATGGCGTGGCTGGGCGGACTGAGCTATATTCTCCAGCTCTATTTTGACTTCGGCGGCTATTCCGACATGGCCATCGGTCTGGGCAAGATGTTTGGCTTCCAGTTTGCGGAAAACTTCCGCTACCCCTACATAGCCACCTCCATCACCGATTTCTGGCGGCGGTGGCACATTTCCCTCACCACTTGGTTTCGAGACTACGTCTACTTTCCGCTGGGGGGCAGCCGGGTGGACAAGGCGTGGAAGGTGCCCCGCAACCTCTTTGTGGTTTGGTTTCTCACAGGGCTGTGGCACGGGGCGAACTGGACGTTCATCGTGTGGGGTCTGATGAACTTTGCCCTGCTCATGTGGGAGAAATACGGCGGACTGGGAAAGCACTGCTCCCGTTTTGGCGGCTGGGCCTACACCTTCACCGCCTTTATTCTCACCTGCGTGGTGTTCCGCTCCGACAGTCTGGCCTTTGCCGGGCGGTACTTCGCCGTGATGTTCAAGCTGACAGAGACCAACTTTTACGACCCGCAGGTGGGCTACTACCTCTCCCAAAACTGGTGGGTGCTCCTTTTGGCCGCTCTGGCCTGCGCCCCGACGGCCACATGGCTGCGGGGACGGCTGGTGCGGCTGGCCAAGCGCAACGACCTCCCCGCCCTGATGCCCGTGTGGAACTGCCTGTGCGCCGCCGCCACCGCCTGCATCCTGCTCCTCTGTGCCGCCTATCTGGTCAAGGGCGCATATAACCCCTTTATATACTTTAATTTTTAGGTTCTGCATAAGCCCTCTTGGAAAGGGGGCATTCAAGGAAGGAGGTCTCTGTGTGAACTGGAAATACCGCATGAAGCGGCTGGTCAATGACCGTTTTGCCCTTTCCGCCGTCTTGTTCTTGGCCATCGTCATCACAGGGGCTTTCTGTTCCCTGTTCGGCGTGCTGGACACCGCCTCCGCCTGCGCCGGCTTTGCCCGACCCGACCTGACGAAGCACGACCCAACCCTTCCCCACCACGCCGCCGCGTCCCGCCCCCTCCAAGCCGGGGCGCTGAACCTTCCCGCCCCTGTCGAGCCGTGGCCGGAGCGCTTCTCCCAAAAGACCGCCGCCGCAGAGACCGCTGTGCAGACCGCCCTCACCGACCAGCACGTCCTCATTCAGCTCTACGGCGGTTTTCAGGCCCTCTCCGGCCGCACCGTGGTGGAGGACACCGCCGATCCCACCTACTCCGTGGCCCGCCTGAGCAGCGGGATGCTCACCTTCACCTCCGACGTGGCCACCGACCCCGCCGGGCAGGCCGCAACCCTGAAACGGCTGGAACATATTTTGGACGACCGGGGCAGTTCTCTCCTTTATCTGCAAGCCCCCTCTAAGATCGCCGACGGAGACGCCCTGCCCTACGGCGCAGCCGACGCCTCCAACGCCAACGCCGACGCTCTGCTCTCCGCGCTGGAGGAGGTCGGCGTGGACTATCTGGACTTCCGCCAGACCCTCAAGGACGCAGGGGGCGATTGGGAGGACTGGTTCTACGCCACCGACCACCACTGGAATCAGGAGGGTGCGTTCACCGCCTTTCAGGCCCTGTGCGACAAGTTCGCAGACTACGACCAGACCCTCCCCGTCTCCCGGGGGGAGAAACGCCGCCCCATCGCCATAGACGAGAAGTGGACGCTGCGGGAAAGCTACAACATCGTCACCCGCCCCGCCCTCTTCTTGGGCAGTCAGGGCAAGCGGGTGGGCTCTCTCTACGCTGGGAAGGACGACTTCGCCCTGTGGACACCCAAGTTCCCCACCCTGCTGCGCTACGACGCCGCCCCCGCCCCCGGCCACGGCGACGCGGAGGAGACCGTCCTCTTCCCCCAGCGGCTGGAGGAGAAAGATCCCTTCGACGCCAACCCCTACACCTACTACGCCGGCGGGGACTACGGCTTTACGCAGATCAAAAACTACTACAACCCCCAAGGGCCAAAGGTGCTGCTCATCCGCGACTCCTTCGCCTGCGCCCTCACCCCCTATCTGGCCTACTCCTGCAGCGAGCTGTCCATCCTCGACCCCCGCTATTTTCAGGGGAACTTCCTCACCACCCTCAACTGGATCGACCCCGACGTGGTGCTGGTGATGTACGCCCCCGGCACGCTGCGAAACGACGCCGCCTTCACCTTCCTCCCCCAGCCCGCCGCCCCCTCCAAAGGGGACGTACTGCGCTGGAAACAGGACGAACCTTAAACTTTTTGTAAACACCCTTGCTTTTTGGAAAAGGATGGGGTATCATAGGGGTTAGCACTCAACGCAAGGGAGTGCTAACCCCTTTTTGTTTTCAAAAAATTGAAGATAAAGGAAGCGGATCGACTATGGCAAAGAAGCAATTCAAAACGGAGTCCAAGCGTCTTTTGGATCTGATGGTCAACTCCATCTACACCCACAAGGACATCTTCCTCAGGGAGCTGATCTCCAACGCCAGCGATGCGGTGGACAAGCTGGCCTACCTTGCCCTCACCGACGAAAAGGTGGGCCTGAACCGCAGCGACTTCCAGATCACTCTTGTCCCCGACAAGGCCAGCCGCACCCTCACCATCTCGGACAACGGCATGGGCATGACCGCCGAGGAGCTGGAAAAGAATCTGGGCACCATCGCCAAGAGCGGCTCCCTGCAGTTCAAGCAGGCGCTGGACAAGGGAGAGGCCAAGGACGTAGACATCATCGGCCAGTTTGGCGTGGGGTTCTATTCCGCCTTCATGGTGGCCGACGAGGTCACCGTCATCTCCCGGGCCTACGGCGAGGGTCAAGCCCACCGCTGGCACTCCAAGGGGGCGGACGGGTACACCGTGGACGACGCCCAGCGGGACGCGCCGGGCACGGACGTGATCCTGAAGCTCAAGGAAAACGCCGACGGGGAGGATTACGACCGCTATCTTGATCCCCACGTTCTGATGGGTCTGGTGAAGAAGCACTCCGACTACATCCGCTATCCCATTCGCATGGAGCTGGAGCATACCCACGAAAAACCCGCCCCCGACCCCAAGCCGGAGGACTACAAGCCGGAATACGAGACCCACAGGGAGTGGGAGACCCTGAACTCCATGCAGCCCCTGTGGAACCGGCCGAAAAAGGACGTGAAGCGGGAGGAATACGACCAGTTTTATCAGGAGAAGTTCGGCGACTGGCAGCCGCCTCTGGCGGTGGAGCATCTGTCCGCCGAGGGGGCGGTGAGCTATAAGGCCCTGCTCTACATCCCATCCCAAGCCCCCTACGACTACTTCACCCGGGACTTTGAAAAGGGCCTGCAGCTCTACTCCTCCGGGGTGCTCATCATGGACAAGTGCGGCCAGCTGCTCGGCGAGCACTTCCGCTTTGTCCGCGGGGTGGTGGACTCCCCCGACCTCTCCCTCAACATCTCCCGTGAGATCCTGCAGCAGGATCGCCAGCTCACCGCCATTGCCGCCAATCTGGAAAAGAAGATCAAGGGAGCGCTGGAAAAGCTGCTGAAGGACGACCGGGACAAGTACCTCACCTTCTGGAAAGCCTTTGGCCCGCAGCTCAAGTACGGCGTGGTCAACGAGTTCGGCACGCACAAGGAGCTTTTGAAGGATCTGCTGCTGTTCTGGTCGTCCAAGGCGGAGGGAATGTCCACCCTTCGGGAATACCGCGACCGGATGCCCGAAAGCCAGCAGTTCATCTACTATGTCCGGGGGGAGAGCAAGGAAAAGGCCGCCGCCCTGCCCCAGACCGAGCGCATTTTGGACGCGGGCTTCGAGGTGCTCTACCTCACCGAGGACATTGACGAGTTTGCCGTCCAAACCCTGAACGATTACGACGGCAAGGTGTTCAAGTCGGTCTCCGACCCCGACGCCCTGCCTGAGACCGACGCCCAGAAGGAGGAGGCCAAACAGCGCAGCGAGGAGGCCAAGCCCCTGCTGGACTTCTGCAAGGAAACCTTGGGCGACGCCATCAAGGAGGCCCGCATCTCCCGCATTCTGAAGTCCGCCCCCGTATGCATGACCACCGACGGGCCCATGTCCTTCGAGATGGAGCGGTATTTTGAGAAGGTGGAAGGCCAGTCCCCCATGAAGGCCGAGCGCATTTTGGAGCTGAACCCGGAACACCCCGCCGTTCAGGCCCTGCAAACCGCGTTGGATACGGACAAGGACAAGGCCGCGCGCTACGTCCAGCTCCTCCACGCGCAGGCCTGCCTCGCCGCCGGTCTGGAGCTGGCCAACGTGGCGGAATATACCGACCTTGTCTGCTCACTAATGGAGTAAATGAAACCGGCGGCGCGCCCAGTGGTCGCGCCCTACAAAGGCGGCGGCCTCCCATGAGGCCGCCGCCTTTTGCCGCCCTTGCCTTTTCGCCGTGCCCATGGTATGATAGACAAAATTCCCCACAAGGAGGGCACGCCATGAGCCGCGCCGACGAACTGTTTCTTCAAAACTGCCGGGACATCCTCGACCACGGCGTTTGGGACACCGACCTTCCCGTCCGCCCCCGCTGGCCGGACGGGACTCCCGCCCACACGGTGAAGGCCTTTGGCATCGTGAACCGCTATGATCTGCGGGAGGAATTCCCCATCCTCACCGTCCGCAAGCAGTATCTGAAAAGCGCCATTGACGAGCTTTTGTGGATCTGGCAGAAGAAGTCCAACAACATCGCCGACCTCTCCAGTCATGTATGGGACTCTTGGGCGGACGAGAGCGGCTCCATCGGCAAGGCCTACGGCTACCAGCTTGGGGTAGAGTACGACTTCCCCGAGGGGAAGATGGATCAGGTGGATTGGATCTTGAAAACCCTGCGGGAGAATCCCTCCTCCCGCCGCATGGTCACCAACATTTTCAACCACCACGACTTGAAGGACATGAACCTCCAGCCCTGCGCTTACTCCATGACCTTTAACGTCTCCGGCCGCACCCTCAACGGCATTTTGAACCAGCGCAGTCAGGATATGCTCACCGCCAACGGCTGGAATGTGATGCAGTACGCCGCGCTGCTGATGATGTTCGCCCAGATCTCCGGGCTGGAGGCGGGGGAGCTGATCCATGTCATTGCCGACTGCCACATCTACGACCGCCACGTGCCCATCGTGGAGGAGCTTTTGCAGCGCAAGCCCTACCCCGCTCCCAAGGTGACCCTTGACCCCGCCGTCACCGACTTCTATTCCTTCACCAAGGGAAGCTTCACCGTGGAAAATTACCTCTCCCACGACCTGACCACCCCCATTGAAGTGGCGGTGTGACCGCCCGCAATCAGAGCCGGGAGACGCTGGCGCTCGGGGACGGCTTCACACGTGAGAAGCCGTCCCTTTTTGTGTCTTTTTCCTTGCCATGAGCCGCTGGAGCAGGACCTCCACCCCGGTGACCCAGACCATCAGGGCGGGGAGGATCGCCCACATCGCCCCCTTGGGCATCACCAGCGAAAACCAGTCCGCCAGCGCCCACGCTTCCAGATAGAAGCCTGCCGTCATGGCGACGAGCAGAGCCAGCCGCCAGCGGTTTAAGGGCCGGCTCACAAAATAGAGGTTGACCAAGCCGCCGAAGCCCACCAGCAGGACGCACAGGGTGGAGAACTGGGCGGCGTCAAACCGATGCCAGTTCAGTATCGCCACGCACCACAGCACCACGCTGGCCATGGCCACCGCCCCCGGCGCGGCTCTTCGGAACACGTTGTCCCGAAAGCGGCCCTGAACCCGCTCTAAATTCGGCTCTAAGGCCAGCAGGAACGAGGGGATGCCGATGGTCATAGTGCTGATAAGGCTCAACTGGATCGGTTCAAAGGGATACCCCACCGTAAGGAACAAAAAGCAGATGGCGATCATGGTGGAAAAGCCTGTTTTCGTCAAAAACAGGGCGGAAGAACGCTGCAGATTGTTGATGGCCCGCCGTCCCTCGTCCACAATGCGGGGCATGACGGAAAAGTCGGAGTCCATCAGCACAACCTGACTGACGTTGCGGGCGGCCTCGCTCCCCGACGCCATGGCGATGGAGCAGTGACTCTCCTTGAGGGCCAGCACATCGTTCACCCCGTCCCCCGTCATGGCCACCATGTGGCCGTTTGCCTTCAGGCTCTGGATGAGCCACAGCTTCTGCTCCGGACTGACCCGCCCAAAGACGGTGTACTCCTCCGCCGCGGCGCGGGTGGCCTCTTCCGTTTCCAAAGCAGACGCGTCCACATACCGCTCCGCCCCGTCGATGCCCACCCGCTCCGCCAGCGCGGCGACGGTGCGGGGATCGTCCCCGGAAATGAGCTTCAGCGCCACGCCCTGATCCTTAAAATACTCCACCGTCTCCCCCGCGCCGGGGCGCAAGGTGTCGGAAAGCACGACCAGTCCCGCCGGGCGCAGGTCGCGGGGCAGGGCGTCCTCCGGGCCGAAGTCCTCCCCGGATACCCCCACGCACAGCACCCGCAGGCCCTGCGCGGCATAGGCCGCCGCTGTTTCCGCCAAGCTCCAGCCCCTTGGGAACACATACTCTGCCGCCCCCAGCACCCAGCTCTCGCCCCTTGCCGTGCGGCAGCCGCTCCACTTGACCTCTGAGCGGAAGGGGATGCCCCGAAGGGTCTTTTTCTCCGTCTCCGCCTCCGCCTTTTCTCCACCCAAATAGGTTCTCAATGCCGCCGCCGTGGGATTTTCGTCCCCGGCGGCGTTTAATATGCCCAAGATCCCCTGTCTCAGGCGTTTCATGTCCATTTCCCCGGCGGCGGTCAGGGTCTCCACCGCCAGTTCTCCCGTGGTCAGCGTGCCCGTTTTGTCCAGACACAGGGTGTCCACCCGGGCCAGCATCTCCATGGACGCCAGCTCCTGACACAGCGCGCCCCGCGCCGCCAGACGCACCACCCCCACCGCCAGCACCACACCGGTAAGCAGGATCAGCCCCTCCGGGATCATCCCCACCAGCGCCGCCACCGTCCGCACCACCGCTTCCTTGGGGGTGGCGTGAACGAAAAACCACTGCTTGACGAAAAGGGCGACGCCCACAGGCAGAATGACCGCCGCCATCACATGGATGATCCGGTCAATGGTGGCCATGATCTCCGACTCCGGCCGTTTCCACGCCTTTCCCCCGGCGGTGACCCGGGCGGCGTAGTTCTCCGCGCCCACGTGCTCCACTCTGGCAACGCAATGGCCCGACGCCACAAAGCTCCCGGACAGAAGCTGCTGGCCCACGGTGCGCTCCACCGCGTCCGACTCCCCGGTGAGCAGGGCCTCGTTCATGCGGCACGCGCCCTCCACCACCACGCTGTCCGCCCCCACCTGATCCCCGGCGGCATAACGGACAATGTCCCCCCGAACCAGCTCCTCCAAGGGCAGCTCCACCCATTTCCCATCCCGCAGGGTGCGGGCGCTGGGGGCGGCTACCACGGTAAGGCGGTCGATCACCGCCTTGGCCCGCAGCTCCTGAACGATGCCGATGACGATGTTGCAGAGGATGACCCCCATAAACAGCAGGTTCTTCCACGACCCCACCAACGCCACCAGCACCGCCAGAAAGGCGTTGAGTACATTGGCGGGGGTGAGGAGGTTTCCCCGGAAAATGTCCCCCACCGATTTACTCTTCGGGGTGGCCTGCGCATTCCCCGCTCCCGCCTCCCGGCGGGCCTTGGCCTCCTGCGAGGTCAGCCCTTCCCAGCGTTCCACCGTCCTCACCTCCTGCTTTTCTGCGTTCTTTTCGGCCATTATACCACAGGCTTTCCCTGCAATGTTTTCGATTTTCTTAAATTCCTATAAAAGTTTCCCTAAATTCCTTCCAGCCTTCGCCCTTCTTCGCCGCATCCCGGAGGTATGATAGGGACAAGCCCACCATTTCCAAAGGAGTTGATCTCCGTGCCCATTCGTATGCAGGAAGAAAACGGCCTCCTCACCGTCTTTTTAAGCGGCGACATTGACCATGCCACCGCCCGGCCCATTATGCTGGAGCTTGACCGGGAGGTTGCCAAGCGCACCCCCGGCGTCCTCCGGGTGGATATGTCCGCCGTCACCTTTATGGACAGCTCCGGCATTGCCGTGCTGCTGCGGACTTGGCGGCGGCTTCAGGAGACGCAGTCCTCCATGGAGGTCACCGCCGTTCCCCACCAGCCATGGAAGGTCTTTTCCGCCGCAGGCTTGCCCAAGATCATCCCCATGAAAGCCTTATAAAGGAGGTTCTACATATGATCCCCATTCTCAATCAGGCCACCCTTCTGTTTCCCTCCAAATCCTCCAACGAGGCCTTTGCCCGCTCCGCCGCCGCCTGCTTCGCCGCCCAGCTTGACCCCACCTTGGAGGAGCTGGGCGACGTAAAGACCGCCGTCAGCGAGGCGGTGACCAACGCCATCGTTCACGCCTACCCGGAGGAGCTGGGGGTGGTCACCATGCGCCTTCGCATTTTGGAGGGGCGCATTTTCGAGGTCACCGTCAAGGACAAGGGGGTGGGCATCCCCGACGTGGATCAGGCCCGCCAGCCCCTTTACACCACCGGGGACGACTCCCGCTCCGGCATGGGCTTTACCATTATGGAGAGCTTTATGGACTCCCTGCGGGTGCGCTCCATTCCCGGAAAAGGCTCTACCGTGACCATGCGCAAGCGGTTTTCTCCCCGCGCCACCGGCGGCAAATGACCTGCCTCCAAGCTGCACGCTCCGGGGACGAAGCCGCCTGCGAGCAGGCCATCAAGGAAAACGCCGGCCTCATCTGGTCGATCGTGCGCCGCTATTACGGCCGGGGGGTAGACCCCGACGACCTCTATCAGCTTGGCTGTCTGGGCTTTCTCAAGGCTCTGCGGGGCTTTGACGACAGCTACGGCACCCAGTTTTCCACCTATGCCGTGCCCAAGATCGCCGGGGAGATCCGCCGCTTTCTGCGGGACGACGGCCCGGTGAAGGTCTCCCGCGCCCTCAAGGAGCGCGCCGCCGCCGTCCGCGCCGCCGACGCCCTTTTGGGGGCGCGGCTGGGGCGCGAGCCGACCCTTTCCGAGCTTTCCGCCCACACCGGGCTTGCGCCGGAGGACATCGCCGCCGCCCAGCTCTGCGCCCAGAACGTCGCCTCCCTCCAATCGGAGACCGCCGACGGCCTCACCTTGGAATCCGCCTTGGGGGACGGGGGCATGGAGGAGGAGCTGGTGGAGAAAATGGCCCTCCGGGGGGCGATCAATGCCTTGGAGAGCAAGGCCCGCAAGGTCATCCTCCTGCGCTACTACCGCTCCATGACCCAAGAGCAGACCGCCCGGATCTTAGGGGTCAGTCAGGTTCAGGTCTCCCGCATCGAAAAGCGGGCGGTAGAGCAGCTTCGCGCCCTTTTGGCTTGATTTCCTGTTGCATTTTTCAAAAAGAGCGACTATAATCATACCACTGGCAAATCTGGCGTCCGTTGGCACAGTGCCGACGGACGTCTCGCTTTCAAAAAGGAGAGATAAGTATGGTCGTTGTTATGAAACCGGGTGCGCGCCACGAAGAGGTGGAGGCTCTGGCCCAGTCCTTCCAGCAATTGGGTCTTCAGGTGGGCATCACCAACGGCGTGGGCTGCACCATTTTAGGGCTGGTGGGGGACACCACCGCCGTGGACATTGACAAGATCTCCATCCTGCCCAACGTAGAGCGCATTATGCGGGTGAGCGAGCCTTATAAAAAGGCCAACCGCAAATTCCACCCGCAGGACACCGTGGTCAACGCGGGCGGCGTCAAGGTGGGCGGCGGCTCTTTCGCGGTCATCGCCGGCCCTTGCTCGGTGGAGAGTGAGGCCCAGATGATCGAGGTGGCCCGGGATGTGCAGCTCTCGGGGGCTTGTATGCTCCGGGGCGGCGCGTTCAAGCCCCGCACCTCCCCCTACTCCTTTCAGGGCATGGGGGTTCAGGGCCTCGACCTTCTTTTAGAGGCCAAGGCGGAGACCGGCCTGCCCATCGTCACCGAGATCATGTCCCCCAAGCTCTGCGAGGTCTTTGAGGAGAAGGTGGACGTGGTGCAGATCGGGGCGCGGAATATGCAGAACTTCGACCTTCTGAAAGAGGTAGGCAAGATGTCCAAGCCCGTCCTTTTGAAGCGGGGTCTCAGCAACTCCTACGAGGAGTGGATCATGTCGGCGGAATACATCATGTCTGAGGGGAACGAAAACGTCGTCCTCTGTGAGCGGGGGGTTCGCACCTTCGAGACCTACACCCGCAACACGCTGGATCTCTCCGCCATCCCCGCCATCCACCGCATGAGCCACCTGCCCATCATCGTCGATCCCTCCCACGCCGCCGGCATGAGCTGGATGGTGGAGCCTCTGGCCCTTGCCGCCGTGGCCGCCGGGGCGGACGGCCTCATCATCGAAGTACACAACGACCCGCCCCACGCCAAGTGCGACGGGCAGCAGTCCCTCACCCCCGAGGCCTTCCAGACGCTGATGGGGAAGGTTCGCACCCTCGTCCCGCTGGCTGGGAAGGTTCTGGCATGAACCCCCTCCACATTGATCTGGGCGAGCGCTCCTACGACATTCACATCGAGGGCGGCTGCCTGAAAAACGCCGGGGAACACATCCGCGACCTCTGCCCCAAGGCGGACAAGCTCTTTGTGGTCACCGATTCCAACGTCGGCCCTCTCTACTATGACCCCCTCAAGGCCGCGCTGGAGCAGGCGGGCTTTGCCCTGTGCGTCCACGTCATCCCCGCCGGGGAGGAGAGCAAAAACGCCGCGCTGCTGTCCAAGCTGTGGGAGGATATGCTGGAGTTCGGCCTGACCCGCACCGACGCCGTGGTCGCCTTGGGGGGCGGTGTGGTGGGCGATCTGGCGGGCTTTGCCGCCGCCACCGTTTTGCGGGGGGTGGACTTCATCCAGCTCCCCACCACCCTTCTGGCTCAGGTGGATTCCTCCGTGGGCGGCAAGGTGGCCATCGACCTCCGCCACGGCAAAAATCTGGCCGGGGCGTTCCATCAGCCCAAGTTCGTCCTCATGGACTGCTGCGTTCTCTCCACGTTAAGCGACAAGACCTTTTCCGACGGTATGGCGGAGGTCATCAAGTACGGCTGCATCGCCGACAAGTCCTTTTTTGACCGTCTCGCCGCCCAGCCCTCCCGCTCGGCGATAATGGATAATATCGAATCCGTATTGTATACCTGCTGTGATATTAAACGGCAAGTTGTCGAAGAGGACGAGCTGGACACCGGCCGGCGGATGCTCCTCAACTTCGGTCATACCATCGGCCACGCCTATGAACTGGCAGGGAATTACACCGCTTGGACCCACGGTCAGGCGGTGGCCGCAGGCATGGTGGCTGCGGCCAAATTAGGGGTGGCGCTGGGGGTCACCCCGGCGGACGTGCCCGGACAGGTGGAGGCCCTGTGCCATGCCTTCGGCCTGCCCACCGCCATTCCCTGCAGCGCGGCGGACTACGCCGCCGCCGTGGGGCGGGATAAGAAGGGGACCGGCGCGGACATTTCGGTCATCCTTCTGGAAGAGATCGGCCGCGCCGTGGTCCACAAGATGCCAAAGGCCCGGCTTGTCCGCCTGCTCAATTCCTTTGACAAAGTGCCGTGATAAGGAGGCCCGCCATGACCCTTACCATCACCCCCGCTCCACTGTCGGGCGCGGTCACCCCGCCCCCCAGTAAATCCCAGACCCACCGCGCCCTTATTGCCGCCGCTTTAGCGGACGGGGAGAGCGTCATTGACCACGTGGCCTACTCCCAAGACATCGAGGCCACCCTCCGCTGTCTGGAGGAGCTGGGCGCGGAGTTTGAACGCCGGGGCAGCACAGTGACCGTCCGAGGCATGGCCGCGGGCGTCATGTCCCCCCTTCGCCGCATGGCGCTGCCCCACCTGAACTGCGGCGAAAGCGGTTCGACCCTCCGCTTCCTCATCCCCATCGCCCTTGCGGTGCGGGGCGGAGGGCACTTCACCGGGCAGGGCCGTCTCATGGAGCGCCCTCAGCAGCCCTATTTCGACATTTTTCGCCAAAAGGGCATTTTCTTTGAACAAAAGGACAGCGTTCTCACCGTGCAGGGGCTTCTGACCCCCGGGGAATACGCCCTGCCCGGCAATGTCTCCAGCCAGTTTTTCACCGGCCTTTTGTACGCTTTGCCCCTGCTCGGCGGCCCTTCCCTCCTCCGGCCCACGACCCCCTTGGAGAGCGAGGGCTACATCCACATGACCCTTCAGGAAATGGCCCGGTTTGGCGTAGTGCTGCCCGTGGCCCTCTCCCTGCCCCCCCAGTATCATTTTGAAGGCAACCAGACCTACACCCCCGCCGAGGTCACCGTGGAGGCCGACTGGTCGCAGGCCGGATTTTGGTACGCCGCCCGGTTTTTAGGCGGCAGCATCGACATTCTCGGTCTGGAGCAGGCTTCCCATCAGGGGGACAGGGTCGTCCTCGACCAGTTTTCCGCCCTGCAAGCCTCCGGCAGTCTGGACATCGACGTGTCCGGCTGCCCCGACCTCGTCCCCCCGCTCGCGGTCATGGCCGCCCTGCGTGCCGGGCAGACCACCCGTCTGGTCAACGCCCAGCGTCTTCGCATCAAGGAGAGCGACCGCCTCGCCGCCGTCACCGCCGTCCTCACCGCCTTGGGCGGCGACGTGACCGAGGGGGAGGACTTTCTCACCATTCGCGGGAGGGAAACGCTGACCGGAGGGGGGACGGTGGACAGCTTTCACGACCACCGCATCGCCATGATGACCGCTATTCTTGCCACCCGGTGCGAAAACCCCGTCACCCTCACCGGGGCGGAGGCGGTGGCCAAATCCTACCCCGATTTTTGGGAAGAGTATGAGCGTTTAGGAGGGAAAGTGCAATGCACCACATGATTTTCGGCGAATCCCACGGCCCGGTCATCGGCGTGACCCTCTCCGGCGTTCCTGCGGGGCTTGCGCTGGATTTGGACGCCCTCCAGCGCCAGTTAGACCGCCGCGCCCCCGGCAAGGACTCCACCGCCACCCCCCGGAAGGAGAGCGACACCGCCCATGTGGTCTCCGGTCTCTTTGAGGGCAAGACCACCGGCGCGCCTTTGACCATCCTCATTCAAAATTCCGACCAGCACTCGTCGGATTACGACGCTCTTCGGTACACCCCCCGCCCCTCCCACGGCGACTACCCCGGCTTCATTTCCTCCAAGGGCTGTCAGGATCACCGGGGGGGCGGACACTTCTCCGGGCGGCTCACCGCGCCTCTGGTGGCGGCGGGGGCGGTAGCCCGGCAGGTCTTGGCCCAGCAGGGGATCGCCGTCGCCGCCCACATTTCCCTCATTGACGGGACGTACGACGCCCATTTTGAGACCCAAGCCGATCTGGAGGACGCGGCGGCAAAGCCCTTCCCCGTTTTAGACGACGAGGCGGGAGAGAAAATGCGCGCCCTGATCTTGGACGCGAAGGAATCCGGGGACAGCGTGGGCGGCGCGGTGGAGTGCGCCGTGTTCGGCCTGCCCGTTGGGCTGGGCGCGCCCGATTTCGGCAAGAATGTGGAGGGGATCTTCGCCCAGCACCTCTTTGCCATCCCCGCGGTGAAGGCGCTGGAGTTTGGCGCAGGCACGGCCTTTGGCTATCTACGGGGCAGCGAGGCCAACGACCCCCTGACCGTGGAGGACGGGAAGGTGACCGCCTCCGCCAACAACGCCGGCGGCGTGAACGGGGGCATCACCAACGGCCTGCCTGTGGTGTTTACCGCCACCTTCCGCCCCACCCCCTCCATCGCCCTGCCCCAGAGGTCGGTAGACCTGCGGACAGGGGAGGAAGTAGAGCTTGTCATAAAAGGCCGCCACGACCCCTGCATCGTCCCCCGGGCGGTGCCTGTGGTGGAGGCCGCAGCTGCCTTGGCCGCCTGCGAGCTGCTTGGCATTTAAGGAGGTCTTTGTATGTCTGACTTCAAACCTGTTGCGCCCCACCCCTCCACCCTTATTTTCCCCGGCGCGGTGGTGGTGGGGGACGTGACGCTGGGGGAAAACTGCTCGGTGTGGTTCAACGCCGTCATCCGGGCCGACGAAGCCCCCATTACCATCGGCGGCGGCACCAACATTCAGGACAACGCCACCCTCCACGTCTCTGAGGATAAGCCCCTCACCGTGGGGAAGAACGTCACCGTCGGCCACGGGGCTATTTTGCATAGCTGCACGGTGAAAGACGGCGCGCTCATCGGCATGGGGGCGGTGGTGCTGGACGGCGCGGTGATCGGCGAAAACGCCATGGTGGCCGCCGGGGCGCTGGTCACCCCCCGCACGGTCATTCCCGCCGGGACGCTGGCCGTCGGCTCTCCCGCCAAGGCGAAGCGCCCCCTCACCGATGAGGAGATCGCCGCCAACCTGCAAAATTCCGCGGGCTACGCCGCCCGGAAGGAGAAATACCGCTGATGGACGAGCTAAAGCACCTGCGCGAGCGCATCGACGACATTGACCAAGCCATCCTCAACCTCTTCGCCCAGCGGATGGAGGTCACCCAGAAGGTAGGGGAATACAAGTTAGAGCGCGGTATGGCCGTGTTGGACGAGGGCCGGGAGCGGGAGGTCTTATCCTCCAAGACCGCCCTTGCCCCGCCCGAGCTCAAGGGGGACGTGACCGCCCTGTTTGAGACCATTATGGCCCTCTCCCGCCGCCAGCAGCGCAAGCTGGTGAAGGTAGGCGGCGAATCCTACGCGGCCTACCTCTCCCAAAAGGCCCAAGCCGCCCTTGAGACGGTCAAAAACCCGCGGGTGGTCTATCAGGGGGAGGCAGGGGCATACGCGGAGGAGGCTGCCGCCGCCTATTTCGGGGAACAAGTCCCCCGCCGCAACCTCCCCGCATGGGAGGACGTGTTTGCCGCCCTGAATCAGGGGGAGGCGGACTACGGGGTCGTCCCTATTGAAAACAGCTCCACCGGCTCGATCAATCAGGTCTACGATCTGCTGGCCCATTTCGGGGCGTTCATCGTGGGGGAGGTCACCCTTAGGGTCAACCACTGCCTCATGGCCGCCCCCGGCGTGGCCCTCGAAGACATCCAAACGGTCTACTCCCACGAGCAGGGTCTGCGCCAGTGCGCGCCTTACTTAAAGTCCCACCCCGGCTGGGCGCAGATCCCTCTGGGCAACACCGCCGCCGCCGCAAAATTCGTGGCCGGGAGCGGCGCGTCCTGCGCCGCCATTGCCTCGGAGCGGTGCGCTCAGCTCTACGGCCTCACCGTCTTGGAGCGGCACATCGCGCAGGCGGAGGAAAACGCCACCCGCTTCGTGGTGGTCGCCCCCCGCATGGAGCTGGACGAGGGCCGGGACAAGATCTCCGCCCTCTTCACCCTCCCCCACAAGGCGGGCACCCTCCACCAGATCATGGCGGTGTTTGCCGCGCAGGGGCTGAACATGATGAAGCTGGAAAGCCGCCCCATCCCCGGGCGAAGCTGGGAATACCTCTTTTTCGTGGACTTTTCCGGCAACCTTCTTCAGCCGGACATGGATCTGGTGCTTCAGGAGCTGACCGAGTGCGCCGCCTCCTTCCGCATTTTGGGCAACTACCGCTCCACGGCGGTGACCGCCATATGAAAAATATCCTTTTGATCGGCATGATGGGCTGCGGAAAGTCCACCTGCGGGCAGCTTCTGGCGGAGCAGTTGGGGCGGGAGTTCGTGGACACCGACGCCCTCATCGAAGCCAAGGAGGGCCGCTCCATCCCCGACATCTTCGCTGCCGACGGCGAGGACTTTTTCCGGGTGCTGGAACGCCAGACCGCCGGGGAGCTGGCCCGGCGGGAGGGGCTGGTGGTCGCCTGCGGCGGCGGTCTGCCCATGGCCGACGCCGCCATCGCTCCGCTGGCCGCCGCAGGCTTTGTGGTCTTTTTGGAGCGCGACCCCAAGGACATTCTGGCCCGCGTCTCCATGAGCGGGCGGCCGCTGGGGCAGGGCGGCGAAGCCGCCTTTCTGGCCCGGTATGCCCGGCGCGAGCCTGTCTACCGCCGCTGGGCCGACCTGACGGTGCGCTCCCAGCCCACGCCGCAGGAGACGGTAAATTTGATTTTGGAGGGGATCTTATGAAATTTTTGGTGCTGAACGGCCCGAATCTGAATCTTTTGGGCCAGCGTGAGCCGGGGGTGTACGGCTCGGAGAGCTACGACACCCTGTGCGCGTCGCTGAACGCCTTTGCCGCCGCCCATGAGAGCAGCGTCACCTGCTTCCAGTCCAACCACGAGGGCGCGCTCATCGACCAGCTCCACGCCGCCCAAGGGAAATTCGACGCCATCATCATTAACCCCGGCGCGTTCACCCACTATTCTTACGCCCTTTTGGACGCTCTTCAGGCCATCAGCGTCCCCGCCATCGAAGTCCACATCTCCAATGTCCACCGCCGGGAAGAATTTCGCCACAAGAGCGTCACCGCCCCCGCCTGCGTGGGCCAGATCTGCGGGCTGGGCCTCTACGGCTATCAGGCGGCCATGGCCTACTTTCTGGAGACCGGCAAGTGAAACAGCTTTACGTCATCGGCGACCCGGTCACCCACTCCAAGTCCCCCCTCCTCCACAACACCATGTGCGCTCTGCTGGGGCTGGACTATGAATACGCCTGCCGCACCGTCAAGCGAGAGGAGCTGGCCGGCTTTTTGACCGCCGTCAAGGGGGAAAACTGCGCCGGTTTCAACGCCACCATGCCCTTCAAGGAGCTGCTTCTCCCCTATCTGGACGCGCTTGATCCGTTGGCTTCAAGGTTAGGTGCAGTGAATACCGTCTGTATAAAAGACGGTAAATTATACGGATACAACACCGATTGCCCCGGTTATATCGCCGCCCTGCGCCGCCGGGGTTTTGACCCCAAGGGTAAGCGCGCCGTCCTTCTGGGCGCAGGGGGCGCGGCCAAGGCGGTGGCGGTGGGCCTGTGCGAGGCGGGGGCGGAGGTGTTTGTCGCCAACCGCACATCTGACAAGGCAAAGGCCCTTACAGCTTTATTCCCCCATCAAATGTATCCCATGGCGTGGCCCGATCTCCACGCGCCGGAGCTGGCGCGGGCCGACCTGCTGGTGAACGCCACCTCATTGGGCATGGTGGGACAGGGGCAGTTCGGCGACTTCGCCTTCCTCCAAGCCCTCCCCCCAGCCTGTCTGGTCAGCGACCTCATCTACCACCCCACCCCCACGGAGCTGCTCCGCCGGGCGGCGGCGCAGGGGCTTGCCACCATGGGCGGCTTTCCCCTGCTCATCCATCAGGCGATCCTTGCGCTGGAGTATTTCACCGGGCAGACGATCCCCCCGGACGCGGTCTTGCCCGCGCTGGAGCGGGCGGTGGGGGCGCAGGGGTAGACAAACCCGCCTGCAGCCATTATAATAGAGACAACAAGTGAAAAAGGAGGGCTTTTCATGCACTTTACATACACGCCAAGGGGCGTTTGCTCCCGCAAGATCGACTTGGAGTTAGAGGACGGGGTGATCACCGACCTCCACTTCACCGGCGGCTGCCACGGCAATCTTCAGGGGGTGGCCGCGCTGGTCAAGGGCCGCCGGGCGGAGGACGTGATCGCCACCCTGCGGGGCATCAACTGCAACGGCAAGGGAACCTCCTGCCCCGACCAGTTGACCTTTGCGCTGGAGGCCGCACTGGCAGCGGAGTAAATCAACCACAAACGCACAAAAAGGGACGGCTCAGTGAGCCGTCCCTTTTGATATGGTCTGGGTTTTCCCTTACCGTTTCAGTGCCCGAACGCGCAAAATGTTGTCCAGCCCGGCGATGTGGGCCACCGACTCCAGAGAGACCTCCGCGTTCACGTCCACGATGGTGTAGGCGTAGTCCCCTTTGGACTTGTTCACCATGTTCTCCACGTTGATACTCTCCTGAGAAAGGGCGGAGGTGATGCCGGAGAGAATGCCGGGGCTGTTGCGGTGAATGATACACAGCCGGGTGATGCCCGACCACGGCAGCTCCACAGCGGGAAGGTTCACCGAGTTGACAATGTTGCCGTTTTCCAGATAGTCCGCCAGCTGGCGCGCCGCCATCACGGCGCAGTTGTCCTCGCTCTCCGGGGTGGACGCCCCCAAATGGGGCAGACCGGTGACGCCCGGAAGTTTTAAGAGGTCGTTGTCGGGGAAGTCGGTGACGTAAGAGGCCACCTTGCCGCTCTCCAGCGCGGGGATCAGGGCGGCCTTGTCCACCAGCCCGCCCCGGGCCAGATTGACGAGGCGCACCCCGTCCTTCATGGCGGCGATGGCGTCCTTGCCCACGATGCCCTTGGTGTGCTCGTTCTGGGGGAGGTGGAGGGTGAGATAGTCGCTCTCCTTCCACACCGTTTCAAGGTCCTTGGCCCAGCGGACGGCGCGGGAGAGGGAAAGCGCGGCGTTCACCGACAAAAACGGGTCATAGCCCACCACGTTCATCCCCAGCTTGGTGGCGATGTTGGCCACCTGAACGCCGATGGCGCCCAGCCCAATGACCCCCAGCGTCTTGCCCAGCAGCTCCGGGCCGACAAACTGGCTTTTCCCCTTTTCAATGACGGTGGTCACATCCACGCCGTCCGCCGCCTGCGCGTCCAGCCACTTGTTCCCCGCCGCCACCTTGCGGGAGGCCAGCAGCAGGGCGCAGATGGTCAGCTCCTTCACGGCGTTGGCGTTTGCGCCGGGGGTGTTGAACACCACGACGCCCGCCTCCGAGCAGCGGTCGATCGGGATGTTGTTCGTCCCCGCCCCCGCTCGTGCAATGGCCAGCAGGCTCTCCGGCAGCTCAGCGGACAGCATATCCGCCGAGCGCACCAAAACGCCGTCGGGTGCGGCGGTGTCGTCGGCGATGGTATAGGTCTCGGCAGGAAGCTCGTTCAGCCCCACCTGCGCGATCTTGTTCAGCGTTTTGATTTGATACATCAGCCATTCTCCTTGTCGAATTTCTTGATGAAGTCGCACAGCTTCTCCACGCCCTCAGTGGGCATGGCGTTGTAGATGGACGCCCGCATTCCGCCCACCAGACGGTGGCCCTTCAGGTTGGTGAAGCCCGCCGCCACGCTCTCGGCAATGAACTTGGCGTCCAATTCCGCATCGGCGGTGCGGAAGGTGACGTTCATGTCGCTGCGGCTGCCCGGCTGGGCGGCGCAGGTGAAGAGCTTGGAGCTGTCGATCACATCATAGAGCATCTGGGCCTTGGCGTGCTTGATCTTCTCCATGCCGGGTACGCCGCCCTGCTCCTCCAGCCAATCCAGCGTCAGCCCCAGCATATAGATGCACCAGCAGGGGGGCGTGTTGTACATGGAGTCCTTGTCGATCATGGTCTTGTAGTTCATCATCAGCGGGGTGTAGGGCAGCTCATGGCCCGCCAGATCCTCCCGAATGATGACCACCGTCAGCCCCGCAGGGGCCATGTTCTTCTGCGCCCCGGCGAAGATAATGCCGTACTTGGACACGTCCACCTGCCGGGAGAGGATGTCCGAGGACATATCGCACACCAGCGGCACGTCCCCCGTCTCGGGGACGTAGGGCCACTCGGTGCCGAAGATGGTGTTGTTGGCGCAATAGTAAAAGTAGCTGGCGTCGGGGGAGAGGTCGAGCCGGCTCTGGGTGGGGATGTAGGTGTGGTTCTGATCCTCGCTGGACGCGGCCAGATGGATCTCGCCGTACTTCTTCGCTTCCTTATAAGCGATGTTGGAAAAGTTGCCGGTGACGGCGTAGTCCGCCTTCCCCGTCTTGCCGATGAGGTTGAGGGGCACCATGGAGAACTGCCCCGACGCCCCCGTCTGGAGGAACAAGATCTTGTACCCCTCCGGGACGTTCATCAGCTTGCGGAGCTTGGCCTGCGTGTCGTCAAAGATCTTCTGAAACGCCTTGGAGCGGTGGGACATCTCCATGACCGACATCCCCGTCCCCTGATAGTTGGTGATCTCCCGGCCTGCCCGCTCCAACGCCTCCAGCGGCAGCATGGACGGCCCGGCGGAAAAATTGTATACGCGCTCAGACATCGTTCTTCCTCCTTACATTCGCCAAATTCTTTACTCCGATAAAGTATCCTCCTTATTATATCATTCCAACCGCCCGTGTCAAGGGATGGGCAAGGGAAATCTTATGTGGTATAATCATTTCAAACGCCCAGAGGGGAGGGGACTGTCCGTGCAGGACATCACGGAATTGCGATTTCACACCGGGAGCAAAGAAGAGCTGCTCCCCGATTTTGCCCCCGAATTTCCCTATATCGCCTCCCGTGTGGCCATGGATCGCTATCCCGGCCGCACTGCGCCTTGGCACTGGCACGGGGCGGTGG
Source organism: uncultured Oscillospiraceae bacterium (assembly GCA_910584395.1). GTDB lineage: Bacteria > Bacillota > Clostridia > Oscillospirales > Oscillospiraceae > MGBC124762. The sequence continues at coordinate 39,984 of CAJUAS010000005.1, read as the reverse complement.
AGCTATCCTACACCCAGCAGGGGTGCATGAAATACCACACCCCCGGCGGCGTTTGCCTTCTCCCTGCAGGCTCGGCGGTGCTGGTGAACGCCAACGTCCTCCACATGACCACCGCCCAACCAAACACCGTCCAGCTCCTCCACATTTTTGAGCCGTCCCTGCTGGGCGCGCCGGAAAGCCGCATCGGCGCGCGGTATCTCACCCCTCTGGCGGCGGCAAATCAAATTGAAATGCTCCCCCTGACCCCGGATGACCCGGCGCAAAGCGCCGTCTTGGAGCAGATCAAAGGGGCGTTTTCCCTCCCGCCCGACAGTTTCGGCTATGAGATCCGGCTGCGAAACGCCCTCAGCGAGATCTGGCTGGCTCTTTTGGCACAGGCCGCGCCGCTTTTGAACCAACATCCCCGGCGGGGAATGCCCAGCGGTAAGGTCAAGGAAATGATGGCATACATCCACGAGCATTTTGGGGAGAAGTTAGCCGTTTCCGACATTGCCGCGGCGGCCTTTTTAAGCGAACGGGAGTGCTTCCGGGCCTTTCGCGAGTGCCTCCGCACCACCCCGGCCGAATACCTGAAAAGCTACCGGCTCCAACAGGCGTGCCGTCTCCTTCAGGAAAACAGGGCGTCGGTCACGGAGATCGGCCAGCTCTGCGGTCTGGGCAGCAGCAGCTACTTTGGCAAGACTTTCCGGGAGAGCATGGGCTGCACTCCATCGGAGTACCGCCAAAAATGGCAGGATCTTGATAATTGAAGGCGGGAATCAGATAGTTTTCCGGCGCATCCTCTCCTAAAATGGTAGTCAAGGGGGCAACCCCGGCATCATTTTAGTGGAGGTATGGAAAATGAAAATCAAAGTCACAGATATGCAGGACTTTCTTGCAACGGTAGATGACTGTTTTGGGGACGTGTACTTGGTATACCCCCAAGGAGGACGGGAGAACCTGAAGGGCAACTATGTGCGCCAGTCGGAGCTGGTGGACGAGTGGCGCGCCGGCGGGCAAAGCCTGACTCTGGAGTTGGACGCGGAGGAGGGCCGCGACAGCCGCAAGCTGAAGCGCTTTGCCGTATAACAGCAGCGAGGTGAGACTATGAACCCTGACCGCAAGACCGCGGAGGCCGCGCTGGTTCAGGCCGCAGCGTCCAACCCCGGGCCGTGGGAGGCCCACTCCCGCTATGTGGCGCGGGCCTGCGAGGCCATTGCCGCGCGCTGCCCGAGATTGGACGCTGACACAGCTTATGTTCTGGGACTGCTCCATGACATCGGCCGCTGCGCCGGGGTCAGCTCGGAGCGGCACCTCATCGACGGCTACCGCTTCTGCATCGGCCACGGCTGGGAAAAGGCTGCGCAGATCTGCATTTCCCATGCCTTTATGCTCCAAGACATCGAGACCTCCATCGGGGTCTTTGACGTGACGGCGGAGGACTACGATTTTATGAAGGACTTTGTGGCCCACGCCCAATACGACGACTATGACCGTCTGGTGCAGCTCTGCGACGCGCTGGCCCTGCCCTCCGGGTTCTGCCTGCTGGAGAAGCGGTTTGTGGACGTGGCACTGCGCTATGGCATTCACCCCGCCACGTTGGATCGCTGGCGGCGGACGCTTGACCTCAAGACCTATTTTGAGGGGAAGCTCGGCTGCTCCATTTACGACCTGCTTCCCGGCGTGGCAGAAAACAGCCTGCGGTGATCCACCCGTGTCCAGTAACTCAGCCGGAGTTACTGGACAGTTTTCATTGTTTTTGTGGACAAACAGGGCGGTTGAAAATTCCTCCTTCTCATGGGTTTTCCTCCTGTTCGCCCTGTAGTTTCGTTATGTTGACCAAATTGCCCCTCCTTTTGTTGTTTGATTTGATGGTTTTTCGGATTGACGAACGGGATGGCCCGCGCTAAAATGTGGGCGTCAAGAGGAGAGAGCCTCTTGGCCCAAGCGGGAAGGATCTCCCGCATTGACCCCACGAAGAAAGGACTGATCTCAAATGGTGAAGGAACTGGACATCAAGACCCCGGCTCAGGTGCAGAAGATCAACAAGTTGGCTTCTGAGCAGCCCTACGAGGTCTATCTCACCAACGGCACTGTGATGCTGGATGCCCGCAGCCTGCTTGGCCTGTTTACCCTGATCGGGCAGAAGGCATGGGTCGTGGCCGAGGACAATGTTGACCCCACCCGCTTCGGCAAGCTGGTTCAGCACATGGCCTAACAGGCGCGCAAGCGCGCCAACCAAAGACAACGCCCGGCAGCCATATGCGGCTGCCGGGCTTTTTTATCCCTGCAGGGCCGGCTTTGGTTGATCATGGCGCAAAAAACTCCCGGCGGGAATTGCATTTTTTACGGTGCTGTGGTAAACTGTTTTTGATTTTTCACAGGGAAAGGACTCTGATCCATGCTGGATATTTTCGACGTTACTCTGGAAAAGCTCACCGGCGGCCAGCCCCGCCGCGCCTATGTCTACGTCCCCGACGCGGCCCGAAACGACCCCGGCCTGCGCTTTCCCGTTCTCTATATGTTTGACGGGCACAACCTGTTTTACGACTTTGAAGCCACCTACGGCAAAAGCTGGGGCTTTTTGGAGTATATGGAGGCCACCCAGACCCCGCTGATCATCGCCGCGGTAGAGTGCAACCACGACCCAGCCGGGGGACGCATCATCGAATACTGCCCCTACACCTGCACCATGCCCGACTTCGGCCTCATCAAAGGCAAGGGCAAGGCCACCATGGACTTTTTTACGGGGGAGTTCAAGCCCTACATAGACGCCCACTATCCCACCCGCCCGGAACGGGAGTACACCTTTTTAGGGGGCAGCTCCATGGGCGGGCTGATGACCCTCTACGGGGTGATGAAATATAACCATGTGTTTTCCCGGGGGGCGGCGCTGTCGCCGTCGCTGTGGTTCGGGCAGGAAAAGCTCTTTTCCACGCTGCGAAACGCCCGGGTGGAACAGGATACGGTGCTCTACATGGATTACGGCCAGCAGGAGATGGGCTTTCACAAGACCATGTTCCACGGTCTGGCGGAGACGGCGTCCATTTTGCTGGACAAGAAGATCAACCTCACCTGCCGCCTCATTCCAAACGGCAACCACAACGAGGCAAGCTGGGAAAAGCAGCTCCCGTTTTTTATCAACACCTTACTATATGACCTGCCGTAAATGAAGGAGGAAAGCATCGTGGAAGTGCAGTATTTCAAACAGTGGTCCGAGACTCTTGGCCGGGAGATGGAGACCAAGGTTTACGGCCACGGGGGCAAGCCCATGCTCTTTATCCCCTGTCAGGACGGGCGGTTCTTTGATTTTGAGAACTTCAAGATGACGGACACTTGGGCGCCTTGGATCGACGAGGGCAAGGTGATGGTGTTCACCGTGGACACCATCGACAAGGAGACTTGGAGCAACAAAGAGGGCGACCCCGCATGGCGCAGCGCCCGCCACGAGCAGTGGATGAGCTATATTTTCGACGAGTTGGTGCCCTTTATCCGCAAGACGGTGAACAGGGCCAACGGCAAACGCGGCGGCAAGCCCAAGGTCATCGCCTTCGGCTGTTCTCTGGGCGCGACCCATGCCCTCAACCTGTTCCTGCGCCGCCCCGACCTCTTTGGCGGGCTTCTGGCTCTGAGCGGCATCTATGACGCCTCCTACGGCTTCGACGGTTATATGGACGAGGCGGTGTACCTCAACTCCCCCGTTCACTTCCTCCCCAACCTGCCGGAAAACCACCCCACCATCCAGCAGATCAACAAAGGCAGGGGTATCATCTGCGTGGGCCTTGGCGCTTGGGAGCAGCCGGAGACCACCCGCCGGGTGGACGAGCTGTTCCGCCGGAAGGGCATTCATATGTGGGTGGACTACTGGGGCTACGACGTGAATCACGACTGGCCGTGGTGGCACAAGCAGGTGGCCTACTTCGCGCCTTATTTGCTGGAGGACTGATCCATCAACCCGGCCCCACCAAAGAAAAGAGGGTACACTTATGAAAAACGTTGTATTTATCTCCCCCAACTTTCCCACCAACTACTGGCAGTTTTGCCGTGCGCTGAAGGAAAACAGACTGAACGTCCTTGGCATCGGCGACCAGCCCTACGACCAGCTTGCCCCTCAGGTGCGGGAGAACCTGACGGAATACTACTGGGTGGACAGTCTGGAAAATAACGAGGCGGTCTATCGTGCGGTGGCCTATTTCATCCATAAACACGGCCGCATTGACTGGCTGGAAAGCAACAACGAGTACTGGCTGGAGCGGGACGCATGGCTGCGGACGCAGTTCCACATCACCTCCGGCTTTCAGGAGGAGGACATCGACCGCATCAAGTACAAGTCCAAGATGAAGGCGTACTACGCCAAGGCGGGCATTCCCGCCTGCCGCTGGCACATGGTGGACGATTTTAACGGCTGTATGTCCTTTGTGAAGGAAGTGGGCTGGCCGGTGGTGGTGAAGCCGGACAACGGCGTGGGCGCGTCGGACACCCACAAGTTAGAAAGCGAAGCCGACCTGCGCCGCTTTTTGAACAATCGCCGCACTTGGATCCCCTATATCATGGAGGAATTTGTCCACGCCGAGGTCAACTCCTATGACGCCATCATCGACTCCAAGGGCGAGCCGATCTTTGAGACTGGCAACGTCACCCCCATGTCCATCATGGACATCGTCAACAACCAGGACAACTCCATCTACCACATCGTCAAGACCCTTGCTCCCGACGTGCAGAAGGCCGGCCGCGCCGCCGTCAAGGCTTGGGGCGTGAAGAGCCGCTTTATCCACTTTGAATTCTTCCGCCTCGCCCGCGATCAGGGCAGTCTGGGCAAGGAGGGGGACGTGGTGGCGCTGGAGGTCAATATGCGCCCCTGCGGCGGCTTTACCCCCGACATGATCAACTTTGCCCACTCCACCAACGTCTACCAGATCTGGGCGGATATGATCGCCTTTGACCGCAGCGAGACTCCCGTGGGCAAACACGCCTTCTGCGCCTTTGTCGGGCGGCGGGACGGCAAGGCTTTTGCCTTGTCAGACTCCGACCTGATGAGGAAGTACTATCCCGCCATGCGGATGGTGGAACGCATTCCCGACGCGCTGGCCGGCGCCATGGGCAACCGGATGTATGTGGCGGTGTTCCCCACCAAGGAGAAGCTGGCCGCCTTCTACCGGGACGCTCTGGCGGAGCAAAAGCCCAAGGCAGCCCCGAAGGCAAAGGCCGCGCCCAAGGCGGCGAAAAAGACTGCCCCTAAATCGGCCGGAAAGGCAAAAAAATAATTTTGTTTCCAAATCATCCCACGGAAAATGCCCGTATAGGGAATTGTTAGTTGTAGATACTATGATTTGTCAAAGAGACAGAACCGTGGGAGGTAGTTTATGATGAAAGCAACTGGCGTTGTAAGACGCATTGACGACCTTGGCCGCATCGTCATCCCCAAGGAGATCCGCCGCACCATGCGGATCCGCGAGGGCGACCCCTTGGAGATCTTCACCGACAAGGACGGCGGCGTGGTGTTCAAAAAGTACAGCCTGATGGGCGGCGTGGCCGACTTCGCCGGGCAGATGTGCGAAACCCTTGCCAAGCTCTCCGGCCTTGTGGCGGTCATTACCGACCGGGACAACACCCTCGCCGTCTCCGGCGCGCCCAAGCGGGAGCTGGCCGATCGCGGCATCAGCGAAGATCTGGAGCGGCTCATGGAAAACCGCCAGCTCTACGTCTTTCAGTCCGGGGACACGTCCTTGCAGGTCTGCCGCGACGTGGAGAAGTACCGCATCACCGTGTGCGCGCCCATCCTGTCCGGCGGCGACGTGCTCGGCTCCGTCCTTTTCGTCGCCGATGATCCCCAGAGCGTGGGCGAGACCGAGATCAAAATGATCCAGACAGCGGCCGGCTTCCTCAGCCGCCACATGGAGAGCTGACCTGTTCTTCAAAACGCTGAAAGGCACTGCGGTGCAGCGTCTTTCAGCGTTTTCTTTTTGCCTTTCCCGCGATTTCTGTCGAACGATTTTTTCCTAAAATTGGGATTTTATGGTTGCGTGTGCTGTAAAAATATGGTATATTTGAGACACCGATGTGGGACTGCCACGAAAGGGATAATCATCAAAGCAGGCGGCCTTGCCGCCGGAAACGAGGGAAGCTGACATGGAGCAGGAAATCGTAGTGGTGTTAGGGGATACGGGACGGGAGCTTCAAGCCGCCTTTGGGGACGCGGTGCGGCAGGAGGAGGGCATCCGTCTGGCGGGATGCACCGGGGACGGCGAGGAGCTGATCCAGCTCTGCCGCAGCTTCCGTCCCCATGTGGTGGTGACCGATCTGGTGCTGACGGGTCTGGACGGGCTGGAGACGCTGGGGCGGCTGCGGGCGTTAGAGCCAAAGCCCCAGATCATCGTCACCTCCGCCTTTCTCCACGAGGGACTGGTAGAACAGGCCAAGGCCATGGGCGCGGACTACTTCATGCCCAAGCCCTACCGCGTCTCCACCGTTTTGGAGCGCTGCCGCCAGCTTCATGCCGGGGTCGAGCCGCAGGGCACGGCCCTGACCGGTGGGGAGGAAAGTTTGGAGCTGCGGGTCACCGCCATTATCCACGAGATTGGCGTGCCCGCCCACATTAAGGGCTACCAGTACCTCCGGGAGGCCATCCGTCTGGCGGTGGAGGACATGGACGTGATCAACGCGGTGACCAAAGTTCTCTATCCCACAGTGGCCCGCAAGTTCGGCACGACCCCCAGCCGGGTGGAGCGGGCCATCCGCCACGCCATTGAGGTGGCTTGGGATCGGGGAGATCTGGAGACCCTGCAAAAGTACTTCGGCTACACCGTCTCCAACGCCAAGGGCAAGCCCACCAACAGCGAGTTCATTGCCATGATCGCCGACCGCCTCCAGCTCCAGCGCAAAGAGGGATAAGTCAAGGGGGTCTCCTGGATGGGAGACCCCCTTTTCAACCGCCGCCGCCGGTGGTATAATCTACCTAATGAAACACAAGGAGACACAGACATGAAAGAGTGGTTCTCCAAGCTCTTTGACGTGAGCTTTCTAAAATTTTTGGCGGTGGGCGTGCTCAACACCCTGCTGGGCGCGGCCATCATGTACGGCCTCTACAATCTGGCGGGCTGGAGCTACTGGCCCGCCACGCTGGCCAACTATATCCCCACCAGCATTCTGAGCTTCCTCCTCAACCGCCGCTTCACCTTCCATGACAGGGAGACCGGCTGGCGGCCCGCCGTCCGTTTTGCGGTGAACATCGCCGTGTGCTACGCGCTGGCCTACGGGGTCGCCAAGCCCCTCACCACCCTGCTGTTCGCCGCCGCCGGGGAGAAGGTTCAGGGCAACCTCTCCATGCTGGCGGGAATGGGGCTGTTTACCCTTCTTAACTACTTCGGCCAAAAGTTTTTTGCCTTCCAACACAGAGACTGAAAGGAGGCCGCCCCATGCCCCTCGCCTACGACACCCCCGTCTCCTCCCTCCCCGGCGTCGGGCCAGTGAAGGAAAAGGCCCTTGCCAAGCTGGGTCTCACCCGGCTCGGGGACTTTTTGACCTTTTACCCCCGCCGTTACGAGGATCACACCACCCTCTACCCCATCGCCTCCGCTCCCATTGGCGTAAACGTCTGCGTCAAGGGCTACCTCACCAAGCCCGCCACCCTCTCCCGCATCCCCGGCGGGCGGCAGTTGGTGCGCTGCACCATCGCCGACGACACCGCCGCCATCGACCTCACCTTCTTCAACCGCCCCTATGTCCGCAACACGCTGGAGTGGGGGCAGTCCTACATCTTTTTCGGCAAGCTCGACCTCTCCGGCGGGCGGCGCACCATGGTCAACCCCCAGATCGAGCCGGCAGACGCGCCGAAAACCTTCGGCTCGCTCATGCCCTGCTATCCCCTTTCCGCCGGGCTGAACAACAATCAGGTCGCCGCATGGGCACAGGCCGCCGTCAACGCCTTGGTCTCCCCGGAAATGGAGACCCTGCCCCAAGCCATTCTTGACGCCCACCGCCTGCCCCCCGCCGACTGGTGCTGCCGCCAGATCCACCGCCCCGACGGTTTCGACCACCTTCAGGCCGCCCGCGACCGTCTGGCCTTTGAAGAGCTGTTCCACCTCACCTTGGGTCTCTCCCTCCTGCGCCGCAGCCGGGAACAGGTCTCCGGCACGCCCCTGACCGCAGGCGACCCGGCGGACTTCGCCGCCCTCCTGCCCTTCACCCTCACGGGCGCCCAAACGCGGGTCATCCGCCGGTGCGCCGACGACCTTTCCAAGGCCACGCCCATGAACCGTCTGGTTCAGGGAGACGTCGGCTCAGGAAAAACCGCCGTCGCCGCCTTCGCCCTGTGGCGGTGCGCCAAAAGCGGCGCGCAGGGGGCGATGATGACCCCCACCGAGCTGCTGGCCCAGCAGCACTACCGCACCCTCTCCGCCCTCCTGACCCCGGCGGGGGTCAAGGTCGCTCTCTTGACCGGCTCACAGACCTCCGCCGAGAAAAAATCCCTCTACGCCCAGCTTTCCAGCGGCGAAATTCAGGTGGTCGTGGGCACTCATGCGCTCTTGTCCGAGGGGGTGGACTTCCAAAACCTCGCCCTTGCCGTGGTGGACGAGCAGCACCGCTTCGGCGTGAACCAACGCTCCGCCCTCGCCTTTAAGGGCGGCCACCCCCACATTTTGGTGCTCTCCGCCACCCCCATCCCCCGCACGCTGGCCCTCATCGTCTACGGCGACTTGGACGTGTCCGTTTTAGACGAGCTGCCCCCCGGCCGAAAAGCGGTGGAGACCTTTTTAGTCAGCGAAAGTAAACGTCAACGCCTTTACACCTTTATTGACAAGCAGATCACGGAGGGCCATCAGGTCTACATCGTCTGCCCCGCCGTGGAGGAGACCGACGCGCAGGAGGGCGACCCCACCTTGAAGTCCGTCAAGGCCTACGCCGAGCGTCTGGCCAAAACGGTGTTTCCCCACCGCACCGTCGCGCTGGTTCACGGCAAGCTGAAGGCAAAGGAAAAGGAGGCCGCCATGGCCTCCTTCGCCGCCGGGAAAACCGACATTTTGGTCTCCACCACCGTCATCGAGGTGGGAGTGGACGTGCCCAACGCCTCCCTCATGGTCATTGAAAACGCCGACCGCTTCGGTCTCAGTCAGCTCCACCAGCTCCGCGGACGGGTGGGCCGGGGACAGTGGCAGTCCTACTGTGTCTTGGTCTCCAACAGCAAAAACCCCGACACCCGCGCCCGGCTCAAGACCCTCTGCGCCACCACCGACGGCTTTCAGATCGCTCAGGCCGATTTGGAGCAGCGCGGCCCGGGCGACTTTTTCGGCGCACGGCAGCATGGCCTGCCCCAGCTCCATGTGGCCGATCTGGGGGTGGACGTCCGCCTGCTCTCCCGGGCGCAAACCGCCGCGCAGGAGCTTCTGACCCAAGACCCCGGCCTTGAAAAGCCGGAGCACGCCCCCCTGAAGCACCGTCTGCGCGACCTCTTCGCTGAAAACGCCCATATGTTTAATTAAACCCGCAGGGCGGTTTTGTAAACCGCCCTGCGGGCTTTTTTGCGCCGGTCTGTTCTTACTTCGTAAACACGTGCTCGGCCACGCCGGCAGAGGTAAAGCCGCTGGTGGGATCCTTGGCAGCCACCTTAATGGTCTGGCCCTTGATGCCGGTGACTCCGGCGGTGGGCAGCTCCTTGGCGGTGGGGCTGAAGCGGGGATCGCTGCCATCCAGCGTGTAGACGGCGATCTGGCCGCTCTTCCCCAAGGCGGCGGTCACCTTGCCGGTGTTGTCCTCCGCCACAGTGGGGGTTCTGACCTCCACCGTGGAGTCCACGGCGGCGTAGATGCCGTTGGCCTTGGCGGAGAGCACAAAGGAGTCGTGATACACCCGGCCCTCCAACAGGTTACCGCTGATGCCGGGCGGATCCTTGTGGATCTTGCCCTCTTGGAGCTTGACAGGGTCGGCAGTAGCCCCCTTCCACTTGGCCACAAAGAACACCCCGGCGGGCAGATAGCTGTCGGGCACGCGCTTGACCTCCATGCCGTCGATCTCGCCCACCACGCCCTTGGCCAGAGCGGACTCGCCGATCTTGTCCACGCCGATGACCTGATTGGACAGGGCCAGCTTCTTGTAGTACTTGTTGGGGATAAACAGGGTGCGCCCGGTAAGGGGCACGCCGGCGTTGTCCATCTCCGCGCCTGCGTCAAAAATGGCCTCCAGCAGGCCGCTTTCCATCTGGGTGGCGGTGTAGGTCTTCTTGATGCCCGCCTGCTTGGCCCAGCGGCCCAGACGGTACTTGTCGATGTAGGGGATGACCACCTGCGCCACCTGACGCTTCAGCGCCTCGGTCGCGCCCTTGAGGTTCATCTGGTCGGCGTTGTTGCCCTTGTCGATGGTAATGGCAAAGGCCTTGTCCTCGCTCACCGTCAACTCCTGATAGGTGTCCCCCAGCTCCACAGGAGTGCCGTAACGGTTCATGCCCTCCCGCTGGTAATCGCCCAGAGGAACGGTGTCCAGCGTCATCACCTTGACCGTCTTTGCCGTGGTGAACTGATAGTCCTGCCCGCAGGCGGAATCGGTAAGAGACTCCTTGACAAAGGTCTCCGCCACCTTGGGGGCAAACTGCGCTGCGTAATTGATCGCCATGTTTACATCATCCTTTCTTGATTTGTCCGTTTTTTACACTTCATAAGCGTCCCAGAAAGACGCCACCGTCCCGCCCAGCGTCGCGCTGCCCGCCGAGCTTGCGCTCCCCGCGCTCAGCTTGGCGTTGCGCTCCCGCCGCGCCAGCGTGTCCTCCAGCGTCTTGATGCGGTGGAGGGCATACGCCATGGCCAGACTTTGGCCCTGACGCACCTCCTGCCACACCTCCTCCGGCACCTGCTCCGGCCCGACGCCGGGGAAGAGGGCCGCAAACTGCCCGATCTCCTCCCGCGCCCTGCGCTGGGACTCCCAGCGTTCCTTCTGCAGCTGCCGGCCGTCCGTCTCGCTCTGCGCTTCCTTGGTTTTCTGCTCCTGTTCCATGCCCGTTCTCCTTTCCTGTGCAAAATTTATTTCCGCCCGCCAAACCGGCGGGGAGAAACCTTACTTCCCCTTTTCCGCCATGTACTTCTGCCACAGCCCCGTCATGGCGTCGATCTGGCTCTGGGAATAACCCAGGCCCTTGTAGCCGCTGAAATCCCCATGATCCGCCAGATCCTGCGCCAGACGCAGTTGGGTGGCCCGGCTGGTGTTGTAGAGGCTCTGCCGCCGCAGATTCTCGCTCACCAGATCCCGCTGGCGCTCCCAAGCGTCCTGACTCTCCTTGCGCTGCCGCTCCCATGCATCCTGCGCCCGGTCATAGTCCCGCTCCTCTAACTTGAACGCCCAGCCCAGCGCGTCCTGCTCCTTCTTATAGGCGTCCGCCGCCTCCTGCGCGCGCCGCTGGGCCTCGGCGGTCACGTTTTCCCGCGCCGTCTCATACACGTCTCTGGCCATCTCCTCGGTGTCCAGCCACTGCTGCCGCTGGGCCGCGTCAAAGCGGCTGGCCTCCTTGTAAAGGGCGTCAGCCAACGCGTAATCCCCCTCGGCCTCCGCTTCCGCCACCGCCATGGCGTAGTCCAGCTCCATCTGGCTCTTGCGGCGGTCAATGTCCTTCCGCGCCGCCGTCTCCTGAAGCTCCAAGTCGTTCAGGTCGTTCTGGGCCGCCACGCTCTGGCTCAGGGCGATCTGCCCCGCCGCCCCGGAGGAAAGCCCCTTGTCGCTGGCCCAAGCGGCGGTGTTCTTCCGCTCGATCTCGTTTTGCGCCGCCGTGCGGTTTTTTGCGGCGGTGTAAATGCCGGGCAGGGCCGCTTTCTCCGCGTCCAACGCCGCCAGCGAGGAGGCCTTGGCCCGCTCCAGCCCGGCGATGGCGCTGTCCGTCGCCGCCTTTTGCCGCCGCCTCACCTGATCGCTCAGATCCCGCACCGCCGGCGCGCCCATCGCCTGATAGCTTCCCGTCCCCGGCTCGCTGCTGCTCCACCTGCCCGTGTCCGAATCAAACCCCGACGTGCTTCCCGTCTGGGCGTCCAGCTGCCCGTAGAGGGCCACGTTGGCCTGATGGAGCGCGTCCCGAACCTTTTCGTCCTCCGTCTCATGCCACGCCGCGCTGTTGGCCGCGATCTTGTCCTTGAGCTGCTGTACTGTCATTTTCCCACTCCTTTATACTATTTGTTATCGAGAGTACCTGCCCATCCGCACCGTCCCCTCCAGACTGAGCACCGTGGCCGTCTCGCTGGCGGAGCAGCTTTCCAGAATGATCTGCTCAAAGCTCCCCGGCCCGGCCCACGGCTTGAGCCGCCTCACCTTGGGCTGGCGGTTGGTCACATAGCTCCAGTGTCCGAAATTCACGTTGGAGTAATTCATCAGCGACGCCCGCGCCACCGCCGCCGGGCACGCAGTGCGCACATCCGTCCGGGTGGTCACCGTCACCGCCGCGCCGCTCTCCGGCTTGAGACCCACCCACAGGTATTTCCCCCACTTGCGCCGGTGGGCCTTGTCCATGTTCATCGAGCCGGAGCGCCAAAAGGCTTGGATGGGCTTGCCGTCGTCGTTGCGGTACGCCCGGCTCAGCTCTTTCAGCTTCCCCTCCGCCGTGCCGAAGCACACCGCACCGTCCAGCCTTCCGAAGCACCGGGGCGCGATCCCCTCGTACCTGTACCAGCAATCTCTGCTGTAATTGTGTACCAGCGTCACGCCCCCTTGGCTTACATACCACTCCCGGCCCAGCTCGTCGTCAAACACCACCGCCTCGGAAAGCTCCATCTCCCCCAAGCTCTCCTCGATCCGCCGGGAAATGCGCTGGCCCACCCGCTCGTCCATCGAGCCGAGGCTGCTTGCGGACTTCCACGTGTACACGCCGCCGCCCCACAGGGTGCGCGGATCGTTGTCCACCAGCGTCACCTGTCCCGCCGCGTCGCTGCCCATCTCTCGCTGCAGCGGCGTGAGGTAAAAGGTGGGGATCTCCTCCCCGCTTTCCAGCGTCGCCGTCCCCGTCTGCACGCTGAACGTCCCGTCCGGCTTGAACACCAGCAGCTTGGAGTGGTGTCGGATCATCCCGGTGATGGGGGTGTTGTCGCTGCCCGCCTTGAGGACGTTCCCCTCGGGAAAATACTCCGCCGTGGCCGCGCCGTCGTAGTCGATCCCGCTGAAAAACGCCCGGTTGTCCCCGCCGCCGTAGAGGAACACCCGGTTGTCGGTGACGCCGCTGTAAAGCTCAAAGAAGCGGCAGCCCAGCACCTCGCCCCGGATGCCGCTCCCCTTGCTCCACCCGATCTCCAGCGTGTTCGTCCCCGCCGCAGGGACGGCGGTCAGGGTCACCTTCCCGTTTTTCTTGTCGGCGGTGAACTTCAAATGCTCTCCTGTGGCCCGCACCCGCACATAGTCCACGCTGGCCAGCTCCCCTTCCGGGAGCTGAAACACCTTCTTCGTGCCGTCTGGGGAGAAAAACCCCCGCCGCAGGCCGTTGAGCCGGTTTACTGCCTCCAGCGTCGCGCCGCCTCCCTCCGGCGGAACGGACACCGCCACCACCGGGCGGTAGCCCTCCACGTCGGTGACCTGCCCGTAGCCGCTCCACACCAAATACCGCTTCCCGGTGAGGATGTATAGCTTGCGCCCGAAGCCGAAAAACCGGCAGCCTCCCGGCCCGATATTCCCCAGCTCCGTTGCCTCGCCGGGCGCACCCAGCAGCCACAGCTTTCCTCCCGCCGCCGCCACCTTCACCGCCCGGTCGCTCACTCGGCCCTGCCAGATCCCCTCTACCGGGCCGTTGAACCTCCACAGCGTCTTGCTTCCCGGCCGCACCTGAAGGTTTCCCTCCCGCGTCACCCGAAAATTGCGGCATTCCGCCGCCTCGCCGTAATTCAGCTCCGTGTCGCCGCTGGGGCTTTCGTTCAAGCCCGAAAAGGCATGGATGCGAAACAGGCTCTCACTGTTCCGAACGATCTGCGCCATTGCGCCACCTCCCATCCTCCCCCAGCTCTACGCCGCCGTGAGGGACTTCCAGTTCCTCCAACTGCACCTGCCTGCGCCGCCACCGCTCCAGAAGCTCCTCATAGCGCTGCTGGAAAAAGTTCGCCGCCGCCGGATCTTCCTCTAACAGCAGATGGGCCGCCAGTCCATAGGGCAAAACCCCCTGACACAGTCCGTCCTCCAAGGGCAGGGCCGTCTCAAACCCGGTCAGCGGCTCCCACGTCCCTTCCAGACTGTACCCCTGACACTCCTGCCCCAGCAGGTTCAGGATGCTCAGGGCGCGGTGCTTGTAAGCCCGCGTGCTTCCCACATCCATCTCCCCGGTGACCTCGTTGCCGCTGTCCATCAAGGCAATGGCCTGTTCAAAGACCCTCTGTCCGTCCGTCATGCACACTCACCGCCCTTGTAAAGCCGCGCCACCACGGCCAGCACCTTGGCCTCCGTCTCGGTCAGGTTGACCGCCCCCGTGCCGTCGCCTTTGAGCGCCCCGGCCTTCACCAGCGCGGCGATCTCCCTGCGCCAATACTCCGGCACATCCTCCGTGCGCTCATACACCTTGGGGGTCAGCTTGTCCGCCGCCTTGGCGATCCTCTCGTCCACCAACGCTCCGATCTCCTTCTCGTTCATATCCTTCCCCTCCTTCTCCAGCTTTTGGTAGGCGGGCCGCGCCACCGCCATGATGCAGCTCCACTTCCGGCTGCGGCGCATCACCGCCCCGCCGTTGTCGTTGCTGGTCACCGAGGTGTTTCCCTCAATGGCCACCACCCCGTTTTTGTTGACCTGCTCCACAATGCCGATGTGATCCGCGTAAGCGTCCTTGTCAAACTGGTAAAACACCAAGTCCCCCGCCTTGGCCTCCCTGACGTCCACCAGTTCTCCCCGCGCCTTGAACCAGTTCATCATGGTGGTGCAGCCTCCCGTTTTCCGCAGGAGCTTGCCACACCCCGCCTTGTCAAACACCCAGCACACGAACGCGCAGCACCACGGATAGCTTGCCCCGGACACCTCCCGTCCGTAAAACCATGTGTTATATTTCACCTTGTTACTACCAGACGGATACTCTGTCACGCCAATTTCCCGACGTGCCGTGGTCAGCAGCCGTTCAACTGTCCCCATCGCTCTCGTCCCCCTCTTCCCGCAGGGTCTCCAGAGCGTCCCGAAGAAATTTGGGGCAGGGCACGCCCATCAGCCCCAAATTTTCCAGCAGGCTCAGCCCCTCGTTCCCCGCGAAAAACAGGCACACCGCCGTGCGGGCATAGGCTGTGCCCATGGTGTTGTCCAGCATCGCCCCGATCCAGACCACCACCAGCACCACGCCCTTGCGGCAAAGTCCCTTCCATCCAGCGCGGGAGTCCAGCGCTCCGCTGGCCGACTTGTTGCTCTTCTTCCACACCGCGGCCAGCAGCCACCCCGTGACGCAGTCCGCGGCCATCATCGCCAGCAGCAGGGCCAACGCCCCGTCCCAGCCCCCCAGCGCCCCGGCCAGCGCGCTGCCCGCCGCCGCCAGACTGCCCAAAATCAGATTTTTATGCTCCATCCCGCTCCTCCTAACCGTTCACCGCTTCTGCCCTCGCCGCTGCCGCCTCCGCTCTTGCTGCCGCCGCCACGGCCTGCTCGTAAAAATACTTGGCGTTCCAGTTTCCGTCGGTGCGGATCTCCACCTCCCGCACCGTGCTGTCAATGGTGGTCAGCCGGCAGAGCCGCGTTTCATCCTTCGATTTGTCCACCTCGATGTCCTCGATGGTCACCGGCCCGGCCACTAACTTCAGCACATTCTTCTCCGTCTTATAGCTGATAATGGGCTTTACCACCGGGACATTGTCCGTGCTGCCGCCTGTATTGTCTCCCGGGTTGACCTCTTCCCCGCCGGGGATTTCCGGAGTCTCTCCCTCTCCGCCGCCGCCGGGATTGGCCTCCTCCCCCTTGGGTATTTCGGGAACTTCATCTTCCACCTTAATGCGCGGCGACAGGCCCAGCAGCTCCGCCTCATCGCTGGGGACGATTCTGGGGATCTCCACCAGATCCCAGTTGCCTACCACGTCATACCAAGTGTCGTCCACCCGTACCCGAAAGCGTCCGTCGCTCAAGTTCACCAGATTCTGAAACGCCTGCTCGCTGCATCCGTCCGTCCACTGGATATTGCTGAACTTGCAGATCTGGCGATCGTTTCCGCTGCCCATTACATAGCTTTGGTTGACCCACCACGTCCTCATCAGGCACTTATCCAGCACCCGTGCCAGCGCCCAGATCTCTCTGGTGCTCTCCGCGTCCACCGCGCAGGAGGTCGCGCTGACGGCGCTCTTCTCCGCCGCCGCCGAAGAACCCAGCGCCGCCGCCTCCGCCCGTTTCTTTGCCCCGTCGGCCATCTCCGCGCTGGCCTGCGCGGAGACCTTGGCCGCCGTCGCCGCAGTCTCTCCCTCCACAATGGCCGCCATCAGCGAATCGTACATATCCTTGGTGGGCGCAGCCGGGGTCATGCCCTCTCCCGCCCCCGAAGCCTCCACCTCCACAGCCACCACATTGGTGGGAATGTGGCATATAAGACCTCTGTCCTCCTCTGCCGTCCCGTAGACGGAGAGCTGAAATCCATAGGTCTTGATGACCTCATGGGGCACAAGGCACTTTCCGTCCACGATCCGCACCGAGATCGGCTCTGCCACCTGACTGTGCCCAAAGGTGGCCACCGCCACGGTGTTTGCCCAGTCCCCGGAGAACTGAAAGGAACACTCCAAATAGTTCTCGCTGTCCGCCACCACCTTTGTGGCGTCCAACCGGCTCAAAAGCTGGTTGGAGATCGAAAATTCCAGCATCCCTCTTCACCTCACAGTACAAATTCCACGATCATATCCTGCAGCCGAACATCCGCGTTGGAATTGCTGGTCGAGCTTCCCTTTTCCCCTGCCAGCTCCAACGACACGATGTCGCCCTCCTCCACAGACGCCATCATCAGCAGCGCATCCTGATAATACGTTCCGTTGTTAAGATACGGCCCGCTGCGGGTGGTTCTCACCTCGTTGTTTACCTTCAGCCTCACATAGCAGTTGCCGAAAGTCTGCCTCGCCCAGAGGATCCGCGCGTGTACCATCACCGCCTTCGCCCCGGCCGGCGCGACCACCCCGGCCACATTCTCCGGCCACAGGCCCTTAGGATCGACCAGCTCACTCAGCTCCTCCACCGTCAACGTTTTGTTGAGCGCCGCCAGCCTACTCGTCCCCCCGCAGATGAAGCCCAGCTTGGAGGTGTCCGCCTTGGCCTCGTTTGCCTTTGCCTCGGCGTATTCATATACGTCCGTGCACTTCTTCTTCGTGTCGTAGACCGCCACTGCCATATCGCCGCTGCCCACCGACACCACCTTCTGGTCTGTGTACGCCTTGGCCGCCTCCAGCGTCTCCGCCATCGCCGCCTCGTCCTCCGGCAGATGGGTCTCGTTGAGATATTTCTGAATGGTCAGCCCCGCCTGATCGAACTTTTCCTTCAGCGCCTGAGCGGACAGCCCTCCCACATCGTTGGGCTCGTCGTCCAGTTTCTGGTGAATGCGAAGATCCTCCTCCAACGTCGTCAATTTCATGCTTTTTCCCCCTCCCGTTCTTTCAGTTTCTCAATCAGTCCCGTCTGGTCGCTCACATACCCGTTGGGCAGCCGCTCCAGATAGTCCACCACGCTGATCCGCCCCGTGGTCAACAGCCGGTCAAGGGTGTTCATCTGGGCGATCTCGCTCCAATACGCGCTGCCGCCCACATCCAGCTTTACCGTCAGCAGTCCGTCCTCCGCACCTTCAAAGTCGAACCGCTCCACGTCCTCAAGCCTCACCGTGCGCGTCCCGTAATGCACCCGCATCAAATCGATCCACACTCTCCCCAGATCCTCCAAACTCTGGTAGAGGTTTTGCCGTACCAGCTCCATAGGTACGCCCGACGCCTTCTGGAGGGCCAGAATGGCGGAGGTGTTGTCCGGCCGCACCGAGCCAAGGGCCGCGTCCGTTGCCCCCATCAGCTCCTTGGTGAGGGAGATCGCCAGTTGAATAAACTGAGGTACCTGAGGAGACAGCGCCGCCGGCTCCATGGTCCGGGCCACCTGACCCATATCCCCGCCGGTCACGGCGATGGCCGTCCCCACCCGCGCGTCCCACTTGGGAATGCGGCTCTTGTCGTAGATCACCTTGGGATACGCCGTGGTCATCAGCGACACCATGCTCATGGCAAACAGCTTGTTCACAAAGATCTGGTTGGGGATTAGTCCCGTCACCGCCGCCTGCCCGTGATAGCAGTCCTGAACATAGTCCCACGGCAGCCACACCAGCGGATACCGCCGCAGCCCCGTGTCCCATGCGGGCCGCACCACCCCCGTCCGGGTGGTCTCGCAGCACCAAATGCGCCCCGTCTCCTCGTCCCGCCAGAATCGGAGCAAAACCGTGCTTTTCCGCAGTGCCTCCTCCGCCGTGGCCTGCTCGCCGTCGGGAACAATACTCCCCGGCTCTGCGTCAAAAGCCGTGGCTCGTTTCTGCAGCTTTCCCACCGTCTCCCGCCGTGCCAAAATGATGTACGGCTGGCGCTCCGTCTCCCGAACGTTGGGATTGCCGAAAAACACTCTGGAATTTTCCACGATTTCCGTGCGGATGCCCCCCATTCCTCCGGCGCAGGGCATTTCCGGGTCAAAATAGGAATAGAGACACCCGTCCCCATCCACCGCCGCGTTGCGGGCAAACTCCCGGATGAGAAGCCCCATGCGGTTTTGCTCAAAGATGTTCTCAAATTCCCCGTTGATGGCCTTGCACATCAGCTCCCCCACTCCGTCCTTCCGCAGAAGAGATGCGTTGAGCTTGATGTTGTCCGCCGCCGTGGTGGCCACTAAGTACAGCACGATCCGCCGGATGAAGTTGAATACCGGCGTGGGCAGGCCCTTGGCCTCCACGCCCTCCCATTGCTTTCCGATGAAAAAGTTCTCGTTGTTGCGCACCGTGTCAAAAAGTCCGATGCTTTCGCAGAAGGAGATCCCCTCCTGATACTCCCGCCAGACCTGTTCCGCCGTCATTTCCATCCCTTACTCCTCCTCTCTGCTTTTTCCCGCCGGCGCATAGCGCATGAGGTTGAGGATGCCCTCCCGCAATTCCCCATCCCCCTCGTCGTCCTCCGCCTGCACCGCGGCCCGCTCCTCAGGCGCGCTCTCCCGGAGCAGCCGCCGCAGACACAGCAGGCTGCATACCGCGCCCACCAGCGACGCCAACGTCCCCATCACGATCCATCCCATCATCTTTTTTCTCTCCTTTCCCATGTAAAGGCCGGTTGCCCGCCTGTCACATTCCGTAGTAAATGTACCCCAACGCGCCCCCGTCCTCCGGCTCTGCGCTGCCCCCGCCCAGTGGCAGCTGGCAGCCATACCGCAGCGCGTCGCAGATGTGTGTAATGGCGTGAGGCTTTACATCGCAATCTGACGGATTCCGCTCGCTGTACCGCAGGGCCTGAAGGTTTTCGATCAGCCCCCGGCAGCTCTCGTCGATGACCAGTCCCGGCGTTCCGTCCGAGCCCGGCCGCAGCCGCTCCTTGATGGCGATCCACCCCGCCACCCGCGCGCTGGACACCCGCACCAGCGGCACGCCCCCTTGGGCAAACAGGTTCTCCATGGTGCGCCCGCTGTCCTTTTGGGTGCTCCAGAGGTCGGGGGGCGCGGCGGTGGCCAGAACGTTCTCCCCCGCCGGGGTCAGCTCCCGAATGAGCCGTGCCGCCTCGGACACCACCAGCCCCGGCTCTTGCACCTCCCGGTACACATACATCCGTCCTTCGCTGTCCATGCCGAACCATACGCACGCCAGCATATCCAAACCATAGTCGATCCCCCGGTACAACGTCCACTCCGGCTTGGGCGGCCCGAGCTTTCCCACGTGCAGCCGTGGATCGAACTCGGAAAAGTACTGCCCGGCAAACACCCCCCAGTCGCCATAGCGGTGTCCCCGGCGAATGTCCTCCGGCAGCAGCTCCAGCGTCTCCAAATACTCCGGCGACGCCGCCAGCAAAGCCTTGTTGTCCTCCACAGTGGCCGGGATAAAGCGGTACTCCTCCGGCTTTTCCCGCCCCTTGAACCGCCTGTCCACAAACAGCCGCTTCACCCACTGATGCCCCACCCCGCCGGGGTTGCAGGTAAGATACATCCGTCTCGGCACCTTCAGCGTCCCCCGCAGGGTCGCCGCCATCATCCGGAACTCCCGCTCGGTGAACTGGGTAGCCTCGTCCAAAAAGATCCGGTCATACTCCTGCCCCAGATACTCCCCCAAATTCCCCGCCGCCAGATGCCCGAACCGAATGGTCGAGCCGTTTTCAAACTCCACCGTCCGCTTCATCGCCCGGTATATGCCCAAGGGCGGTTCCTGACTTCGCAGGGTGGCCAGCGTGGGCCAGATGATGGAGTGCTCCAGCTCCGGGTACGTCCGCCGCACGATCAGCTCCCGCAGCCCCGGATAGCGCAGCGCGCTGTCGATGGCCTTCATCCGCACCGCCCAGCTCTTTCCGCCGCCTCGCGCCCCGCCGTAGGCCACATACTTCTCCTTCGCCGCAAAAAAAGCCTTCTGCTTGGGGTTCGGCTCTCCTAATTCCACGTCCTCACCGCCTCTCAACTCCCTTCACCCCCTATATACGCTCCTCCCCCCGTATCCGCCCGTTTTTTCCCTCTTTTCCCAAAATTTTTTCGTGACATTCGACCTGTTTCGTGCTATCATTTACTATGTATATTTATAGGTTTCCCGTCCCAAATACAAAACGCAAAGGGTGATCCATATGACCTCCATCCGTTCCCGCCTTCTTGCCGCTCTTCTGGCCGCCGTTCTGGCCCTGAGTGTGCCCTTTTCCGCTCTGGCGGAGGAGCTTCCCTCCGCTCCCGCCGATCCCGGCGGCGAGGCCGATTCCTCCGCCGGCCTTCTGGAGATCACCGTCCCCGACTACACGCCGGGGATCGGCCTTCAGGCGGGCGACGTGAGCGAGGTGCAAAAGGGCGAACGCTACACCCTCATCGTCCTCCCCGCCTCTGCGGCTGCCGCCGGCTCGACCCCTCTGGAGCTGACCGCCGCCATGCTCACCGCCGATGATCCCGCCGCCCAGCCCCTCTTTATCGGCTCGGCGGTCGCCTCCGACAACGGCAAAGTCACCTTTACCAACATCCACCTTCGCACCTCCGAAGCCGCCGTCTACTACGTCACCGGCCCGGGCCTCACCACCCCTCTGGCGGAAGCCACCGGTCTCTCCGTCTCCGCTGCGGGCCGCATCTTCCGTATGCAGGGCAGTACGGCCTATGGGATCAGCGGCGGCGTTGTCAGTCTGGTGGATAAAACCACCGGCTACGCCTACGCCAACAGTGTCAACACCTCTGCCGACGGCTCTTACTACCTTGATAGGCTCTCCCCCGGCGAGTACTTCCTCCATGTGGAAAAGCCCGGATACCTTCCCGCCACGTCAAAAACCGCCACCTCTATCACGGATAACGAGACCCACTTAGGTCTGGACTTTGACATTTCCGCATTTCTGGGTGACGTCAACGGTGACGGCGCGCGGAACATCTCCGACCTCACCGCCCTCCTCTCCTGCTACGGCAAGCCCCTCGACAGCCTTCCCGGCAATCTTACCCCCAATCTCTTTGAGGACAGCCGCATTGACGCCGTAGACACCGCCCTGCTGATCAACGCCATGATCACCTACGACAAGTTCCCCGCCGGCGTGGGCACCCCCACCTCCGCCGCCCTCGAAGCCCGGGATGTCACCCCTGCCAACCAGACCAACCGCATCCTCCGCTTCTCTCTGAACAACGGCGGGGACAAGAATCTCACCTTCACCGCCGCCAACTTTTCCCTCACCTTCCGTACCGACTACATCCAGCCCATTAACCAAAACGGCGGCGCTCTCTACCCCAGCAGCTCCGCCGTCGCCGCCAACTGCCTTGTGCCCAAGGCCGGTGTCACCGTCGACCACGCCCGCTGGAGCGTCTCCGGCGATCTTGCCACCCTGACCTTCTCCCTCTCCTGCGCCAAGCCCACCGCCCTCACCGGTCTGGTGGACTTCCTCTACCGGCCCGCGCCGGGCAAGAGCGTCTCCGACTTCTTTGACGGCGTCTTCACCATCGACCACGCCGCCGCTCTGGTGGGTCAGGCCACCGTTCTCCCCGCCTGCTCTCTGGAGTATCCCACCTCCGCTCCTCTGGATCTGGACTCCATTACCATTAACCTGTCCGACACGACCCTCACCATCCCCTCCGCAGGCCACACCCTCACGCTGGCCCTCTCCGCCACCGGCGTAAAGGGGACAGCCACCTACCCCAACCTCTCCGGCCTCACATGGACGGTTTCCGGGGACGGCGGCAGCGGTGTGGACGGTGTCTCCATCTCGGACAACCTCCTCATCGTCAACGATCAGGCCCGCCCCGGCCAGTTCCAACTGACCGCCCAAACGGGCAGCGCCTCCTCCGATCCCCTTCCCATCACCCTGCAAGCCGCGCCCCCTGAACCGAGCCAGATCCACATCTCCCGCGCCGGCTCTTCCGGGGATGACGGCCTCCTCTCCGGCAGTGCCGGCGAAGTTCTCACCGCCTCCTATGCCGCCGAGGTCATCGACCAGTACGGCGCGCCCATGCCCGATGAGACCGTCACTTGGTCGCTCTCCGGCGCGCCCGCCGAGGTGTCGGTGGATGAAAACGGCGCGCTCACCGTCTCCGAGGCTCTCCCCGCCGGGACGTACACCTTCTCCCTGCTGGCCGGTCTGGACGGCCTTCGCGCCGCGGTGAACATCACCCTTACGCTGGAAGCCCAGCTCGACCATTTGGTGCTCTCCGGCCCGACCACCGCCCAGATCCCCTCCGGCAGCCGGGACGCCACCCTGATCTACCTCCTCACCGCCATTGACGCCGCCGGGCAGGTCATTCCCTCCCCCTCCTTTGATGTGGAATTCTCCGCTACCCCCGTGGGCACGGACTCCACTGAAGCCACCGGGGTCACCGCCGACGTGAGCATGAGCGGCGACCTGACCGTCACCGTCTCCCCCGACGCCAGAGCCGGGGATTACACCCTCCAAGTCTCCGCCGGCGGCAAGACCGCCTCCTTTGCCCTCACCCTCAAGCCCTCTCAGGCGGTCACCGCCGCCCCCGTCCGCGCCGCCCTCTCCCATGACGGCAGCGTCGTCTCCTCCAAGCAGTTCACCTTCCTCTGTCAGGACAGCATCGCGCAGTATGCAAAGTTTTACCCCGTCCTTCTGGACGGCGACGGCAACCGCATCGCCTCCAGCGGACAGCGCTGGGACTATACGGTGGACGGTCTTGATGACGCCCCCGACCTTTCCTATAATGTTGCTATTGACCACCTTGAGTTGACAGGAAATGTCCACGGCGTCAAATCCGGCACTTACTTCCTCACCATTTCCGCCACGGAGCAAAACTCCGGTCTTTCCGCCTCCATCCCCGTGGAGATCACCATTCTCCCCGACGTGACCGAAGTGGCTGAGCTGGACGCCCCCGCCCAGCTCACCATCCCCACCTCCGGCTCTTTGCGCTATACCGTGGGCCTCACCTGCCACGACTCGGACGGCAATATCATCGCCCCGCCCGGTGCTGTGCGCTGGAGCGTCAACTCTATCGACGACGAGGGCAAGACCCTCGTCCCCACCCCCGCCGGGCTCTCCATCCGAGACGGCGTACTCACCGTCACCCCCTCCGCCAAGCCGGAGACCGTCGTCGTCCACGCCCGCTGCTACGCCCCGGACAGCTATGACGGCGACTACCAGATGTCCCACGGCAAGTGTTCCATTGAGCTGACCCCCGCCGGGGAGGAAGAGGTGCTCGTCCTCCGCCGGAACAACGAGCTGTTCTCCGGCGGCGTGGACACCACCTACGGCAAGGAAGGCTCTTCCATCACCCTCTCCTACACCCCCGTCCTCCGCGATCCTGCCACCGGCAAGGTCACCGAGCTGACCAAGGGCGTCACATGGGTGGGCCTTCCCGGCGCGTTCACCGTGGACGGCAAGGCCGAACCGGGCGTCTACACCGCCCCCATCACCGCCCTCTATGACGGCCAGTCCGTCTCCATCACCGCCCAGATCACCGTCTATCCGGAGATCACCGGCCTTTATATCGACTTTGACGAGGGGGACGGCAACAGCAGCGACGAGGGCTACTCCCTCCCTGTCCCCGCGCTGGCCGCCAAAACGTATTACGGCACGCTGATGGCCAAGATCACCCGCAACGGCAAGACTCAAAAAGTCCCCCTGACCCAGCTCGGCCTTTCCGACTACGATCTGGAGTTCTACACCCCCCTCACCGGCGTCTACCTCTCCTATACCAAGGCCACCGGCCGGGTGGCGGTCACCGTTGAGCCCATCGCCTCCTCCAACTCCATGAAAGATCCCGGCATGAACGAGCCGAACATCCGCCTTTTGTACCTTGACTTCAGCTACTATCCCGGTCAGGCTCTCATGGAGCTGGAGCATGACTTCTTCCTCACCAAGGAAAATCCCGTGCCCACCACCGCCGTTCTGCGTCAGGGCAAAGGTGCAGGCAGCAAGTTTGTTTTTGAGACCACCCGTGGCGAAACGTCCATCGCCGCCGCCGCAGGCGTCGTGTCCGACTGCTTCGCTCTGGAGCTTCTGGATCAGTACGGCAATCCCGTCCTGAACCAATACGTCAAATGGGATCTCACCGGCTCTCCCCTCGGCACAAACGGTCAGGAGCTGATCACCCGCATTGATCCGGGCACGGCGGTAAGCAACGCCTACCCCCGTTACCAGAGCATCCGCCGTCTGCGGATCTCGCCGGAGACCCCGGAGGGGGACTATCACCTGACGCTCACCGCCAGCGTGGGCGCTACCGAGACGCAGGCCAAAGACAACCCCACCTTCGTCCGCTCCATCGACATCTCCCTCTCCGTGACCGGCCAGCAGGCCATTTCCACCCTTTCGGTCAGCGGCCCTGACTCCCAGCTCATCCCCATGTACTACACCACCTCCAACTCCCCCGCCGTCAACAACCAGACCGCTTCCCTCTCCTTTGTGGCTGCGGCCAAGGACAGCAACGGCAACGAGCTGGATTCCTCCCTTTGCAGCTTCTCTTGGTCTGTGACCTCCTACGAGGGCGATTCGGTGGACGGCGCGAGCGTCGCTCCCGACAAGGATAACGCTGCCGCCGCCACCGTCACGGTGAACCGCTTTGCCAAGCCCACCCCCACCTCTACCGACGGCGCGGGCAACACCATTAAGCATCCCCTCCGTATCACCGTCACCGCCACCCCTAAGGCCGGCGGCGACCCCCTCACCGCCACCGCCGGTCTGGCCCTGACCCACGGCAACCTTGTTCCCGCCCTGATGACCATCAAAGGCCCGTCCTCCTACAAGCTGGAGCTGACCGACTCCGCCGTCACGCAGGAATATACCTTCAATCTGGTCAACCAGTATAACGACCCCGTCTCCGCCCGGGACGCCGCAACCGTGGAGTGGAGCTTCAACAACAAAAAAAACAACTTCCTCTCCGTCACCGAGACCACCGACAACCGGGGCTACCCCGCCGTCCGTCTGCGGATCAACAACCCCGGCAAGGATCTGCGCGCCACCTGCACCCTCACCGCCACCATCATCTTCCCCTCCGCGCAGACGTCCTCCGGCAAGGCACAGGTCTACTGCAACCTGCCCATCACCATCACCGTGGGCAATCCGCCTACGGGCGGCGGCGGTCTGGGCGGCGATATCATTGAAGATGTGGTCACCACCTCCACTGTTACCCCCTCCACCAACAAAACGGGCACAACGGGAAGCGTCACCCTCGGTCAGGCGGACATCGACACCCTCACCAAAACCACCGCCACCGGGACGCTCACCATCGCCCCCAAAAACACCAGCGGCCTGACCTCCATCACCGTCACCTTCCCCGGCTCGCTGGCCAAGGCCCTCCGGGACAAGCCCCAAAACCACTCCTTGCGGATTCAGACCGCCCTCGGCACGGTGACCATCCCCAGAGCCACCCTCGATGAGTTCTCCGGCAATGGAAACGCCTCGGTTATCATTGTCAATCAGGACAACGTCCTGTCCGTTGCCTTCCGCCGCAACAGCTCCGGCTCGAACATCACCAACTTCTCCTCCGGCCGCACCGCGACCCTCACCGCCCCCGTCAAGGGCGAGGTGGTCACCGCCGTCAGCGGCGCTGTCTCCGCCGATGTGCTTCAGAAATCGGTGATCACCAACGGCTCTCTCTCCGTCACCGTCACCGGAACTGCCTCCCTGACCTTGGGCGCAAAGCCCCAGAGCCAAGGCAAGGTGTTCTCAGACACCTACAACCACTGGGCCAAGGATGCAGTGGACTTTGTGGTGGAGCGCGGCCTGTTCCAAGGCACGTCGGAGACCACCTTCTCCCCCAACGGCGACATGACCCGCGGCATGGTGGTCACCGTCCTCCACCGTCTGGAAAACACCCCCTCCTCCAACACCTCCAATATCTTCCTTGACGTACCCGGCAACACGTGGTACACCGACGCTGTGGTCTGGGCCAACGCCCACGGCATCGTTCAGGGCAACGGCAGCAGCTTCCTCCCCAACGACCCCGTCACCCGTGAGCAGCTTGCCACCATCCTCTTCCGCTACATGAAGGAGGAAGGCAAAAACACCTCCCAGCGCAGTGACCTCGCTTCGTTCTCCGACCGGGCCAAGGTCTCCTCTTGGGCGCAGGAGGCCATGGAATGGGCCGTAGCCACCGGCCTGATCACCGGCAAGGGCGGCGGTATCCTCGATCCGGGCGGCAAAGCCACCCGCGCAGAGGTCGCCACCATGCTGGAGCGGCTGGTGCGTACCCTGAACCCCTCGGCTTGATGAGAAAGGAGTGAACCGTCTATGAAACGCATTTTGAAGGCTCTGGGCGCTTTTGCCCTCTCCCTGACATTCATCCTGTCCATGGCTTCCATGCCCGCCAGTGCGGCGGAAAACGCCCTTAACAGCGATTCTGAGACCTCCGCGGGTTACATCGTCGTTCTCGACGCGCCTCCGGCCTCTCCCTTCTCCTTCGACCCGCTGGCCGCCGCCACTCTCATGGCCGCCGAGGACGAGCGGGAGGAGCTGTTCCCTCTGGCCAAGGACTGGAACATCTATATGGCCGGCTCTCTTGATGAGGTGCAAAGTCTGGTCTATTCCGGTCAGGTCACGGTGTTAGAGCCTGACTATGAAGCGGAACTCTTTGACCTCGATCCCGCCAACCCCGACGACCCCATGCTGGAGCAGCAGTTTAACCTCATCGGGGACTGCGGCGTCTCCGTCCGCTCGGCGTGGGAGGCCGGACTGACCGGAGAGGGCGTCACCATCGCCGTTATCGACTCCGGTATCAACGACACCCATGAAGACGCTCCCCTGAAGATCGGCCGCGGCCGCTATTTCTACTACCGGGAAGAGGAGGACGGCCGCTATGAGCTGAACGGCAAGCGGTACGGCTATTACAGCAGCGGCAACTACGTAGACGATGTGGGCCACGGCTCTATGGTCTGCGGCATCATCGCCGCCGCCACCGGGAACGGCAAAGGCGTGTCCTCCATTGCGCCGGGCGCGACCATCCTTCCCATCCGCTGCTTTACCAACACCGAGGGCCATGTGGGCGGCCGCGTCTCCAACCTCATCAGCGGCCTGAACTTCGCCGTGGAAAACGGCGCGGACATCATCAATATGAGCTGGGGCGTTAGGACGGCGTCCTCCTCCCTCCAGACCGCCGTAGACGCCGCCTACCGCGCCGGCTGCATTCTCATCGCCGCCGCCGGAAACGACGGTGCCGCCGCCGCCTTCACCACCCAATACCCCGCCGCTTGGGACAACGTCATCAGCGTAGGCGCTACCGACGAGCTGGGCCGCCTCCCCTATTACTCTCAGCGAACAAAAACCGTCAACGTCTGCGCCCCCGGCGGTTCTGCCAAGTCCAAAATCGTCTCTACGCATTGCGGCCCCGCCTACAGCTACAGCACCAATCTCGGCACTTCCTTCTCCGCCCCCGCCGTGTCCGCCGCCGCCGCCCTTCTGCTTCAGGCCGACCCCACCATGGCGCAGGGCGACTTCTTCTCCCTGCTTCAAGCCACCTCCCACCCGGTCACACAGGCCGTGGATAAGGGCGGCAATGTCACCGAAACCGGCGCGGCCTACTCCGGCGTGGGCCGCATGGACATTCAGGCCCTTTTGGACGAGGTGGGCTATGCCGGCTGCACCGCCAAGCGCACCGAGGACGGCTGTGAGGTCTACGCCGCCTACCATCCCGTGAAGGACAGCAGCGTAGACCGTCTGATCGCCATGGTGGGCGGCTACAACGCCAAGGGCCATCTGGTGGAGAGCCACAGCGCCGCCCTGACCAAGACCCCATACAACAACTGCGCCAAGGCGTTCACCTTCTCCGACCCCACCATTACGGAGTTCCGCACCTTCTACCTTGACCCCGTCACCTTCTCCGCCCTCACCCAGCCTGTTATCCCATTGTTGGGAGGCTGAATAAGGCATAAAAAATCCCCACCCGAAAACCGGGTGGGGATTTTTTGTCGCCGTTATGAAAGATCGTTTAGATCAGCTCAACGATCGCCATCTCCGCGGCGTCGCCGCGGCGGGGGCCGGTGCGAACAACGCGGGTATAACCGCCGTCGCGGCTTCCGTACTTCTGGGCGACCTCGCCAAAGAGCTTGTGAGCCACGTCCTCCTTGGTGAGGAAGCTCACCGCCTGACGGTAGGAGGCCAGATCGTTCTTCTTCGCCAGAGTGATCATCTTCTCCGCCATGGGCGCTACTTCCTTGGCGCGGGTGACGGTGGTCTCCAGCTTGCCCTTCTCCAGCAGATCGGTGGTCAGCTGACGCAGCATGGCCATTCTCTGGTCGGTGGGCTTGCCGAGTTTACGCATAGGCATTTTTTACACCTCCAATGTTGGGGAAAATCAGTTTTCTTCGCTGGCAAGGGACAGCCCCATCATCGCCAGCTTGTTCATGACCTCTTCCAGAGACTTGCGGCCCAGATTCCGCACCTTCATCATCTCGTCCTCGGTCTTGGAGATCAAGTCCTCGACGGTGTTGATGTTGGCCCGCTTCAGGCAGTTGAAGCTGCGGACGCTGAGATCCAGCTCCTCAATGGTCAGCTCCAGCACCTTGTCCCGCTGGGCTTCGGACTTCTCCACCACAGTGGAACGGCTGCCCATGGTCTCGGAGAGATCGGTAAAGAGCATGAAGTGGTCGCACAGAATGCGCGCGCCCAGACTCACCGCGTCCCGGGCGGAGATCACACCGTTGGTCCAGACCTCCAGCGTGAGCTTGTCAAAGTCGGTGGCGTCGCCTACGCGGGTGTTTTCCACGGTGTAGTTCACCTTCTTCACCGGGGTATACACCGAATCCACCGGGATCACCCCGATGATGGCCTGCTGGGGCTTGTTGCGGTCGGCGGGAACATAGCCCCGGCCGTGGGAGAGCATCAGCTCCATGTTCAGGCTGGCGTCCGGCCCAAGGGTGGCGATGTGAAGTTCCGGGTTCAGGATCTCCACCTCGCCGTCGGCCTTGATGTCGCCGGCTGTGACCTCGCCCTCGCCGTTGGCCTCGATATAGACGGTTTTCGCACCCTCGCTGTACAGCTTGGCGATGATACTCTTCACGTTCAGGACGATCTCGGTCACGTCCTCCTTCACACCGGGGATGGTGGAGAACTCATGCTGGACGCCGGCGATCTTGATGGAGGTCACCGCCGTGCCGGGCAGAGAAGACAAGAGGATGCGCCGCATGGAATTGCCCAAAGTCGTGCCGTAGCCGCGCTCCAGCGGCTCGACCACATACTTTCCGTGGAATTCCTCACCGGGGTTTTCGATACACTCGATGCGGGGCTTTTCGATTTCTACCATATGGTATTGACCCTCCTTTTTCCGTTGTTGGATAGACTGAAACGAGGGGAGCCGATTACTTGGAGTAGAGCTCGACGATCAGATGCTCCTCAACAGGCATATCAATGTCCTCGCGCTCCGGCATTTGGAGAACCGTACCCTTCAGGGCGTTCTTCTCGCGGCTCAGCCACTTGGGGGTCGCAAAAATGGGGGCGTCCTCGCCGGTGAAACGCTTAAAGCGAATGCTGTCGCGGCTCTTTTCCCGAACCTCGATCACATCTCCGGGCTTGACCAAATAGGAGGGGATGTTTACCTTGCGGCCGTTGACGGTGAAGTGGGCGTGGTTGACGCTCTGACGGGCCTCGCGGCGGGTCATGGCGAAGCCCAGACGGTACACCACGTTGTCCAGACGGCGCTCAATGGTGGTGAGCAGCAGCTCGCCCGTCTTGCCCTCCATGCGGGCGGCCTTCTCATAGTAGGAGCGGAACTGCTTCTCCATAACGCCGTAGACGAACTTGACCTTCTGCTTCTCGTTCATCTGCATGGCGTACTCGCTCTGCTTGCGGCGCATCTGGCCCTTGGGATTGCGGTTGGTCTGCTTCTTGGCGTAACCCATGGCGGCGGGAGAGACGTTCAGCGCCTTGCAGCGCTTGGCCACCGGTTGCATATTCTTAGCCATTTTCCTCTTCCTCCTTCCAAATTACACCCGGCGCCGCTTCGGGGGGCGGCAGCCGTTGTGGGGGATGGGGGTCACGTCCTTGATGAGGGTGACCTCCAGACCCACTGCCTGCAGGGCGCGGATGGCGGCCTCACGGCCCTGACCGGGGCCCTTGACAAAGACCTCGACGCTCTTCAGGCCATGCTCCATGGCGGCCTTGGCGGCGGTCTCCGCAGCGGTCTGCGCCGCGAAGGGGGTGGACTTGCGGGAACCCCGGAAGCCCATCTCGCCGGAGGAGGCCCAAGAGATGGCGTTGCCCTGCGTGTCGGTCACAGTGACCATGGTGTTGTTGAAGGAAGAGCGGATATGCACGGCGCCCTTCTCGATGTTCTTGCGTTCGCGGCGGCGACGAGTGGTCGTCTTCTTGCCTTTGGTGGTTGCTGCCATAATTCTCTTCCCTCCTTACTTCTTCTTGTTGGCGACGGTGCGCTTCGGCCCTTTGCGGGTGCGGGCGTTGGTCTTGGAACGCTGGCCGCGCACAGGGAGGCCCTTACGATGGCGGAGGCCACGGTAGCAGCCGATCTCAGTCAGCCGCTTGATATCCAGCGCCACATTGCGGCGCAGGTCGCCTTCCACGGTGTAATCCCGCGCGATCTCCTCGCGCAGCGCCGCTTCCTGATCTTCGGTCAGATCCTTCACCCGCGTGTCGGGGTCAATGCCCGTGGCGGCAAGGATCTTGTTGGCGCTGGTGCGCCCAATGCCGAAAATGTAGGTGAGACCGATCTCCACCCGCTTGTCCTTCGGCAAGTCAATACCGGCAATACGTGCCATTTTCTACTGCACCTCCCTTTAACCTTGTCTCTGCTTGTGCTTGGGGTTTTCGCAAATGACCATAACTTTGCCCTTGCGCTTGATGATCTTGCACTTCTCGCACATGGGCTTCACAGACGGTCTGACTTTCATGAGAAACCTCCTTAATGTGAATGCCTTGATGGCCCCGGTTCGGTTCGGGCAAGGCCAAAACCTCTTCCGGTCGTTGGTTGTTTGGTTGACTTATTTGGTACGCCATGTGATCCGTCCCCGTGTCACGTCATAGGGCGACATCTGGACGGTCACCTTGTCTCCGGGCAGGATGCGGATGAAGTTCATCCGCAGCTTGCCGGAAATGTGGGCGAG
Source organism: uncultured Oscillospiraceae bacterium (assembly GCA_910584395.1). Lineage (GTDB taxonomy): Bacteria > Bacillota > Clostridia > Oscillospirales > Oscillospiraceae > MGBC124762. Next base: position 8,399 of record CAJUAS010000005.1, on the reverse strand, counting down.
AATGATGTGTCCATTCCCAATGTCCACATGGAAGGTGGTGTTGGGCAGCGCTTCTGTCACAACGCCTTCCACTTCTATCATATCATCCTTTGCCAAGGCTCATTTCCTCCTTAAAGGCCGCGATGGCCCGTCTCAGCTCTCGGTCATAGACCGTTTCTCCCCGCTGTAAGGCTTGGGTCGCCGGGTGGTGAAATCCTCCGCGCTGTGGCTCGGTCAAAAACCGGACATGGGCCGGCTTCTTGGCCTTCGGATGGGATGCCTTTCGCCGCTTCCCGTCCGCCAGAAGCAGTCTCTCCTGCTCCCGGTCTACGCCCACCACACAAAAGATCCCTCCCCGATCCCGTCCCGCCAGCGCCTGAACGATTTGGCCCATGTATTCAAGCATAGGTTCCGTCCTCCGTGACGGTGAGGATCTCCGGTTCTCCTTCGGTAATGAGGATGGTGTTTTCATAGTGGGCGGTGAGGCTTCCGTCCACGGAAACCGTCGTCCACTTGTCGGGCAAGACCTTCACCCGCCAGTCTCCGGCGCACACCATCGGCTCTACGGCGATGACCATGCCGGGCATCAGCCGCGGCCCGTGGCCGCCGGGGCCGTAGTTGGGAACTTCCGGCGGCTCGTGCATCTGCCGGCCCACACCGTGGCCGACGAAGTCTCGCACAACGCCGTACCCAAAGCTCTCCACATATTGCTGCACCGCGTGGCCGATATCCCGCACCCGGTTGCCTGCTTTCGCTTGGGCAATGCCCTTGAAAAAGCTCTCCCGGGTCACGTCCATCAGCTTTTGCGCCTCCGGGGAAACCTTCCCGCAGGGGAAGGTGGCGGCGCAGTCGCCGTGGAAACCGTGGAGATACGCCCCCACGTCGATGGACACGATGTCCCCCTCCTCCAACCTGCGGCTGCCGGGAATGCCGTGGATGACCACTTCATTCACCGACGCGCAGATCGAACCGGGGAAACCGCCGTAGCCTAAAAAGGACGGTTTTGCGCCGTGGCTTCGGATAAACTTGCGAACCTCCCGGTCGATCTCTCCTGTGGTGACGCCGGGGCGGATCATGCTCCCCGCCAAGGCCCTCGCCTGTGCGGTGAGCCGCCCGGCGGCCCGCATTTTTTCGATCTCCTCGGGGGTCTTAATGGTGATAAGCTCCATGCTTACACTCCCAGCGCCCTTGCGACGGCGGCGGAGATGTCCTCCACGCTGCCCTTGTCGCCGGGAACGGTGCGGAGCAAGCCCCGCTCACCGTAAAACTGCCGCAGCGGCTCGGTGACGCTGTGATAGACCTCCAAGCGTTCCTTCACTGTCTCGGCCCGGTCGTCCTTGCGGGTGACCAGCTTGCCGCCGCAGTGGTCGCAAACGCCTTCCGCCTTGGGCGGGTTGGCCTCCACATGATACGGTGCGCCGCAGCTCTCGCAGACCCGCCGCCCGCTCATGCGGGTGATGATGACTGCGTCGGGCACCTCCAGATCTACCACATGGTCGATGGAAATGCCCATGTCCTCCATGGCTTGGGCCTGCGCCAGTGTGCGGGGCACGCCGTCCAGAATGAAGCCCTTGGCGCAGTCGTCGCGGCTCAGCCGCTCTTGAACGATGGCAAGAATGACCTCGTCGGGAACTAACTTGCCCGCGTCGATCAGCGCCTTGGCCTGAAGTCCTACGGTCGTGCCCGCCTGAATGGCGGCCCGGAGGATATTTCCGGTGGAAATGGTGGGGATTCCCAGCTTTTCGGAGAAGATCTCAGCCTGTGTGCCCTTCCCCGCGCCGGGCGCGCCCAAGAAGATGATCTTCATGGCGCGCACCCCTTACTCCAAGAAGCCCTTGTAGTGCCGCATGAGCATCTGGGCCTCCATGGCCTTCACCGTCTCCAGCGCCACGCCGACCACGATGATGATGGACGTACCGCCGATGGCCAAGGACTGGATGCCGATGATGTTCCCGGTAACGATAGGCAGGATCGCGATCACCGACAGATACAAAGCGCCGAACAGGGTGATCTTGTTCAGAACCTTGTGGATGAAGTCGGCGGTGGGCTTACCCGGACGGAAGCCGGGGACGAAGCCGCCGTTCTTCTTCAGGTTGTTGGCCACCTCTACGGGGTTGAACTGAATGGAGGAGTAGAAGTAGCTGAAGCCCAAGATCAGCAGGAAATATACGACGGCGTATACCACGCCGCTGGCGTCAAACACCCGCATAAACGCGCCGCCGAAGCCCTCGGACTTGTTGGTCACGCCGAAGAACGCCGCGATGGTGGCGGGGAGGGACGCAATGGCCTGCGCGAAGATGATGGGCATAACGCCGGACATATTCACCTTCATGGGCAGGTGGGTGGACTGACCGCCGTACATCTTCCGGCCCACCACCCGCTTGGCGTACTGCACGGGAATCCGGCGCTCGGCGTTGGTGATGAACACGATGAAGATGACCAGAAGCAGCATTCCGATGATGAACAGAGGAATGAAGCCGGGGTGCATGGCCGCCTTGTTCAGGCCCGCCTGTGCCTCCTCCACGGTGGCGTAGGTGTTGGGATTCCGGGTCTGCCAGATCTCGGCGGTGAGGGTTCCGTTCTTCACGCCCGCCCACGTCTGCACGCCGTTGATCATCGCCATGATCATGCTGGGCACGCGGGAGACGATGCCCCCGAAGAGGATGATGGAAATGCCGTTGCCGATGCCGAACTCGGTGATCTGCTCACCCAGCCACATGACAAAGGCAGAGCCGGCGGTGAAGGCCATCACCACGATGACGCCCACCAGCCACGCAGGCACGCCGTGGTAGTTGATCAGACCCCAGCTGCGGATCAGGGTGAAGTACCCAAATCCCTGAAGGATCGCGATGGCCACGGTGGCGTAGCGGGTGATGGCGGCGATCTTCTTACGGCCTTCCTCGCCGCCGTCGGTCTTGAGCCGCTCCAACGCCGGAATGGCGATGCACAGCAGCTCGATGATGATGGAGCTGTTGATATAGGGCTGGATGCTGAGGGCGAACACCGTCGCCTGTGCAAAGGCGTCGCCGCTCATGGCGTTCAGCAGGCTGAAGATCGTGCCCGACTGGCCCGCCAGATAGCTGCTCAGCGCGTCGCTGTTCACGAAGGGAACGGGGACGGCGCAGCCCAGACGGAAGATGAGCAGCGCGAAGAGGGTGAAGAGGATCTTCTTACGCAGCTCGTCGATCTTCCAAGCGTTGCGAATGGTGGAGATCAAATCAAATCACCTCGGCCTTTCCGCCGGCCTGCTCGATCTTCTCCTTGGCGGAGGCGGAAAAGGCGGACGCGCGAACGGTCAGCTTCTTGGAGAGCGTCCCGTTGCCCAGCACCTTCACGCCGTGCTCGCACTTGGAGAGGATCCCTTTATCCAGCAGGTCGCACACATTTACGGTGTCGCCGTCTTCGAACTTGTTGAGGGAAGCCACGTTGATGGCCTCCAGAGGTTTAGCGAAAATGTTGTTGAAGCCCCGCTTGGGCACGCGGCGGGCCAAGGGCATCTGGCCGCCCTCAAAGCCCACGCGCACGCCGCCGCCGGAGCGAGCCCACTGGCCCTTGTGCCCGCGGCCGGCGGTCTTGCCGTTGCCCGTGCCGGGGCCGCGCCCCTTGCGCTTGCCCACTTGGGTCGAACCGGGCGCGGGGGAAAGATCATGCAAATTCATTTCTGGCGCCTCCTTACTTTTCCTCGGTTACGTTGAGGAGGTAACCGATCAGGGCGATCTTGCCCCGGGTAGCCTCGTTGTCGGGCTGCACGGTGGTGTCGCCAATCTTCTTGAGGCCCAAAGCCTCTGCGGTGGCCTTGTGCTTGGCAAGGCGACCATTCAGGCTCTTGGCCAGAGTGATTTTAACGTTAGCCATGCTCAAAGCCTCCTTAACCTAAAAGCTCTTCCACGCTCTTGCCGCGCACCCGGGCGACCTCCTCCGGCCCACGCAGGCTTCTCAAGCCTTGGAAGGTGGCGGAGACGACGTTCTGGGGGTTGTTGGAGCGCAGGCACTTGGCGCGGATGTCGCGGATGCCCGCGGCCTCCATCACGGCACGCACCGGGCCGCCGGCGATGATGCCGGTACCGGGGGCAGCGGGCTTCAAAAGCACGCGGCCCGCGCCGAACTCGCCGATGACCTCATGGGGAATGGTAGTGCCGGAAAGGGTAATGTCGGTCATGTTCTTCTTGGCGTCCTCGATCCCCTTGCGGATCGCTTCGGGAACTTCGGCGGCCTTGCCTGTGCCGAAGCCCACGCGGCCCTTCTCGTCGCCCACGACCATCAGAGCGGCAAACTTCATCACGCGGCCGCCCTTCACGGTCTTGCTGACGCGGTTGAGGGCAACCAGCTTCTCGGTATACTCGCTCTGCTCTTTTTCAAATCTTGGCATAACTCGCTTCCTCCTCCCTTAAAACTGCAGGCCGCCCTCGCGGGCGCCTTCGGCCAGAGCTTGGACACGGCCGTGGTAGACATAGCCGCCCCGGTCAAAGACCACCGTGGTGATCCCCTTGGCCTTGGCGCGCTCGGCTACCGCCTGACCGACCTTCTTGGCCGCCTCACAGTTGGAGCCGGTGCCGAAGCCCTTCTCCAAGGAGGACGCAGAACACAGGGTGACGCCTGCAACGTCGTCGATCACCTGTGCATAGATGTTGCTGTCGCTGCGGAACACGTTCAGACGGGGCCGCTCGGGCGTGCCGCTGATCTTGGCGCGCACTCTCTTGTGACGGCGCAAACGCTGCGCGTTGCTGTCGATTTTCTTGATCATATTAGCACACCTCCTTACTTCTTCTTCACGCCGGTCTTGCCTTCCTTACGGCGGATGACCTCGTCAGCATATTTGATCCCCTTGCCCTTATAGGGTTCGGGCGGACGTTTCTCTCTGATCTCGGCGGCGAACTGGCCCACGCGCTGCTTGTCCGCGCCGGAAACGACGATCTTGTTGGGGTTGGGAGTCTCCAGCTTGATGTCAGCGGGAGCTTCCATGGTGACCTGATGGGAAAAGCCCAGATTCATCACCAGCTTGCCGCCCTCCATGGCCACGCGGTAACCCACGCCGTTCACGTCCAGCTCCTTGGTGAAGCCGTCGGTGACGCCCACCACCATATTGTGGAGGAGGGTGCGGGTCAGACCGTGGAGAGAGCGGTTTTCCTTCAGATCGTTGGGACGCTCCACAATGAGCTGAGCGCCTTCCTTCTTGATGTGCATGGCAGGAGCGAGGTCTTGCTCCAAAGTGCCCTTCGGGCCTTTCACGGTCACATGGTTGCCCTCTCCGATGGTGATCTCCACCCCGGCGGGGAGGTCGATGGGCATTCTTCCGATTCTCGACATGGCTCTCTACCCCCTTACCATACAAACGCAAGGACTTCGCCGCCGACGTGGGCCGCGCGCGCGGCTTTGTCGGTCATGACGCCCTTGGACGTGGAAATGATGGCGATACCCAGCCCCTTGATGACCCGGGGCAGCTCGTCCGCGCCGGCATAGACCCGCAGACCGGGCTTGCTCACGCGGCGGAGGTTGGTGATCACCTTTTCCTTATTTGCGGTGTACTTCAGGGTGATGTGGATCACACCCTGAGTGCCGTCCTCGACGAGCTGGTAGTTCTTGATATACCCCTCGTCAAGGAGGATCTGCGCGATGGATTTCTTCATGTTGCTGGCGGGCACGTCCACCGTTTCATGCCCGGCGTTGGATGCGTTGCGGATGCGCGTCAGCATATCCGCAATGGGGTCTGTGATCTGCATGAGAATACCTCCTATTCAGATTTACCCTTGTTGCCAAGGGTTCAGCGGCAAGGTATCAAGGCTTAGGCACCGTCCTGACCTGTTGCCGCTGTCGAACTATTCATAAACCGGTCGAAACCGGCCCATGACATGGGTTGTCCGCGAGCCCCACAAAGTTGTAGGGCTCACGGATTGGTGAAGATCGTTTCGCCAGACAAGGCGCGCCGCCGCCGACAGTACCGTGTGTACGGCAAGGCGGCGGAACGCCGTATGGCGGAACGAGATTTACCAAGACGCCTTCTTGACGCCGGGGATCTGTCCCTTGTAGGCCAGCTCCCGGAAGCAGATACGGCAGATGCCGTAGTCGCGGAGATAGGCGTGGGGACGGCCGCAGATCTTGCAGCGGTTATAGCGGCGGCTGGAGAACTTGGGCTTCGCCTGCTGCTTCAGGATCATTGATTTTTTCGCCATGTTTCCCTTCTCCTTTCTCAGCGGACAAAGGGAGCGCCGATCAGCTCAAGCAAAGCGCGGCCTTCCTCGTCGGTGTTGGCGGTGGTGCAGATAATGACATCCATGCCCCGGATCTTGTCGATCTTATCGTAGTCGATCTCGGGGAAGATCAGCTGCTCCTTGAGGCCCAGCGCGTAGTTGCCGCGGCCGTCAAAGGAGTTGGGGTTGATGCCCCGGAAGTCACGCACGCGGGGAAGGGCCACGCCGAACAGACGGTCGAGGAACTCCCACATTTTGTCGCTGCGGAGGGTCACCTTTGCGCCGATGGGCATCCCCTCGCGGAGCTTGAAGTTTGCCACGGACTTCTTCGCCTTGGTGATGATGGGCTTCTGGCCGGTGATGGCGGCCAGATCGGACACAACGGCCTCCAGCACCTTGGAGTTGTCCCGGGCCTCGCCGCAGGCGCAGTTGACCACGATCTTCTCCAGCTTGGGGATCTGCATGGTGGACTTATAGCCGAACTTCTCCATGAGAGCAGGAGCGACTTCGGTCACATACTTGGCCTTCAGGTTGGGCATACCCTCGGTATCCACAGCCTTGGCGGACTTCGTCTCGGTCTTCTTGGCAACCGGCTTCTTGGCGGCGGGCTTCTTCTCCGCAGCCTTGGCCTTCACGTCCTCAGCCACTTCCTCTGCCTTCGCCTTCACGTCGTCGGCGACCTTCTCCGCCTTGGCCTTCACGGTCTTGGCCTTGGCCTTGACGTCCTCGGCCACTTCCTCAGCCTTGGCCTTCACAGCTTCAACGACTTCTTCGACCTTTTCGGTCATCTTTTCATCAGCCATTGTCTACTCCTCCTTTCTCAAATTTCGGCGCCGCACTTCTTGCAGACGCGGACTTTCTTGCCGTCGGCTTGGAGCTTGCTGGCCGGACGGGTGGGCTTGTTGCACTTGGGGCACACCCGCATGACCTTGCAGGCGTAGATGGGGGCTTCCTTCTTAATGATGCCGCCCTCTTCGCCCTCGCGGCGGGGTTTGGTGTGGCGGGAGACCATGTTGATCTTCTCCACAATGACCTTGCGGTCCCGGGGCTGTACCTCCAGAACCTTGCCCTTCTTGCCCTTATCCTTGCCGGAGAGGACAATGACGGTATCGTCCTTCTTAATGCTCATTTTGTTCATCGTTTCTACCCCCTTACAGCACTTCGGGGGCCAGAGACAGGATCTTCATATAATCCTTGTCGCGCAGCTCCCGGGCCACCGGCCCAAAGATACGGGTGCCTCTGGGGTTCTTGTCGTCACGGATCAGCACGGCGGCGTTGTCGTCGAAGCGGACATAGCTGCCGTCGCTGCGGCGCACGCCCCGGCTGGAGCGGACGATCACCGCGCGGACGACCTCGCCCTTCTTCACCTGACCGCCGGGCTGTGCCTTCCGCACAGAAGCGACCACCACATCGCCGATGTTGCCGAACTTCCGCTTGGAGCCGCCCAGCACTCGGATGGTCTTGATCTCCTTGGCGCCGGTATTGTCGGCAACCTTCAGATAACTTTCTTGTTGGATCATACTGGCACCTCCTTACTTTGCTTTCTCAATGATCTCGACCACGCGCCATCTCTTGTCCTTGCTGAGGGGGCGGGTCTCCATCACGCGGACGCGGTCGCCCACGCCGCAGGAATTCTGCTCGTCGTGCGCCTTGAGCTTATAAGTGCGCTTGACGATCTTCTTATAGAGGGGGTGGGCCACACGGTCGGCGATGGCCACCACCACGGTCTTGTCCATCTTATCGGAAACCACCAGGCCGACTCTGGTTTTTCTGGAAGAAGTTCTGTTTTCCATTGTCCTTTTCCTCCTTTATCGGCCTGCCAGCTCTTGCTGGCGGATGATGGTCTTGACCCGGGCAATGTCGCGCTTGACCTGCGCGATGCGAACGGGGTTGTCCAGCTGGTTGGTGGCGTGCTGAAGACGAAGCTGGAACAAGTCCTTTTTCAGATCCATCAGCTTGCTCTCCAACTCGGCGGAGCTCATCTTACGAACCTCACTGGCTTTCATCTTCATTCACCACCCTTCTCCACGGTATCTTCCTTCGCCACGATCTTGCACTTGATCGGCAGCTTGTGAGAGGCCAGACGGAGGGCCTCCCGGGCGACCTCCTCGCTGACCCCGGCGATCTCAAACATGACGCGGCCGGGCTTCACCACGGCCACCCAGTACTCGGGAGAACCTTTACCGGAACCCATGCGGGTCTCAGCGGGCTTCTCGGTGATGGGCTTGTCGG
>CAJUAS010000004.1:51796-64573 GCA_910584395.1 uncultured Oscillospiraceae bacterium | reverse complement strand
GTCCTCCACCGCCTGTCCCAAGGCAAGACCGATTATGAGACCACCTTCAAGGACGTTGCCGAGGGCAAGTACTACACCGAGGGTGTGGCTTGGGCGGCAAAAGCCAAGGTCGTCACCGGCTACAGCGAGGACATCTTCGCTCCTGACGACGTCATTACCCGTGAACAGCTTGCCGTGATGCTGGCACGCTACGCCAAGCTCGTCGGCATGGACACCAAGGCTGATGCGAAGGCGCTGGAAGCCTTCGCCGACGGCGAGAATACCGGAAGCTGGGCCGTGGACGGCGTAGCGTGGTGCGTGGCCAACGGCATTTTGAAGGGCAAGGGCCAGAACAACCTTGACCCCACCGCCAAGGTCACCCGCGCAGAAGTGGCCGTCATGCTGGATCGGTTCATCGCGCTGATCCAGAAGTAAGAGAAGGTAAGAACGGCGAGAGGCCGCCCGATATTCGGGCGGCCTCTTTTATTGAAAATGTGCATTTCCACTTGCTTTTTCAGGCTGGATATGGTAAATTTACATTTATGGAGAATTGCTGAAAAAGGCAATAGGACTACGAAAAAATTGGTAAAATTGACAAGGAGGCTGTTTGTATGAAAAAAAGTTCAAAATGCCTGATCAAACGCACACTATCTGTGGTTTTGGCGTGCGTGATGGTGCTGTCTCTGTTCCCAACGGTGGCGTTTGCCGCTCGCTTGGACAGGGAAGTGGCGGAGATCCCCGCCGTGGACGAGGCGGCGGCCAAGCTCGCGGAGAGTCCGGCAGAGCCCCTTGAGGCGAATGCCGAACTGGCGGCCGTCGGGGCGCGGACCTATTACGTCAGTCTCAGCGGCAAGGGCGGCAACAGCGGCCTGAGCGAGGCCGAGCCTCTGCCCGGTCTGGACGCGGTGCCTTGGAATCAGCTTCTGCCCGGCGACAGCGTGCTGCTGAAGAAGGGCGATACCTTCCCCGGCGCGATCCGCATGGTGGGCGTCCATGGCACGGAGGACGCCCCTGTCACCATTGGTGCTTACGGTACAGGGTCTGCCCCCGTCATCGAGGCGCGGGGTCAGGGCATCTGGCTGCCGGAGACCGGAAATGATAATGGCAGAACCCCCGGCAAATATGTCTCCTCCGGTATTGCCCTTTATGACTGCTCTTATGTGACTGTAAGCGGCCTGACCATTGTCAATGTGCCTGACGCCATGAAGACCAGCTTTACTTATGAGGATGGCACGGATTATTCCAGCGACAAAATGGTTTATTCCGGGATCGGCGTAGCCGCCGACGGCGTTGGCACGTCTGAGGGCATCACTCTGGAAGGCATCACCGTCCGCGGCAACAGCGATTTGGTCGCGGTCAAGACGGATACGTCTTCCACCATAAGCACCTCCGGCGTGACCACGGGCGTGGCGGCTGCGGCGCGTACTTATACCAATGCCAGCGGCACCTACTATGTCAGTTCTCTGAACGGCAGCGACAGCAATGACGGTTCTACCCCCGACAAGGCGTTTTACAGCCTTCATAAGATCAACGAACTGAACCTCCAGCCGGGCGCGAAGGTGTATCTGGAATACGGTTCCGTTTTTGAGAACCAGTACCTCCATGTCAATGGCGGCGGCGTGGATGGCAACCCCGCCATCATCGACGCCTATGGCAAGGTGAGCAGCTCCAAGCCGGTCATCAACACCAACGGCGAGGGCGTTTGGTATCAGAACTATCGCAAAAATTTGGATAACGCCGGGCATCTGACCCACGGCTATGTATCCTCCAGCATCCTCCTTTATGATGTTCCCTTCATCGAGGTCAAGAACATCGCCATGACCAACTTTGGCCGCTACGGCGAGACCCCGGGTGCGGACTTCGCCAATCTGGGTAGCTATGACGGCGGCACCGTCCCCGGCGAGACAGGCTACGGCGGCAGCGCCGGCGGCGCTGGCAACAAGATCGGTTGCTACCAGTGGGGCGGCAAGATGAGCCGTACCGGCGTGGCAGGCGTGGCCCAGAATATGGGGACGGTCACCCACACCGTTCTTCAGAATCTGGACATTGAGAATATTTACGGCAACATTGTGTATAAGCACATGAACAACGGTGGTATCTACTTTACCGCCGCCAGACCGTTAAACACGAATGCCGGCATCGCACGGTTCGACGACATCGTGATCGAGGGTTGCTACCTCAAGCGGGTGAGCCGCTGGGGTATCGCCGCCGTCCATACCGCCTACTGGCATGAGCTCAGTCCCAACGGCCAGTGGGCCATTCCGGACGCCCGCTGCCAGCAGTACGGCGCGACCAACGTCTACATCGGCCACAATTATCTGGAAGAGGTGGGCGGCGACCCCATTACCGCCATGCATGCCTACGAGCCGTTTGTGGAGTATAACGTGGCCTACAATGGTGGGCGGGAAATGAGCAGCAGTGCGACCTCCAACGCCGTATATATCAACGGCACCTATTTCAGCGGCAACAGCGGCGACGTTTCTGCGGGTATTTGGCCATGGAAGTGCAAGACTGCCCTGTTTGAGCACAACGAGTGCTATACCATGCTATATAGCCACTTAGGCGGCAACAACGACGCCCAGCCCTGGGATGCCGACTCCGGCGACAGCACCATCTACCAGTACAATTACAGCTCGGGCAACACCGGTGGCTGCATCATGTTCTGCGGCGGCGACGCCTACAACACCGTATTCCGCTACAACATCAGCTATAAGGACGGCAAGCCTTGGGCTGAGTCCAATCCGCAGAACGGCAGCACCCGCCGGGGTATTTTGGATCCATCCGGCAGCCGTAACGGACAGTTTACCAACAATACCTTCATCATGGCTGAGGGAACTCCGGTGTATCACTACACCTCAGGCAGCCGCCACACGGTGCGCAACAACATCTTCTTTAACTTGGGGAATGAGTACGCCCCTGAGGGTGGCTGGACTGCGGCCTCCGGCTTGGCGTTCAGCAAGAATATCTATGTGGGCTTTGCCCAGAACGGTGCAGGCAGCTACACCACCAAGGACACAGACTACACCACCCTGACCAAGACCGACCTGTTTGCCGATCCGACGTTCACGGGTGCTCCCGAGGCACCTAAGACCACCAGCAAGAGCGGCGCGCGGACGGTGAACGGCGTGCGGGACTGGACTCACGACTGGGCCAGCGAGTTCGATATGTTCAAGATTGCCGATGGCAACAAGGCCAACGTCGCCAACAAGGGTGCGGCCCATGACTACGACGGTCTGGCTCAGGACAGCAACTTCGGTGTGCCCCGGGTGGCCAACGACAAGGACTTCTACGGCAACGAGCTGGACGAAGTCCATGATATCGGTGCTTTCGATACGCAGACCGACAGCGTTCCCACCCCCAGCAGTGAATACGAGCTGATCTCCAGCCTCTATGAGCTTCGCGGCACCAACAGCACGGAGCTTCAGGTCCCCTACACCGCCAACAACCCCACCTCGGTGGAGGAGTTCAAGAAGGGCCTCACCGTCTCCGAGGGGGCCAGCGTGAAGGTGTACAACGGAACTGACGAAGTTACCACCGGCAACGTTCTCGCAAACATGACCGTCAGGATCGTGGCCGCAGACGGCGTCCAGAATCCCACCGTTTACACCATCAAGCAAAAGAACACCTACAACAGCTATACCGACTGGGTCGGCAACCATCAGGGCAACGCGTGGTTCTACCAGTATTGGGACGGCAGCAGATTCGTCAACCACACCAGTTGGGATTCCAGCTGGAGCGGCTGGGGCGGAGTGGCGCCGGGCTTCGCCTCCGTGGAAAAAGATCAGGCCTGCGGCAGTATCAATGCCGAGGCCGGTTCCGGCTTCACCTTCCGCGCCCCCGTGGGCGGCAAGGTCACTGTCAAGTACCATAACTATAAGAATGCCAGCGCCCCTGTGGAAAATCAGGTTCAGAAGCGGCTGGCCGCAACCAGCGACAACACCCTGATCCCCTCTGTCCGGGTCTATGTCAACGGCGTGGAGCAGTCTGATAAGACTGTCGTGGTCGACAAAACCGCCGCCGCCGTGACCACCACGGAGATGACCTTCACCGTGGATCAGGGCGACACCCTGTCCTTCATGGCGTATAACGCCGGGCCGGTCACCAACAACGGCGGCAACAACGGTATCTATTTTACCCCCGTGATCACCTATCTGGACGAAGCCTACGCCCCCGGCGTCGACACCACCGCCCCCACCGTCCCCGGCGCGCTGGCTGTCACCAAGGTGACCCAGACCGGAGCCACCCTCACATGGACCGCCTCCTCCGACAACCGGGGTGTGACGGGCTACAAGGTCAAGGTGGGCAACGCCGAGGAAGAGACCGTGACCGCCCTGACCAAGGTTCTTACCGGCCTCACCGCCGGCACGCAGTATACCGTCACCGTGAAGGCTGTTGACGAAGCGGGCAACGAATCTGCGGCTGCCACCGCCAACTTTACCACTCTGACGGCTCCTGTGGTGGACACCGTTCCCCCCGCCGCCCCCACCGACGGCGCGGTGAAGGGCACCCCCACCGCCACCACCGCCGCCCTCCAGTGGGCCGCCTCCTCTTCCGACGACGTGGCGTGCTATGAGATCACCGTGGATAATGCCACCGAGACAGTCCGCAACATCACTCAGGTCACCCTTACCGGGCTGACTGCGGAAACCGGATATACCGCAAGCGTGGTGGCTGTTGATGCCGCCGGGAACAAGTCCGCCGCGCTGACGGTCACTTTCACCACCGGCGCGGCGGATGCTCAGGCTCCCACCGCCCCCGCCGAAGTGGAGGTTCAGGGGATCACCAGCAGTCAGGCCACCCTCCGCTGGAGTCCCGCCACCGACAACGTGGCCGTCGCCGGCTACCAGATCAAGCTGGGTGAGGATGGCACCGTGATCGACGTGGGCAACGTCCTGCAGTACGCCTTTACCGGTCTGAACAAGGCGACCCAATACACCGCTTTTGTGGCTGCTTATGACGAGGCCGGGAATCTCTCCTCCTGGACTCAGTGTACTTTTAGTACCTCCGGCAGCAATGAGTGCGCGCTGGTTTCCAGTCTCTTTGAGATCCGCGATACCAACCAGCTCCAAGTGCCTTATACCGACCACAATCCCGTGACCGCAGCCCAACTCGCGGCAGGTCTGACCATCTCCGAGTTTGCCACCGTCCAGATAAAGGACGCCTCGGGCAGTCCTGTGAGCGACAATACCTCCGTGGCTCAGGGCATGACAGTGCAGATCGTCGCGGAAGACGGCACTGTGAACCCCACCACCTACACCATCGCCCAGAAAAATACCTATAACAGCTTTAACGACTGGGTCGACGGCCAGCAGGGCAATGTGTGGTTCTACCAGTACGAGGAGAACGACGTGTTCTTCAACCACTCCACCTTTGGCGGGTATCAGGATTGGAACTCCGGCAAGGACTTTGCCTCTGTGGAGAAGAATCAGGCCTGCGGCTCTACCGGCGGTATGCAGCGGGGCTCCGGCTTCACCTTCCGCGCTCCCGTGGGCGGCAATGTCCGGGTCAACCTGAACTACTACACTGAAAAGACCGCCTCCGCCCCCACCGGTGAGAACAAGGTCGCCAAGCGCGCGTCTACGACGGACACAACGATCCAGCCCGTTCTGCACTTCTACATCAACGGTGTGGAAGTGGAGGATACCGCTGTGAATGTCCCCAAGGACGCGACCCCTGTGGACGTGGAGCCTATGGGCTTCACCTTAAATCAGGGGGACACCCTTTCGGTTTTCATTCGCCATGAAGGGCCCTTTACCAACATTGCCGGGAATCAAGGCGTGTACTTCAATCCCACCGTCACCTATCTGGACGAAGCCTTCGTCCCCGGCCCTTCGTCCATCACTCTGGACCAGAGCGAGCTGACCCTCTACACCAACACCACCGAGACCGCCCAGCTGACGGCCACCATCCTTCCCGCTGAAGCGGACCAGACGGTCACATGGACTTCGGGCAATACCGATGTCGTCACCGTCAGTGATAGCGGCCTCGTTACCGCCGTGGGCAACGGCGACACGTACATTTGCGCCACCGCCGCCGGCAGTCAGGGCGGGACTGTCACCACCACCTGCCAGATCCACGTTCGCACCCGCATGGAAACCATTACCGTCAAGCAGGGCGGCACGGCCATCGGCAGCGATCCCATTAAGCTCTACACCAACGAGGGAGACAACACGCTGACCCACACCGTCACCCTCACCGCCGATATCACTCCGGCCAACGTCTCCAATCCGGCACTGAACTGGACTCGTCCCGACGGCGCGGCCGGGCGGCTGACCATCACCCGCAACAGCGACGGCAGCGCAACCCTCACCGCCACCACCAACGAGCTGAACGTGGGTCCGGTCACGGTGCGGGTGGCCTCCGCCGAGCACATGAACGTTAAGACTACCTTCACCGTCCATGTGGTGCGTATGCTGAAGAACCCTGTTACCATCAGCGGCGCGCCCAAATTCGGTGAGACCCTGTCGGTGGACCTGAACCAGCTGTCCATGTCCGTCATCGGTAAGAACGGCCTGACCTACCAGTGGAAGCGGGACGGCGAGGCCATTCAGAACGCCACCGCTCAGGACTATACCCTGACCACGGACGACATCGGCGCGGCCATCTCCGTGGAGGTTACCCCCGGCGACGAGACCTTCTATGAGGGAGTCCGCACCGCCGCCATCACCGGCACGGTGAGCCGCGGGGACAACCACCAGATCCCCACCGGCCTCACCGCCGTGAACTGCACCAGCGATAACGACGGCCGAATCACCGGTCTCGATGCCACCAAGACCTATGAGTATAAGTTGGAGGGTGCGGCGGATTGGACTCCTGTGGACGCTAACGCCGATGCCATTGAGGGTCTGAGCGCGGGCAACTATCTGGTGCGCTTCGCCCAGACCACTACCCACGAGGCGGGGACCAACGCCGCCACCGTTACCATTCTGGCCGCAGGCGTGAGCGGTCACACCATCACCGCAACCGTCACCCCCAGCGAGGGCGGCGTGATCACCGTGGCCAGTCAGGCGGCGAAGGAGACCGAGGTCGCTCTTACCGTTGCCGCCAACCCCGGCTATACCCTGAAGGCGGGCTTCCCCAAGGTAACCTACACTAACGAGGAAGGCGCGGAGCAGACCGTTGTCGTGGCCGAGGGCAAGTTTACGATGCCTGACGCCAACGTGACCGTTACCGCCGAGTTTGAGAAGGTAAAGTTCACCCTCACCCACGCGTTGGAGCACATCTCCTGCGATCAGGTGGGCGAACACGCCCACGAGGTGGAGTACGGCGACACCCCCACCATTAACCTCACCGCGGATGAGGGCTACACCATGCCCGCCAGCATCACCATCGTCAACGCCGCGGACGAGATGTTCACCGGCTACCGTTATAACCACACCGTGGCCGAGCCGGACAAGGCCTCGATCATCTTCACCCAGCCCATTACAGAGGCTCTGACTGTCCGCGGCGTGGGCGAGGTCAAGACTTATGTGGTGAACTACACCCTGACCAACGGTTTGAGCGCGCCTGAGGAGAACGCGCCCCGTCAGGCCAGTTACCGCGAGCTGTATCAGGGCACGCTGGTGGCCGCCGAGGGCTACGCTCTGCCCGAGACCATCGTAGTCACCGTGGGCGGCAGTCTCATCGGCGCTGAAAACTTCAGCTACAACAACGAGACCGGCCTGATCCGTATTATTGTGGGCCAGATCAACGGCAATGTGGTCATTACCGCCTCCGGCGTGAAGAACGGCGAGAGCATTGTCTCTGTCACCGGCGTGGCACTAAACCTCCATCGGACCAATCTGAAGGTGGGCGGCTCTGTCACCCTGATCCCCACCATTGCGCCGGACAACGCCACCAATCAGACCGTGGCCTGGGCCACCAGTGATGAGACCGTTGCCACCGTAGATGAGGACGGCGTGGTCACCGCCGTGGCAGAAGGAACGGCGACCATTACAGTCATGACTTTGGACGGCCGCCATACCGCCACCTGCGAGTTGACGGTCACCAAGTCTACCTCCGGCGGCGGTTCCACCTCTTCCGGTAGCTCCACCACCAAGACCGAGACCCGCGACGACGGCAGCAAGGTGACCACCGTCACTAAGCCCGACGGCACGGTAACCGAGACGGTGACCCAGCCCGACGGCACCAAGTCCGAGACCGTCACCACCAAGGACGGGGACGTGACCATCACCGTCACCGATCCCAACGGGGAAGAGCTGGTCAAGGCGGAAATTCCCGCCACCATTCCTGAGCCGGAAACCAAGTTTGAGGACGTGGACGTGACCCCGTGGGCGGAAGAAGCTATTCACAAGATGGCCGGACTGGAGCTGGTAAACGGCACGGGTGGTAACAAGTACAGCCCTGTCGCGCCCATGACCCGCGGCTCTCTGGCAACCGTTTTGCACCGCCTGTCTCAGGGTAAGACCGACTATGAGACCACCTTCAAGGACGTTGCCCAAGGCAAGTATTACACCGAAGGTGTGGCTTGGGCGGCCAAGGCGAAGGTTGTCACCGGCTACAGCGAGGACATCTTCGCTCCCGACGATGTGATCACCCGGGAGCAGTTGGCCGTGATGCTGGCACGCTACGCCAAGCTCGTCGGCATGGACACCAAAGCTGATGTGAAGGCGCTGGAAGCCTTCGCCGACGGCGAGAATACCGGAAGCTGGGCCACCGACGGCGTAGCTTGGTGCGTGGCCAACGGCATTTTGAAGGGCAAGGGCCAGAACAACCTTGACCCCACCGCCAAGGTCACCCGCGCGGAAGTGGCGGTCATGCTGGACCGGTTTATCGCTCTGATCCAGAAGTAAGAGAAGGTAAGAACGGCAAGAGGCCGCCCGAATTTCGGGCGGCCTCTTCTTGTGTGATGATAGGTTTTGAGGTTAACCGGGGGAGTTGATCAACCGAACCCAGAGATCATTGTAGAGCAACCGAGTGGCAGGGGGGAGGCAGGCGTAGGTCTCACAGTGTTCCTCCATAAAAGCGGCGTCAGGGTAAGCGTTGGGGTCTTGGGAGACCTCCTCGTCTAATTCGTCTCGGACAGAAAGGAGGGGAGAGGAGTACCAAGTCTCCTCGCAGTTTTTCAGTCCCGCCTCAGTGGAGCACATGAAGTTGATGAAGGCCATGGCGTTTTCCTTGTGTTCACAGCCCTTGGGTACGCACATGGCGTCCACATAACGGTTCGTGCCTTCCCGGGGGATCGCAAACTCCAAAACGGGGTTATTCTCCGCCATAGTAAGGTAGTCGCCGTAATAGTAAACCCCAATGGCGCAATTACCGCCCTCCATCTTCTCAAAGATCTTGTCCATGAAATAGCCTTGCAGAAGGGGCTTTTGCGCTTGAAGCTCTCGTAGGGCTTCTTCCAGCTGGACGGAGTCAGTGGTGTTATAGGAATAGTTCAGCTTTTTGAGCGCAATGCCTACCGTATCACGGGAGTTGTCAAACATCAGGATGTCGTGGCTATATCTCTCGTTCCAGAGGACGTCCCAAGTTTCCATGTCCTCGTTTTCCGCAACCAGCTCAGGATTGTAGATGATGCCTAAAATACCGAACATATAGGGGACGCTGTACTTGTTCTCCGGGTCGTACTCCGGGTTCAAGAGAGTGGGGTCAATATCCGCCATATTTGGGATCGCAGAAAAGTCCAGCGGTTCCAGCATACCCTCGTCGATCATCTGACCGATCATATAATCGGAGGGAATAATGACGTCATACCCTGTCGCTCCGCCGGCCAGCTTGCCGTACAGAGCTTCATTGGAGTCGTAGGTCTGGTAGTTGACGTGGATGCCTGTGGCCGCCTCAAAATCGTCTAAAACAGACATATCAATGTATTCGCCCCAATTATAAACATTGACCACATTGCCGGCGGCGACCGGGTTGCGTTCTCCGCAGCCGGAGAGAGAAACCATCAGTGCGGCGGCGGACAGAAGGGCGCACAGCTTCGTTTTCTTCATCATACCGCCCCTCCTCACTTCGCCGTCAGCGCGGCCTGACGGCGTTTTGCCTGCCGCTCCTGCCGGGCCTGACGGAGGTTCACCGCGACCATCAACGCAACTACCACCGTAAACATGATGGCGGAAAGGGCGTTGATCTCCGGGCTGACCCGTTTCCGAGCCATGGAGTAAATGACCATGGAGAGGGTCTGGGTCTGCGCTCCGGCGGTAAAGTAGCTGATCACAAAATCATCAATGGACAGGGTAAAGGCCATGAGCAGACCGTTGACCACGCCGGGCATGATCTCAGGAAGAATGACCTTGCCAAAGGCGTGCAGGCCATGGTCGCCCAAATCTTGCGCGGCCTCATAAATGTTGGGGTCAAGCTGCCGGAGCTTGGGGGCTACTGACAAGATCACATAGGGAACGTTGAAGGTGATATGGGCAATGAGCAAGCTCCAAAAGCCTAAATTGAGCTTAGGAAGGCTTTCGCCGAGGAGGGTGCGCAGCGGCCCGTTCCAAGCGTCCACCGCCAGCAGGAAGAGGAGCATCATGGAGACGCCTGTAATAATATCCGCGTTGGTCAAGGGGATATTATTCACAGTCATACAAACGCCGCGGAAACGGCGGCGAAGATTTTGAAAGCCAATGGCGGCGGCAGTTCCGATGACCGTGGCAAGGATAGCCGCCAAGGCGGAGACAGCCAGCGTCGTCCACAATGCGCCAAGGATCAGCTCATTTTGGAACAGATCCTTGTACCAGTCCAGCGTAAAACCCGCCCACACGGCAGTAGAGCTGGTGGCGTTGAAGGAAAACACCACAAGCACCAAAATGGGCGCATAGAGAAACAAAAAGGCCAAGGCAATGAAAAAGCGGCCTCCGAAGGTGTTTTTCTTCACAATGTCACCCCCTGTTGTTCGCCGTCGCCAAAACGGTTCATCACGGCCATGCACACCATGACGATGACCATCATCACCAGAGAGATGGCGCTGCCAAGGTGGGGGTTGTAGGCGTTTCCGAGGAATTGCATATCAATGAGGTTTCCCAGCAGCAGCGTCTTGCCCCCGCCCAACAGGCCGGAGATGGCAAAGGTAGACACCGAGGGGATGAACACCATGGTGATGCCGCTCAAAACGCCGGGAAAGGAAAGGGGGAAGGTGACCCGGCGAAAGACCACCGAGGCGTTCCCCCCCAGATCCTGCGCGGCCTCAATGACCTTGGGGTCGATCTTGTCGATCACCGAGAAAATGGGCAACACCATATAAGGCAGGAAATTATACACCATGCCCAGCACGATTGCCCCCTGCGTGTCGATCATCTGAAACGGCCCAAGGCCAAGCAGGCCAAAGAGACGGTTGATCAGCCCGTGACGCTCCAGCAAAAACGTCCAAGAATAAGTACGAAGGAGAAAGTTCATCCACATGGGAAGCATAATGAGCATGGTCGCCATGCGGTGAAGCCATCCCCGCTCCCGGGCCAGAAAGTAGGCCAGAGGGTAGCCGATCAAAAGACAGATCACGGTAGCAATGGCGGCCAAAAGGAACGAACGGCCAAAGGCGGCGGCGAACTGGGTCATGGTGGCGAAGTTGGCCCAAGTAAAGTTGCCGTCAGGGGTGGAGAAAGCGTAGATGGTGATCATGACGATGGGCGCAATCACGAAGAGCGCCATCCACGCCACGTAGGGGTAGGAGATGGCTTTACTCTTCATCTTCACTTTCCTCCCCGGCATCCTCGTTCAGCTCATCGTACTCGGAGGAATAGGAGCTGTAGTCGCCAAACATACCGGAATACTGGCTTTTTTTCATAATATGGAAGCCGTCGGGATCGATCTTGACGCCGATGCGCGCCCCAACGGGGGAGTAGTCGGTGGTCTGGATGAGCCACTTAAAGCCCTGAAAATCCACAATGATATCGTAGTGCATCCCTTTGAAGGTGACCTCAGTGACCGTACCGGTGATCTGGCCTTCAGATACGTCCACGATGTCAATATCCTCCGGGCGAATGACGATATCCACCGGCTCGTTGGGGGCGAAGCCGCCGTCCAGACAAGGGAATTTGCGCCCGTACATTTTCACGACCTTGTCCTCCAGCATCACGCCGTCAATGATGTTGCTTTCTCCGATGAAATCTGCAACAAAGGCGTTTTTCGGCTCATTGTAGATATCTTCGGGAGTGCCGATCTGCTGGATGCGGCCCTCGTTCATCACCACCACGGTGTCCGACATGGTGAGGGCCTCCTCCTGATCGTGGGTAACGTAGATGAAGGTGATGCCAACCTGCTGTTGAATGCGTTTCAGTTCCACCTGCATATCCTTACGCAGTTTGAGATCCAATGCCCCCAAAGGCTCGTCCAAAAGAAGGACACGGGGACGGTTGACAATGGCGCGCGCAATGGCGACCCGCTGCTGCTGGCCGCCGGAGAGGGAGTCCACATGACGCTTGCCGTAGCCCGCCAAATTGACCAGAGCCAAGGCTTCTTCCACCCGCTGGGTGATCTCCGATTCTGAAACTTTTTTCACCCGCAGGCCAAAGGCGACATTTTCAAAAATGTTCATGTGGGTGAAAAGGGCATATTTTTGAAAGACCGTGTTGATCTCCCGCTTATAAGGCGGAAGATCGTTGATACGTTGTCCGGCAAAGAAGACATCGCCGGAGGTGGGCTGCTGAAACCCACCGATGATACGAAGGGTGGTGGTCTTTCCGCAGCCGGATGGGCCAAGCAGAGTCAAAAATTCGTGGTCTTTGATATACAGATTCAGATGGTCGATGATGACCTCGCCGTCGAATTGCATCACAATGTCCGACAGGCGGATGAGGTCTTGGGACATGTATCCTCCCCCATTTCTCTCGTTTTCTAATAGTTTAATAGGTTAAGAGAAGGGGC
>CAJUAS010000004.1:0-51786 GCA_910584395.1 uncultured Oscillospiraceae bacterium | reverse complement strand
GACCCCAACCGCGGTTTGGGTACGGCCCTTCTCCTGCACAACACTATATATGAATTAACCAGAAATGTCAACAGGAAATTCAATAGTTTGGCTTTTAGCCGCCCATAGCGTTACTGGAAAGTGCCGCGCCAAAGCCCTCAGCGTCAACAGGAATCCAGACCCATTTAGACTTGCCGTTGGTCTCCATCAGCTCCAGAGTAAAATCAGTGTCAAAATCAGCCATGTCATCCGTAGGCTCCAAGGACTCCATTGCGGTGGCCATGGCCTCCACCAGCGCGCCGACCAGCGCATCGGGATCGTTGGCCAGATCAGGGTTCTCCGTTGCCAAGGCGGTGAACGCATCGGTGACGGCGGTCTCCATGGCGTCGGCAGGGAAGGTGGAGACGTGGCAGGTCACAACAGCGGTGCGAGCCTTGTCGTTCTGCTCCTTGACCTCGGCGGTGAAGGTGAGCTTGTTCATCATGGTAAGGAAAGCGTCCACCAGCCGCTGGCTGTCCGCATCGGTGACAGTGCCAAGGGCGCTGAGCTGATTGGTGAACTCGCTGGCCAGAGACTCATAAAGACTGCCGTCCTCGCCCAGAAAATCAGCACGGGCATCGGCCTCACTGGGATATCCCAAAGCCTCAGTGATTGCAGCAGCGTCATCGCGAATGACGATGTCAAAGAGCGCCACTGCGACTTCGTCGGGAGGGGCTACGTCGACCAGCTTGTTGTTGCTGCAGCCGGTCAATGCGCTAAGTACAAGGACAAAGACCAGTGCCAGAACAGGGATACGTTTGGACAGTTTCATCTTACTTTCTCCTCCAAAAAATCTATTTTATCTCGGGAGACCTCAAAGGCCTTGCCCCGGAGATAACTGAGAGCGCCGGCGTCCGTGGTAAAGGCAAATTCCAGCCGATAAGCCCAAAGAGCTTGGAAGGTGCGGCCATAGCGCCGGTTGAGCCTTCCATCGCCGTATTTGCCGTCTCCCAGCAGGGGATGCCCCGCGTGGGCCATCTGGGCGCGGATCTGGTGGGTACGCCCGGTGAGCAAATGACACTCCACCAAGGAGAGATCATTTTTCACCGCCAAGGTCCGGTATTCCGTTTGGGCTGTCTTGCCGCCGGGAACAGGGCGGTCGCGCAAAAAGACCTGTTTTTTGTCCTCGTCCTTCCAGAGGTAATCCTCCAGCAGACCAGCCTTGGGAGAAAGAACGCCGGAGACCAGACAAAGATAGTACTTTTCGATTTCCCGATCCTTGATCTTCTGGTTCATCACCCGCAGGGCCTCCGCCGTTTTGGCGGCAATGACCAGCCCGCCGGTGTTTCGGTCAATACGGTGGCAAAGAGCGGGGGTAAAGGACGCCTCATCTCTGGGATTCCATTCCTTTTTTTGATAGAGATACGCCTGAATGTGGGTGATCAGCGTGTTGACATACTCCTGCGCGTCGGGATGGCAGAGCAGACCGGGGCGCTTGTTGCAGATGATAAGGTTTTCATCCTCGTAAACAATGTCCAAAACAGGCTTGAACACCGATAAAAATGCGTTGTCCTCTCTGGGACGGTCAAAAAACTCGTCATTGATGTAGAGCTGAAGGAGGTCGCCCTCGGTCAGGCGGTAGTCCCGCTGAGCGCCCTTTCCATTGACCTTGACCCGCTTGAGACGGATGTATTTCTGCGCCAGAGGAGCGGGAAGCAGAGGAAGGGTCTTTCCCAGCCAGCGATCCAGCCGCTGGCCCGCATCGTTTTTGCCGGCGATAAACTCCTTCACTGTACTGCCCCCTTTAGCCCCAAAAAAGTCAAAGAGGGGAACTGCCCTTGGCAATCCCCCTCTTTGGTGCGGATGGCGGGACTCGAACCCGCACGTCCATCCGGACACTAGCACCTCAAGCTAGCCAGTCTACCAGTTCCAGCACATCCGCATACAGTGCCCTCAAAAGGCACTTTGTTATTATAGCGGCTGAAAACGGGTTTGTCAACCGTCTTTTTTCTACCGTGGGAGAAGCAGGCCGTCCTTTGCTGCGGAACGAGGTGCAGCGCAGGGCAGATCAAAACGGTAGTAGTCGGCCAGACGAATGTCCAGCAGCTCCAACGTGCTTTGCAGCGCTATCAGCTGTTCCAGCTGTGCATCGGACGGGGGAGCGGCCGGATCGTCCACACACTCCGCCAGCACCAGCAGCTTGCTGCCCCGATCCAGACAGAGGAGAGCCAGCTCCCGCACATCCAATTCATCAAAGGAGGCGCGGGGGTAAACCGAAAGAAGAGCATAGTGCGCGTCCAAAAGGATGACATAGACATCGCCAACGGCCGGAGGCGCTGAACGGCGGGCCATCATAGCGGTCAGATCTGACGGAGTGCGGAGAAAGGTGTGGGAGGGATTCAGGAGAAAATGATCCGTTTGGATCAGAACATCAGGGATCAGCTTCAGAAAACGAGCGATTTTCGGGCCGACGCCGTAGATGGTGCAAAGCTCCTCGGCGGGCGCGCTCAGCACCTCCGGCAGAGACCCGAAGCGGTTCAAAAGGGCATGGGCCATGGGATTGACGTCCTGTCTCGGGACGGCGTAAAAAAGAAGCAGTTCCAGCACCTCGTGGTCGGAGAAGCCGTCCAGACCGTTTGCGAGAAAGCGGCGGCGCATTCGGCTGCGATGCCCGGCGTGGAGATGCTTTTGAGCCTTCACAGCGCTCACCGCCTTCCGGACTGTCCCGCCAGAGACAGGAGAAAGTAGAAGGCTAAGTAAAGGGTGATGGACGCACCCGTGGAAGCCCCCAGATAATAAGAGGTGAACAGGCCGGCCAAACCGCATACGACCGCGCCCAAAATGGAAAACAGGTGATATTGCCGCACGTTTTTGGCCAGATTTCGCGCGGCAGCGGCGGGGAGAACCAGCAGGGAGTTGATCACCAGCAGACCCACCCAAGTCATGGAGAGGGTAACCACCACAGCCACGGCGGCGGTGAACAACCCTTCCTCCCATGCAACTTCGATCCCGCGGCTATGGGCCAGAACCGGGTGGACACTGGAGAGCAGGAGACGGTTAAAGGACACGATCCATAAGACAACCACCAGCAGAAGGATCACGGCCAGCAGACCGATGGTGGCGGGATCGACGCTCAGAATATCGCCGATGAGATAAGAATTGAACTTGGTAAAGCTGCCGCCGTCAAAGGTGGCGGCAAAGATGCCCAGCGCCACAGCAGTGGAGGAGAAAACCCCGATAACGGTATCGTTTGCCAACGTGGTGCGGTGGCGCACCCAAGTAAAAAGCACGGAGAGGGCAATGGCAAATGCCACCGAGGCCGCCGTGGGATCGTCCATGCCGCAGAGCACGCCGATGGCCGCCCCGGTAAAGGCGCAGTGGCCTAAGGCATCGGAGAAAAAGGACATCTTCTGCGTGACGACCATCGTAGAGAGCAGGCCGAACAGAGGGGTAATGACCAGCACAGCCAGCAGGGCGTTTTTCATAAAGAACATATGCCCCGGTGCGGCCCACTCAAAGGGGAGAAGCTCTACAAGCGCATACCAGAGATTCAAGGCGTTTCCTCCTTTCGGGGACGCAGGTGAAAGACTCGTGCAAATTCCGGGCTTCCCATGACCTCTTTCGCCGTGCCGACCTTGAGGACTGTTTCTTTCATCAGTACGACCTTGTCGGCGTAATCAGCCAAGTTGGAAAAGTCATGGGTGGAGAGCAAAATGGACAGGTCAAAGGTGCGGCGCAGCTCATCCAAAAGAAGGAGGAGCTGTAATTCACCTTCCACGTCTACGCCGGAGAACGGCTCGTCCAAAATAAGGATGTGGGGAAGGGGCTCTAACGCCAGCGCCAGCAAGACGCGCTGCAGCTCACCGCCGGAGAGAGACCCAAGCTGCTGGTCGATCAGCCCCTCGGCGTGGACGTGGGCAAGACATTCGGCGACCCGTTGGCGCAGCTTTTTGGGGACAGGAAGAAAGATGGGGTGAGCGTCCACCGCGGCGGCAAAAAAGTCCAGAACACTCACGGGATCTCCCTTGCCAAACGCAGGGGACTGGGGAACATAGCCGATGAGAGGGCGGGTCTTTTTCCCGCCGGAGCGTTGAAAGCTGATCGAGCCGGTGTGGGGGCGCTGGCCGAGTATGGCTTGAAACAGCGTGGATTTTCCTGCACCGTTCGGCCCGATCACAGCCACGATCTGCCCGCAGTGAATATGGAGGTCGATGTCGCGGAGGATCGTGCGGCCATCGGAGACCACCCCAAGGCCGGTGATCTGGAGGCAGCAGGAGTCGTGGCAATTATCGCCGCAGTGCTTGTGAATGGTCATGAAAACGCCTCCAAAATGGTGGTGAGATTCCTGTCTATGGCATCAATATAGGGCTGGATGCCCTCGCCGTCCCCGGACATAAGCATTTCAAGCTCATAAACATGACAGCCCGTTTCCTGTGCGATCACGTCGGCGGTTTTCCGCGAGCCGTTCTTTTCCACAAAAATGGCGGGGATATGGTTTTCCTCAATGAGAGCCGTGATTTCCTTGATCTCCGCGGCGGAGGCTGTCGCCCCCTCCTCTTCTTCGATGGCTTTCAAAAGGGTAAGGTTAAAGGCATCGGCAAAGTATTGAAAGCCATCGTGGAAGGTAATAAGTTGGTCGCAGGGCCAAAGATCGTCCATAGAGGTCTTTCCGGTCACCGTCAAGATCTGAAAAAGCGCCACGTCCATATCTTGGCGAAGTCCGCCCATTTTGTCGTAGGCAGTCACTTCATGAAGAAAATAACGGTCGGCGTGGTCGGGATCGATTTCGGACAGACCATCAGAAATCAAGGCCATCATGGTAGCGGCCCGGCGAGGATCCATCCAGTAATGCGGGTCATATACCTCCTCGTGGTCATGGCCATCGTGGCCTGCGTGTTCCAGAGTAGGCAGCAGAGTGACGTTCTCTGAACAATCAATGACTGCGGCATCGGACTGCGCCAGCGCGTCCGCCATAAAATCCTCCAGCCCCACGCCGTTCATAATGATCACATCCGCTTGGTCAATGGCCTTCATGTCCTTGACGGTGAGGGTATAGTCATGGAGGCAGGAGGTCTGGGAATTGACCAGCAAGTCCACCTCTACCCCCTCCGTATTCCCCACTACGGCGGTAGTAAAAAGATAAATAGGGTAGGTGGTGGCGAGGATATGAAGGGTCTTGTCCCGCTCGGGGACACGCCGGGCGCAGCCGGAGAGCAGAGCAAAGGAAAGCAAAATGGCAAAAGCACGGTGAAACCGGCCCAAGGCAAGGACTCCTCTCTCACAGGGAATTGTCCAAATATTATACGCCAAAAATGTTGGTTTGTAAATGGTGAGAGACAAAAATCGAAAAAGGGGAAAGGCAGTAAAAAATGTATTTACGGGAAGAAAAATTTGGAGTATACTGTAATGTGCTGGAAGTTGGACAAGCGGAAACGGAATGAAATCGGCTTGTTATGATGGGAGGGCTGGGCGTGCAGTTTACGGACGTGATCACCATGATCGGCGCCATTGCGGTGTTCCTGTTTGGGATGTCCACAATGACCCAAGGCTTGGAGAAGGTATCCAGCGGCCGATTGGAGAGCATTTTGGAAAAGCTGACCAACAATGTATTTAAGGGTGTGTTGGTTGGTGCGCTGGTCACTGCCGTGATCCACTCCTCCGCAACGACTACGGTCATGTGTGTGGGCTTTGTCAACGCCGGCATTATGAAGCTGGAGCAGACAGTGGGCATCATCATGGGCGCGAATATCGGCACGACCGTAACCGCCCAGATCCTGCGCCTGTCCAGCATTTCCTCCGACGGAAACTTCCTTTTGACCCTCCTGCAGCCCGCCGTTTTAGGGCCGTTATTGGCGGTGGTGGGCATCATCTTTTATATGTTTGTCGCCGGGGGACAGAAACGCAACATTGGCGAGATCATTTTGGGCATGGGGCTTTTGTTCATTGGCATGAATACGATGACCACCGCTGTTGCACCGCTCCAAAATGAACCGTGGCTGGCGGAGCTGTTTACCACTTTTTCCAACCCGGTGCTGGGGATGCTGGTTGGCGCGATTTTGACCGCCATTTTGCAAAGCTCCACCGCCTTTACCGGCATTTTGCAGGCCCTTTCCACCACGGGGGCGATCTGCTATAACACGGCCATGCCTCTTATCATGGGCCAGAACATCGGCACGACGCTGACCGCTCTGCTTTCCAGCACCGGCGCAAGCAAAAACGCCAAGCGCACCGCCCTCATCCACCTGTTCTTCAACGTCATCGGCTCGGTGTTTTTCCTTGTTCTCCTTTATGCCGGCAACGCCGTTTTCCACTTTGCCTTCTGGACAGAGGTGGTGGATATGGGCAGCATCGCAAACTTCCATCTGGTGTTCAATCTGGCCTGTACAGCGCTGCTGCTGCCCTTCCGCAAAGCTCTGGTGCGGCTTGTGGAGCGCTTAGTGCCCGGCGACAAGGAAGAGGTGGAGCTGTCCGCCATTTTGGACGAGCGTTTCCTTCTTTCTCCGGCGCTGGCGCTGGAAAAGTCCCGCATGGCGGTGGTGCAAATGGGCAGACTGGCGCAGGGAAACTACCAGCGGGCAGTCAAGCTATTGGAGCATTTTGACCCCAAGGAGATGGAAAAACTCAACGAAGTGGAGGACTCCATCGACCAACTGGAGGCCGGGCTGGACAACTATTTGGTGCGCCTTTCCGACCATGCGCTGACCCCGGAAGATTCCAGCTTGGTATCCGAGCTGCTCCACACCCTGTCGGACTTTGAGCGCATCGGCGACTATGTGGTCAATGTGGCGGAATGTGCCGAGGCCATGGAGGAGCGGAGCATCGAGTTTTCTGCAAAGGCAAAATTTGAGTTGGAGACGCTCAATAAAGCGGTAGGAGAGATCATCGACAAGGCCATTGCGTGTTATGAGGCTCAAGATACCCACCTTGCAGCGAAGGTCGAGCCGCTGGAGGAGGTCATCGACCTGATGCGCGATGAGCTTCGCAACCGCCATATCGAGCGCTTGAAGGCAGGGGACTGCACCATTGAAACAGGAACGCAGTTTTTGGAGCTGCTCACCAATTTAGAGCGCGTGGCCGATCACTGCTCCAACGTAGCCATGTACATCATCCGCGAGGAAGCCAAAGAAGGCGATCCCATTCGGGAGAATTCCCACCTCTACCTCCACCAGCTCCACGAAGGGGGCAGCGACGAGGGGTTCGATAAAATGTACGGCGAGTATAAAAAGCAGTATTATAGCGTCCTCAAAAAGCCTGTGCCGCAGGAAGTCCCACCCATGTTCCAAGAGGCGGAGCAAAAGAGCTGAGCGAAATCTTTTTGAAAAAAGCGAAAAAGCGGTTGCATTCTTTTGCCGGGGATGGTAGTATAAAGGCAGATGGTTGACATACGTCGACCCAACCCAATACTTCAAGGAGTTGAGGAACTATGGTTAAAGTGATTATGGGCGTGAAGGGCACCGGCAAGACCAAGCAGATGATCGACCTTATCAACAGCGCTGTGGCCAACGAGCACGGCAATGTGGTCTGCATCGAGCGCAGCCGCAAGCTCACTTATGATATCCATTACCAGATCCGTCTTGTAGACGCCGAGCAGTATAACCTGAGTTCGTTTGAGGTTCTGCGCGGCTTTATTTGCGGCTTGTACGCCGGCAACTACGACATCACCCATATTTTTATCGACAGTCTGTGCAAGATCGTACCCAGCGATTGCGGACCGGAAGTCGATAAGTTCCTCAACTGGCTGGACGGCTTCTCCGAGAAGAACAACATCAAGTTCACCGTCACCATCAGCGCGGACGCAGAGCTGGCATCCGACGATGTGAAGAAGTTCTTCTAATACTCTGAAGCATATGAAAACACCGGAAACGCAGCAGCGCGTTTCCGGTGTTTTTGCTTTGCAAGAGTGACGCTTACAGATGGGAATCGATCATCTGCACAAAGCTCTCCTTGGGGAGAAGGCCCACAATACGGTCTACTTCGTTGCCGCCTTGGAAGAAAAGGACGGTGGGGATGTTCATAATGCCGTAATTCACGGCCAGAGACTGGTTCTCGTCGGTGTCCACCTTGAGAACGTGGAGCTTGCCCTCATAATTTGCCGCCAGCTCCTCCATGACGGGAGCTAACATTTTGCAAGGGCCGCACCATGTGGCAAAAAAGTCCACCAGCATGGGTTCGCCGGACTCCAAAATTTTGGCGAAAGCCTCTTCGTTTGCGTGTAAAACTGCCATTTTTACTTCCTCCTTTTATAATCTTAGTTATGGATCTGCTTGTTTTGTGCATCTAACCACTGGGTGGCAAAATGAGCGGCTGTCTGCCCCTCGCCCACGGCCTTGGAAACTTGAAGAGGAAGGCCGGTGCAGTCCCCGGCGGCAAACACGCCGGGCAGGTTGGTGGCCATGGTGCGGTCTACCTGAATATAGCCGTTTTCCGTAGCCAAACCGGGGAAAAGGGCAGTGGGGGCTACGGTGTCCCGCAGGAGAAAGACCCCCTCACAGGGGACGGTTTGATCGTCCGCCAGTATGCCCTCCACCTTCTCTGTCCCTATGATGGACAGTTTTGCCGCTTTTATGAAGGGAATGGCATCGTCCAGCCCGTCGGGACGGCGAGGAGCAACAAAAGTGACCCTGCAGCCGATCTTGGCCAGCATGGCGGCTTCTTCGGCAGCGTCCTGCGCCAAACCGATCACCGCAATGTCCCGCCCGCGGTAAAGCATCCCATCACAGGTGGCGCAATAGCTGACCCCTTTGCCCAACAGCTCCTGTTCGCCGGGGTAGGGCCTTGCCCGCGCCACACCGGAGGCAAGGATCACGGCGCGGCCTTGATACACATCGCTGCCGACGCTGACATAAAAGCTGCCGCTCATGGACATGGCAGTCAGGGCGCGTCCCTCAACAAAGGAAACACCGTCCGCTTTCGCCGCGTGGGCGCAGAATGCGTCAATCATGGCTGAACCGCTGATGTTGGGAAGACCCAGATAGTTGTCCACGAGTTCTGCCTTGGCGAGAAGACTGGTCTGGGGTGGATTTCCGATGACGAGGGCCGTTTTGCCTCGGGCGGAGCATTGCAGCGCGGCGGACAGCCCCGCCGGGCCTGAACCCAAAATGAGAACGTCGTAGGTTATGGAACACACCTCCCTTGTTGACATAGTTATACCATATTATGGGCGCAAACACAAGAATTTTTCTTCTGATTGACAAAGGACGGAAGGGTGTGGTAAAATATTGTCCGTTACAGGCATAGAAGGGGAGGAGTACCCCACGAAAAGCCGGTCAAGAGAGGGAGCGGGTGGTGCAAGCTCCTCCGGCGCGTGGGTGAAGTGACCCCAGAGCCGCAGACCCCAGCGTAGGGGCCGATGTTCCCCTCGGCCCGGCGTAAGGTCTGCCGTCTCCCGCGTTAAGGGACAATGAGACCAAATTCAGGTGGTACCGCGAGTGTAAAAGTTCGCCCTGAAGCCGCAAGCGCGGCTTTGGGGCGTTTTTTGTTGGGAGGGGAGAACTTGTATCGGTTTCAGGTGGAGTATATGTTTTACGATTATGATACCCTCAGCCATGTGTTTTTGAAAAGAGAGGGGATATGGCGGCGGATTGCTCGAGTCGTCTTGGCCTGTTTGGTGCTTTTGGCATTCTTCCTCAGCACCCGCCTTGTGAAGAACTGGGAGGACTTGTCGAATTCTCTGGGAATCGCTGCGATCACAGCAATCGCTTTTGAGTGTTTTCGGCCAGCGATGTTATCCAGACGTTCCCAGAAGACGTCCCTGCAAGGTGCCGGTGAATTGACCGTTACGCTGGATGAAACAGAAGTTCACTGCCACCATGGAAAGGGTGACGTCCGTTATCCGTGGAGTGCCTTTGTAGACGGATACTACTGCCGGGGACAATATCTTTTGTTTTTAGACAAGCTCCATGCAGTGGGACTTCCCGAGCGCGCTTTGGTGGTGGGCGACCCCGCCACCCTGCGGGCTTTTTTAGAAGAAAAACTGCAAAAAGAGATCATAGACGTTCGATGAACATGAGAATGGAGGAATCAACATATGAGAAAAGAACTGCCTAAGGCTTACGAGCCGAAAGAAGTGGAACACCACATTTACGAGGCGTGGGAGAAGGGCGGGTGCTTCAAGGCCCACCGCGACCCTGCCAAAAAGCCCTTCACCATCGTCATGCCGCCCCCCAACGTCACGGGCCAGCTCCACATGGGTCACGCCATGGACTGCACCCTTCAGGACATCCTCATCCGTTTCAAGCGGATGCAGGGCTACGCCGCGCTGTGGGTGCCCGGCGCGGATCACGCGGGCATCGCCACCCAAGCCAAGGTAGAGGAGCATCTCCGGGAGACCGAGGGGCTGAGCCGCTACGATCTGGGCCGGGAGAAGTTTTTGGAGCGGGTCTGGGCGTGGAAGGAGCAGTACGGCAACCGCATCGTAGAACAACAGAAGAAGCTGGGGGTGTCCTGCGACTGGGAGCGCTCCCGCTTCACGCTGGACGAGGGACTTTCCAAGGCGGTGCGCCACGTGTTCGTGAGCCTTTATGAGAAGGGCCTCATCTATAAGGGCAGCCGCATCATCAACTGGTGTCCCCACTGCGTTACCGCCCTTAGTGATGTGGAGGTGGAGTATCAGGACAAGCCGGGTAACCTCTGGCACATCCGCTATCCCATCATCGGCGAGCAGAACAAGTGGGTCATCGTGGCCACCACCCGGCCTGAGACCATGCTGGGGGACACCGGCGTGGCCGTCCACCCCGACGACGAGCGTTACAAGGACATCGTGGGCAAAAAGTGTCTGCTGCCGCTGGTGGGCCGGGAAATGCCCATCGTGGCCGACGAATACGTGGACTTGGAATTCGGCACGGGCTGCGTGAAGATGACCCCTGCCCACGACCCCAACGACTTTGAGGTGGGTCTGCGGCACAATTTGGAGACCATCCGCGTTCTGGACGACAACGGTAAGGTGGTGGAGGGCTACGGCAAGTATTCCGGCCTTGACCGTTATGAGGCCCGCAAGCTCATCATCGCCGATCTGGAGGCCGGCGGATATCTGGTGAAGGTTGAGCCGCACCAGCACAACGTGGGCACTTGCTCCCGCTGCCACCATGACGTAGAGCCGTTGATCTCCGCCCAGTGGTTCGTGAAAATGGAACCGCTGGCCAAGGAGGCACTGCGGGTGGTGAAGGAAGGGGAGACTCAGTTCGTCCCTGACCGCTTTTCCAAGACCTATCTCAACTGGATGGAAAATGTCCGGGACTGGTGCATTTCCCGCCAGCTCTGGTGGGGTCACCGCATCCCGGCGTGGCAGTGCGAGGACTGCGGCGAGATGACCGTCTCCGAGACCGATCCTACCGAATGCGCCTACTGCCACTCGAAGCATATCCGTCAGGAAGAGGACGTGCTGGACACATGGTTCTCCTCTGCATTGTGGCCCTTCTCTACGCTGGGCTGGCCGGAAAATACGGAGGATTTCCAGTATTTCTATCCCACCGACGTTCTGGTCACAGGGTATGACATCATCTTCTTCTGGGTGGCGCGGATGATCTTCTCCGCCTGCGAGCACACGGGCAAGCCCCCCTTCCACACCGTGCTCATTCACGGTCTGGTGCGGGACGACAAGGGGCGCAAGATGTCCAAGTCTCTGGGCAACGGGGTCGATCCACTGGTGGTGGCGGAGCAGTACGGCGCGGACGCGCTGCGCTTTAATCTGGTCACCGGCAATTCTCCCGGAAACGATATGCGTTTCCTCCCTGAGCGTTGCGAGGCCATGCGGAACTTTGCCAACAAAATCTGGAACGCCAGCCGCTTTGTGATGATGAACCTGACCATCGACAAATGTGAGCTACCCCAGAAGCTGGAGCGGGAGGATAAGTGGATCTTGTCCAAGCTCAACCGTTTGATCGCCGAGGTCACCGAGAATATGGACGCCTACGAGCTGGGCGTGGCCTCCGCCAAGGTGTATGATTTCATTTGGAGCGATTACTGCGACTGGTATATTGAGCTGACCAAGGCCCGTCTTCAGGGCGAGGACGAAGGGGCAAAGATCCAAGCCCAGCAGGTGCTTTGCTATGTACTCACTGAGACGTTGAAGCTCCTTCACCCCTTTATGCCGTTCCTGACCGAAGAGATCTGGCAGGCTCTGCCCCATGAGGGCGATTTCCTCATGCTCCAGAGCTGGCCCGTGGCATCCGAGGAGATGGATCATCCTGACGATGAAAAGGCCATGGAGGTCATCATGGAGGCCATCGGCGCGATCCGCACCCGCCGGGGCGAGATGAACGTACCCCCCAGCCGCAAGGTAAAGCTGACCATCGCCAGCGCTGACGCTCAAGCATTCCAAGATGGCGCGGCCTTCTTCGGCCGGCTGGCGTCTGCCTCTGAGGTGGAGGTCATCTCTGTGGAGCAAGCGCCCACCAGCGATGAGGCACAGAAGCAGGGGCTTGTGGAGATCATTACCCACGCCGCCCGCATTTTCATGCCGCTGGCAGAGTTGGTGGACATGGAGCAGGAAAAGGCCCGTCTGGACAAGGAGATTGCAAAGACTCAGAAGGATCTGGCGGGACTGAAGGGCAAGCTGTCTAACGAGAACTTCGTGAACAAAGCTCCCGCCAACGTGGTGCAGGCGGAGCGGGAGCGCTTGGAAAAGCTGGAGGCATTGCTGGAGAAGCTGACCGCCCAGCGGGAGGCTATGTAAGTGAATATTCAATGGTATCCCGGCCACATGACGAAAACTCGCCGGCAAATCGAAGCCGACCTGAAAAATGTGGACATGGTGGCGGAGATCATTGACGCCCGTATTCCCCATTCCTCCCGCAATCCGGATATCGACGCCATCGTGGGAGATAAGCCAAGGATGATCGTACTCAACCGCGCCGACCAAGCCGATGAAAACGCCAGCCGCAAATGGCGGGAGGTTTTCAAACAGCAAGGCTGGGCAGTGCTTATGACCGACGCCAAAACAGGAAAAGGCGTAAGAGAGTTTTCCGCCGTTGTCCAACAGGCGCTGGCATCCCAGATCGCCCACTGGCGGGAAAAGGGGCAGGTGGGCCGCAAGGTGCGGGTGATGGTGGTAGGAGTGCCGAATGTGGGCAAGTCCACCTTTATCAATCAGGTCGCCAAGCGGAAGTCGGCCAAGGCCGGAGATAAGCCCGGCGTCACCCGCGGAAAGCAGTGGGTCACTGTGGATGCGACCTTGGAGTTGCTGGACACTCCCGGCATCCTTTGGCCCAAGTTTGAAGACCCGCAGGTGGGGCTGAATCTGGCTTTTACCGGGGCGGTCAAGGACGACATCATGGACACTGAGGGGTTGGCGTGCCATTTGTTGGACTTGCTCAACAGTCATTACCCCAAGGCCATGACCGAGCGATATAAGATAGACGCCGACCCTGACGCACAGGGCTGGGAGCTGCTGGAACGGGCAGCCCGCAAGCGGGGCTTCCTGATTTCCGGCGGGGAAGTGGACACCCAGCGGATGGCCAACATTCTTCTGGATGAGTTCCGCGGCGGAAAGCTGGGGCAGATCACATTAGAGTGGCCGGAGGAAACGCCATGAATCTCTGGCAAGAAGAAAGCCTTTACAGAGAAAAAGGCTATACCGCGATTTGCGGCTGCGATGAAGCGGGGGCAGGGCCGCTGGCAGGGCCGGTATACGCTGCGGCGGTCATCCTGCCCTTTGGGGTCGATATCCCCGGGCTCAACGACTCCAAGCAATTGACGGAGAAGAAGCGGGAATCGCTGTTCCCCGTGATCCGGCAAACTGCGGTGGCGTGGGCGATTGCCGAGGTTTCGGCGGAAGAGATCGACGCCACCGATATCCTGACGGCGCGGATCAAGGCGATGGAGTTGGCCATTTCAAGACTGTCTCCCAAGGCTGATTTCGCCCTGATCGACGGCAATCGTGACCACGGGAAAGGTGCGGCGATCACGTTGACTCACCAGTGCGTTGTAAAGGGAGATAGCTTGTCGGCGTCCATTGCCGCCGCGTCGGTCTTGGCGAAGGTAAGCCGAGACCGGGTGATGGCGGAGTTGGATATGCAGTATCCGCAATATGGGTTTGCCAAGCACAAGGGCTACCCGACAAAGGCGCATAAAGAGGCCATTGCCCGGTATGGCCTGTGCCCGGAGCATCGGAGGAGCTACAAATGGACGTAAAAAAGCAGGAACAGGGGGCAAAAAGCCACCTTTTGGGCAAGTGGGGAGAAGCCATTGTGGCCAACGACCTGAGGCGGAAGGGGTGGCGGATTTTAGCTTCCGGCTACCGCTGCCGGCTTGGTGAGATCGACATCATTGCAAGTGATGGCAGGTTCTTGAGCTTTATAGAGGTCAAGCTGCGTAAGAACGCAGCGTATGGCACAGCGGGGGAAGCGGTCACGCTTCGCAAGCAAAGCCGCATCCGCGCCACGGCGATGCTCTATCTGACCCGGTATCCCACCGACCTTCAGCCCCGGTTTGACGTGGCGGAGGTTTATGCACCTGAAGGATCTCACACCCTTGCCCCGCGGATCAATTACATTGAAAACGCGTTCTGAGGAGGTCTACCATGCGCTTTTTTGACGGTCATTGCGATACCATTCTTCACTGTTACCTCACCGGGGAGCATTTTGCGGACAGCACAGGGCATTGGAATCTGGACAAGATCAAGGGCTTCACCGGGGCTGCACAGTTCTTTGCCTGCTTTGGAGAGCCGGAGGATATGCCGGGGCGCGCGCTTTGGGACGTGTTTTGTGAAGAGGTGGCTCTGTTTCGTCAGGAGCTTTCCGCCAACAGCGGCCGCATCGCCTTTTGCACGACCGCCGGCCAGTTAGAGGCGGCATGGCAGGCAGGAAAGGTGGCGGCATTTCTCTCGGCGGAGGGTGCGGAGCTGATGGACTGTGAGATTGACAAGCTGTATACCGCTTATGATATGGGAGTTCGGGCAGTCAATCTGACTTGGAATCATCCCAACGCCCTTTCCGGGACAAACGCCGAAGAACCCAAACGGGGACTGACTGGCCAAGGCCGAGATTTTGTGCGGGAAATGAACCGTCTGGGGATGCTGATCGACGTTTCCCATCTTTCCGACCCGGGATTCTGGGATGTGGCGGAGATGACCACAACGCCGGTCATTGCCAGCCATTCAGACAGCAGGGCGCGCCGTTTTCACACGCGGAACTTGACGGATGAACAATTTACTGCCATAATAGAGTTAAAAGGGGCGGTGGGGCTGAATCTCTGCCCGGATTTTTTGGGAGAACCTGCCACGCTGGACACGGTGCGCCGTCATCTGGATCACTTTTTGAATCTGGGCGGCGAGGACACGGTGGCGCTGGGCGGCGACTGGGACGGGATCAGCCGCCTGCCGGAGGGCGTCCCGGATGTGACAGGCTGGGCCGTACTCCATGGATATTTGAAGGATCACGGTTATCCCGAAGTCTTGCTTGACAAACTGTTCTACAAAAACCTAATGAGGGTCGTGAGACAGGTATGTACTATTTAAGCACCAGAGGAAACCAGCGGCTGACCGCCGCCGAAGCCATTACGCAGGGGTTGGCCCGGGATGGAGGCCTGATGACCCCGGAAGTGTTCATGAAGATGTCGCCCAGCGCGCTGGACACGATGAAGGATATGTCTTATCCCCAAAGGGCCGTCTATGTGATGAGTACCTTTCTGGATGAGTTCTCCACCGCCGAGCTGAACGACTTTGCAAAAAAAGCCTATGGCCCGGACAAGTTTGATACGCCGCTGGTCGCTCCTGTCTGCCGAGTGGACGACAACACCTACTGTTTGGAGCTGTGGCACGGGCCGACCTGTGCGTTTAAGGACATGGCGCTGCAAATGCTGCCCCATTTGCTTACCGCATCCCTCAAAAAGATCGGAGAGCGCAAAAAGGTGTGCATTTTGGTCGCCACTTCCGGGGACACGGGCAAAGGCGCGCTGGAGGGTTTTAAGGACGTGCCCCAGACCAAAATACTGGTCTTTTATCCCAAGGACGGCGTTTCCGCAGTTCAGGAGCTGCAAATGGTAACGCAGGAGGGGGAAAATGTAGGTGTATGCGCTGTCAAAGGCAATTTTGACGACGCGCAGACCGGCGTGAAGATGCTCTTTTCCGACGAAGCCCTGCGGGAGCAGTTGGCCAAGCGGCGTTATTTCCTTTCCTCTGCCAACTCCATCAACTGGGGGCGTGTTCTGCCCCAGATCGTCTACTATGTCTCCGCTTACTGCGATCTGCTGAAGGGAGAAGCCATTCGCCCCGGCGATCCGGTGAACGTCTGCGTTCCCACGGGGAATTTCGGGAATATTCTGGCGGCCTACTACGCCAAAGCCATGGGCGTTCCCATCCATAAGTTTATCTGCGCGTCCAACGCCAATAATGTCCTGACCGAGTTTATTCAAACCGGCGTCTATGATAAAAACCGCCCCTTCTATAACACCATCTCTCCGTCCATGGACATTTTGGTGTCCAGCAATCTGGAACGGCTGCTCCTTGCGTTGACCATGAACCCGGCAGAGGTCGCGGGCTATATGGCGGACTTGGCTGCAACCGGACGGTATCAGGTGTCTGAGAAGGTGTTGAAGAAACTTCAGAGCCAGTTTGCCGCCGGCTTCTGTGACGACGAACAAACCAAAGCGCAGATCTTCAAGACTTGGAAGGAACACGGGTATCTCATCGATCCTCACACCGCTGTTGCGTTCCATGTGCTGGATGAATACCGTGCCAAGACTGGGGATATGACTCCGGCCATTGCGGTCTCCACCGCCAGCCCCTTCAAATTCTGCTCCGCCGTTCTGGACGCGCTGGGGATTCGCGACAAAAAGCCGGGTCTGGACATTCTCGATCAGCTCTCCGAGGTCACCGGATGCCCGATCCCTGCGCCGCTGGCCGGCCTGCGGGGAAAGACGCCCCGCTTTAAGACATGGGTAGAAAAAGAGGACATGGTGGAGCAGGTGCTGGAGATGCTCAACTAAGAGGTGATGGCGTGGCCCTGTTTGCGATTGGAGATACCCATTTATCCCTTGGGTGCGCCAAACCTATGGACGTATTTGGCGGCGCTTGGGAGAACTATGTTGCGAAGCTGACGGAGGGCTTTGAGCGGGTGAGGCCGGAGGACACGGTGGTTTTATGCGGCGACCTTTCTTGGGGCATGAGTTTGGAGGAAGCGCTGCCCGACTTCGCATATCTGGACGCGCTTCCCGGAGTCAAGTATATCGTGAAGGGAAACCACGACTACTGGTGGAATACGGCCAGTAAAATGACTGCTTTCTGGGAGGCCAACGGCCTGTCCACGCTCCGGCTTCTCCACAACAATTGCGCTTTTTACGGCGATGTGGCCCTCTGCGGGACGCGGGGGTGGTTCTTTGAGCCGTCCGCCGCCGAGGAAGAGACAGACAAAGTATACCGGCGGGAACTGATCCGATTGGAGACGTCCCTGAAAGCGGCGGAAGGCGCGGCAGAAAAGCTGGTGTTTCTTCACTACCCGCCAAAATACCAAGGGTATACCTGCAAAGAAATCATTGATTTGCTTGAACAATATGGCGTTTCCAAGTGTTTTTACGGACATTTACACGGTCATTCCCACAAACTTGCGCTGGAGGGAGTGACAGGTGGGGTGGATTACCGATTGGTGTCGGCAGACCGCTTGAACTTTGTGCCGGAAAAAATCTTGGAGTAATTTCAAAAAAAGAGTGGAAATTCTTTCCCGTCTCTGCTAAAATAAGAATGTTGCGGGCCTGTGGCGGCCCAGTTTAGCTGTGACATAGGGTCGCGGCCCAACAGGAGGATGCAGTAAACATGAATGTAAAGAGCAAAAAGAAGGGCGAACACAGCACGGTGGAATTGGTCATTGAAGTGGACGCCAAGACCTTTGACGAGGCCGTCAACCGTGTGTATCTCCGGCAGCGCAAGGGCATCAATATCCCCGGCTTCCGCAAGGGTAAAGTGCCCCGCAATATGCTGGAGGCCATGTACGGTGCGAACCTTTTCTATGAGGACGCCATCAAGGATATCTACCCCGCCGCCTACGAGGAAGCGATCGCACAGGAGAAGTTGAAGCCCGCGGCCTATCCCCAGATCGAGATCATGGAAGCTGGCAAAGACGGCTTTACCTTCAAGGCTATTGTCACTTTGAAGCCCGAGGTCAAGCTGGGCGAGTATAAGGGTCTCACTGCCCCCAAGGAAAAGGTGAGTGTCACCGACGCGGATATTGACGCCGAGATGACGCCGTACATCCAGCGCGCCACCCGTTTGACGGCAGTCAAGCGTAAGGCCAAGAAGGGCGACACCGCTGTCATCGACTTTGAGGGCTTTGATAACGGCGTACCCTTTGAGGGCGGAAAAGGCGAGGGCTTTAGTCTGGAGCTTGGCTCCGGCACGTTCATTCCCGGCTTTGAGGAT
Organism: uncultured Oscillospiraceae bacterium; assembly: GCA_910584395.1. Taxonomy (GTDB): domain Bacteria; phylum Bacillota; class Clostridia; order Oscillospirales; family Oscillospiraceae; genus MGBC124762. Next base: position 33,479 of record CAJUAS010000004.1, on the reverse strand, counting down.
GGCGTCGTCGGGATGAAAGCCGGGGAGGAGAAGGAGCTGGATATTACCTTCCCTGAGGATTACACCCCCGACCTTGCAGGCAAGCCCGTGGTGTTCAAGGTCAAAGTCCAAGAGGTAAAAGAGCCGGTCAAACCGGAACTGGACGATGAGTTTGCTAAGGACGTTTCCGAATTTGAAACCTTGGCCGAATTCCGGGCTGATCTGAAGAAGAAAATCACCGAGCGCCGGGAGAAGCAGATCAACACCGAGTATGAGCGGGCGATCACCGATCAGCTCATCGACAATCTGGAGGTCGATCTGCCTCAGGCCATCGTGGATCAGCAGACTGACCGCATGATGGACGACTACAAAATGCGGGTGGAGAGTCAGGGGATTCCCTTTGATCAGTATATGGGTATGATGGGCCTGACCAACGAAGCCCTTCGCATGGAGGCTGCTGTGGGCGCGCGCCGCCGGGTGCTCAATGAGCTGGCACTGGAGGCAGTGGCCAAGGCGGAAAAGCTGAAGATCTCCGCTGCCGAGAAGAAGGCGGAGTATGAGCGGCTGGCCAAGGAATACAATATGGAGGTCGAGCAGATCAAGGCGGCAGTGGATGAAGAAACCTTGAGCGAGGATCTGCTGTACCAAAAGGCCGCGAAGTTCGTTCTGGACAACGCCAAGGTGGGGAAAGCTCCCGCAAAGAAGGCGGCAAAGAAGGACGAGGGTGGGGAGAAGGAGAAGAAGCCCGCCGCCAAAAAGACCACGGCGAAGGCCAAGGCGGATGCGCCCGAGAAGAAGCCTACGGCAAAAAAGACCGCCAAAAAGGCTGAGGAATAAACCACAAGGAATATTCGGAGCGGGACAGGGTTATACTTTGGTGTAATGCTGTCCCGCGCCCATTTTTGTAAAGGAGAACCACTATGAGTTTAGTACCTTACGTTGTTGAACAAACCAGCCGGGGCGAACGCTCCTATGATATTTTCTCCCGCTTGCTCAGCGACCGGATCGTTTTTTTGGGAGAGGATGTAAACTCTACTACGGCCTCTCTCATCGTGGCGCAGCTGCTCTTTTTGGAAGCGCAAGATCCGGATAAGGATATCCAGTTTTACATCAACAGCCCCGGCGGCTCTATCACCGACGGTATGGCCATCTACGACACCATGCAGTATATCAAGTGTGATGTGTCCACCATCTGCGTGGGCATGGCGGCCTCTATGGCTTCGGTGCTGTTGGCGGCGGGAGCGAAGGGAAAGCGGTTTGCCCTCCCCAACTCTGAGATCCTGATCCATCAGCCCTTGATCGGCGGCGGCGGACTTTCCGGTCAAACCACCGATATCAAGATCCACACAGACCACTTGGTGGCGACCAGAGAAAAGCTGAACCGTATCCTGAGCGACTGCACCGGCCAGCCCATGGAGACCATTCTCCGGGACACGGAGCGTGACCATTATATGTCCGCCGAGGAAGGAATGTCCTATGGCCTGATCGACAAAGTCATCCGCAACCGCGACTGATCGATTTTTCCCCACCGATTGAGAGGTGACAACATGGCGAATCAAGACAACAAATCCATTCGCTGCTCCTTCTGCGGCAAAAAACAGGAGCAGGTGAAGCGTATTATTGCAGGGCCGGGCGCTTATATTTGCAACGAGTGCATCAACCTCTGCCTGAACATTCTGGACGACGAGGAAGACGAAGAGCAGGAGCTGAAGCCCGGCGAAAGCGTGATCGACGACATTCCCACTCCGCAGGAGATCCACGCGGTGCTGGACGAGTATATCATCGGCCAGAAAGAAGCAAAGGTGGCGATGTCCGTAGCGGTCTACAACCACTATAAGCGCATCTTTCTGGGCAGCGAAGAGGACGATGTGGAGCTGCAAAAAAGCAACATCCTCCTCATCGGCCCGACCGGCTGCGGCAAGACCATGTTTGCCCAGACGCTGGCCCGCATTTTGAAAGTGCCCTTTGCCATTGCCGACGCCACCACCTTGACGGAGGCTGGGTATGTGGGCGACGACGTGGAGAATATCCTCCTGCGTCTGGTTCAGGCTGCTGATTATGATATCGAACTGGCCCAGCGGGGCATTATCTATGTGGATGAGATCGACAAGATCGCCCGCAAGAGCGAGAATACCTCTATCACGCGGGACGTGTCCGGCGAGGGTGTCCAGCAGGCCCTGTTGAAGATACTGGAAGGCACGGTGGCCAACGTCCCGCCGCAGGGAGGGCGCAAACATCCCCATCAGGAATTCATTCAGATCGACACCAAGAATATCCTCTTTATCTGCGGCGGTGCCTTTGACGGCATTGAGAAGATCATCGAGAGCCGTTTGGACAAAAAGACCATCGGCTTTGGGGCGGATGTTCACACAGCCAAAGAGAGAACGGCATCCAATATCCTCAAGGAGATCCAGCCCCACGATCTGCTGAAGTTTGGTATTATCCCCGAACTGGTGGGCCGTCTGCCTGCGATCACCACTGTGAGCGCCCTGACGAAGGAGCAGATGGTGGAGATCCTCACCAAGCCGAAAAACGCTCTGGTCAAGCAGTACAAAAAGCTGCTGGGCTATGACAACGTTGAACTGGAATTCCAGCCGGAGGCGCTGGAGGCTGCTGCGAATCAAGCCTTGGAGCGCGGGATCGGCGCACGCGGTCTGCGGGCAGTGCTGGAAGGCGTTATGACACAGGTGATGTATGACATTCCCAGTCACCCCGATATCGCCAAGGTGACCATCACCCCGGCCTGTGTCACCGATCATGCCCAGCCGATCTTAGAGCGGGACGAGCGGCGGTGCAAGACCTCGTCCCAGTCGCACGATCACGCATCGTAACAGATGAAAGGCGATAATTACTGCGGTAGTTATCGCCTTTTGTTTCTGTAAAACCGAAAGGATGTGAAGGTAGTGACCTTAACACCCATATCCACTGATTCCATGCCCGTTTTAGCCCTTCGAGGGCTGACGGTCTTTCCTCATATGCTGCTCAACTTCGATGTGGCGCGGGTGCAGTCTGTCAAGGCTTTAGACAGCGCTATGGAGGCCGGCGGCTTCATCTTTTTGATCCCTCAGCGGGATCTGTCTGTGGAAGCCCCGCAAGGTAATGACCTTTACGCTATTGGAGTGGTTTGCAGCATCCGCCAACTCCTTCGCCTTCCCGGGGGAAGTGTCCGTGCTCTGGTCGAAGGGGTAGAGCGGGGACGTATCCTCCGGCTGACGGGGACAGAGCCTTGCTTGCAGGGAGAGATTGAGCGGCTACCCCCGATGAAGGCACGTCATTCTTCCCGCTCCGAAGCCCTGATCCGCCAAAGCTACGCCATCTATCAGCGGTATGCGGAGCTTGCGCCCACTTCGCCGGAGACGCTGCTGTCCATTTTAGCGAGCGACGACCCCGGCGACATTGCAGACACCATTGCCCAAAGTTCCTCCATGCGTCTGGAGGACAAGCAGGCCATTTTGGAAGAATTGCGTCCTGTTCGACGGTTGGAAAAGCTCTGCCGCCTGCTCCAGCGGGAAACAGATATCTTAAAGCTGGAGAGTGATGTGGAGAGCAAGGTGCGTGAAGGGCTTGACCACACCCAGCGGGAGTATTACCTTCGCCAGCAGCTCAAGGTCATTGAGGAGGAACTGGGCGAAGGAGAGGACAGCGAGCTGACCGAATACCGGGATCTCATTGCAAAGGCAAAGCTGCCCAAGGATGTAGAGGAACGCCTGCTCAAGGAACTGGAACGTCTCGGAAAACAGCCCTACGCCTCTGCCGAAGCGTCGGTCAGCCGCAACTATTTGGATGTGTGTTTGGAACTGCCTTGGGGCAAAAGCACCAAGGAACGGCTGGATGTGAGCGCAGCCCGAAAGGTGCTGGATCGTGACCATTACGGCCTTGAAAAGGTAAAAGAGCGTATTTTGGAGTATGTGGCGGTGCGCCGCTTGGCCTCCGACTTGAAAGGGCAGATCCTCTGTTTGGTGGGTGCGCCGGGCGTAGGGAAGACCTCCATCGCCCAATCGGTGGCCAAGGCGTTGAACCGAAAGCTGGCGCGGATCTCGCTGGGCGGCGTCCATGACGAAGCAGAGATCCGCGGCCATCGGAAAACTTATGTGGGCGCGATGCCGGGGCGCATTATCACCGGCATTCGTCAGGCAGGCTCTTGCAACCCGGTTCTGGTGCTGGACGAGATCGACAAGCTGGGCAATGACGGGCGAAGTGATCCGTCCTCCGCCTTATTGGAAGTGCTGGATACGGAACAAAATTCCGCCTTCCGGGACAATTTTTTAGAAATACCCTTTGACCTCTCCAAGGTGCTGTTTATCACCACAGCCAACACGGTGGACACTATCCCGCGTCCCTTATTAGACCGCATGGAGGTCATTGAGCTGCCCAGCTATACCGACGAAGAAAAGCTATGCATCGCGCAGAAACACCTGCTGCCGAAGGAATTGAAACGCCACGGCTTGAAAGCGGCGCAATTGAGGCTTTCTGATGATGTGCTCCGTGCCGTGATCGCAGGCTACACCAAAGAAGGCGGGGTGCGTCAGCTCCGCACGCAATTGGCGAAACTGTGCCGGTGCACCGCTATGGAAGTGGTGGACAACGCCGCAAAAACCGTGCGGATCACGGCGGGAAATCTGGAACGCTATTTAGGGCCGGAGAAGTATCATCGCTCCGGCGAAGCCTTGAAGCGCCGGGTGGGAGTTGTCAACGGCCTTGCGTGGACAGAGGCGGGCGGCGAACTGCTGGAGGTGGAGGTCAACGCCATGCCGGGAAGCGGCAAGCTGGAGCTGACAGGGAATTTGGGGGATGTGATGAAGGAATCTGCCCGCGCGGCCCTTTCCTATCTGCGCGCGCACAGCGCGGCGCTGGGGCTGGCGGCTGATTTTTATCAGAAAACCGACCTCCATGTCCACTTCCCGGAAGGAGCAGTGCCCAAGGACGGCCCTTCTGCGGGCGTGGCGGTCGCCACAGCCATGGCTTCTGCATTGACGGGACGCACGGTGCGCGCCGGCATTGCAATGACCGGCGAGGTGACGCTGCGGGGACGGGTGCTGCCTATTGGCGGCCTGCGGGAGAAAACCATGGCTGCGCTGCGCGCCGGGATCTATGACGTTGTGATCCCCAAGGAAAATGAGCGGGATCTGGCCGACATTGACCAGACCGTCCGCGCCCAGCTCCGTTTCTTCCCCGTTGCCGAGGTAAAGCAGGTGTTGGAGCTGGCATTGGAGTCTTTGCCCAATCCCGTAGAGGCCTATCCGGCCGATGCGCCTTATGCCGCGCTTATGCCGCCTGCGGGGACTTCCTTACCTTCGCAGACAGGGCTGTGCCAGTGAGGTGGAGGTGTCGAGCATGAAAATCAACTGGAATAAGGCGGAGTTCGTCCGCTCAGCGGTGAAGAGCGCCGACTTTCCCCGGGACGGACTGCCCCAGATCGTGTTCTCCGGGCGGTCTAACGTGGGGAAATCCTCGGTGATCAACCGACTTCTCAACCGAAAGAACTTTGCACGGGTGGGCGCAGCGCCGGGAAAAACCACCCATATCAACTACTTTCTCATTGACGAGGCTCTTTATCTGGTCGATTTGCCCGGCTATGGCTATGCCAAGGTCTCCATGGCCGAGCGCCAGCGCTGGGGGAAGCTGATCGAGACGTGGTTCAACGACACATCTCTGATGGCGTTGGGCATCATGCTGGTGGATCTGCGCCACAAGCCCACCGCCGACGACATCACAATGGGGGAGTGGTATAAGGCCAGCGGAAAGCCCTATGTGGTGGTGGCAAACAAGCTGGACAAGGTGAAGAAAAGCGAGCTGGAGGGCAATCTTCAGCGCATCCGTGAGACGCTGGAGCTGGAAGACGAGGTAAAGATCATTCCGTTCTCCGCGGAAAAGGGAGATGGAAAAGAGGAGCTGTTGGGACAGATTTTGGCCCATATCGGAGGTTAACGATATGAAGTACATCCGTTTTGAACTGGATAGCGGCCCGAAGTGGGGCGTGGTAGAGGGCGAGTATATTCGCGAGCTGGAGACGCCGCCCTATGCTGAGATCCGCTATACAGGTAAGGTGACGGCTCTGAGCGGCTGTAGGCTGCTTCCCCCGGTCGAGCCGACTAAGATCGTCTGTGTCGGCAAAAACTACTACGATCATGCGGTGGAAATGGGTGAGGGCATTCCCGAAGTGCCCATTCTCTTCCTCAAAGGGCCAAACGTGCTGAACGCCCCTGGCGCGGCCATTACCGCCCCGGACTTTGTGACCCGCGTGGATTATGAGGGGGAACTGGGCGTGGTGATCCGTAAACGGGCCAAAAGTGTGCGGGCGGCGGACGCGGCGGACTATGTGTTGGGCTACACCTGCTTCAATGACGTGACAGCCCGCATTATCCAAAAGTCCGATGGACAGTGGACGAGAGGAAAGAGCATGGACGGGTTTGGCCCGTGCGGCCCGTGGATCACCGACGAGGTCGATCCCGCCGACCTGACAGTCACCACCCGTCTCAATGGAGAGACTGTGCAGCAGAGCCGCACCGGACTTTTGATGCAGGATGTCGCCCATCTTATTGAGTTCATCACCGCGTCTATGACGTTAGAGCCGGGAGACCTCATTGCCACGGGAACACCTGCAGGGATCGGCCCGATGTTTGACGGGGATACAGTCGAGGTGGACATCGAGGGGATCGGGGTGCTGAAAAACACCGTTGCCCTACCCAAAATACCGCGAAGCTAAATAAAAGCGCACCGTCGTCACTGTGACGACGGTGCGCTTGGCATATCAGCAGTTTACAATCCATCTACGTCCACTAAAATATTATCCGTGCCGTGTTCCTCAAATTCTGAAATGTACGCGTCGATTCTGGTAGCCAGCTCCAGATAGTTGCTCTCGTCGATGGGGGGATCGTCCATGTCCCGACGGGCCAGATCCTCGGCCAAGATCTCGAAAAAGACGTTATTTTCATATTCCATGATGGCTTCGTGGATGCCGCCGTCTACAAAGGCGCGGGAGGGCACGATCTCGCCGTGATACAGCTCCGCCAACGAAGGCATCCCCTCCTCGGCCGCCCGCTGAAACAGGAGGGACTCCACCCGGTCATAGTCCTGAATACGGTCTTCGCCGCGGGTGGAATTTAAGATCCAATTGCCGATGTAGACCAGATCCAGCAGTCGGCGAAATTCCTTTTTCGTCAGTTCCAGCTTCACCTTCATCCCTCCCGTCCGTCGGTCTCGAAACCTATCCCATATTATAACGGTTTTTCTGCCGTTGTCAAACCCCCGGCGCAGGCCAATTTTTGGAGATTAGAGTGCAGGCAATGGAAAAGGAACGGGAGAAAAAATTGAAAATGGTGTTGAAAAATGGAAGTTACTTCGATATAATAAATGGGTAAGATAAATGGGCAAACAGCCCAAAGAGATTAGGAGGTCATTGTATGGCAAAGATCACAAAAGATACCATTATCGGTGATATTCTGGACATTGCGCCTCAGGCTGCGCCTGTGTTCATGTCCATCGGGATGCACTGCTTGGGCTGCCCCGCCTCTCGCGGCGAGACTGTGGAGGAGGCCTGCGCCGTTCACGGCATTGACTGCCAGAGCATTTTGGACAAGCTGAACGAGCTGATTCCCGACTAACTGCCCAAACGCCCTAAAGGGGGAGCGGCATCTGTGTGCCGCTCCCTTTTTGTAAAGGAAGGAGCGGTTTGTATGCATCCGAATTTGACCCCGCGGCTGCGCGCTGTGGCAGAGCTTGTCCCCGCCGGAGCGCGGCTCGCAGATATAGGTACGGATCACGCCTATTTGCCCGCCTATCTGCTGACCACAGGCCGCATTTTGACCGCCATTGGTACAGATATCCGCTCCGGCCCGCTGGTAAGAGCAAAGGAGACGGCGGAGCGTTACGGCTTGGAGGAGCAGCTCTCTCTCCGGTTGTGCGACGGCTTGGCGGGAATCAGCGCCGACGAAGTGGACGCTGTGACGGTGGCTGGAATGGGCGGCGAAACCATTTTGAACATTTTGAAGGCCGCGCCATGGAGCTTTGAAAAGACCTGTATTCTCCAGCCCATGAGCGCCGTGGAGGTGCTGCGGGAGGAACTGGACAGACTGGGCATTTCCATCGCCAAGGAGGTCTTGGTCAAAGAGGGGGAGACCCTCTATCTGGTGTTCCGTCTTGCTGAAGGAAGAACTGTGAAGGAGAAACCCTTAACACCCGCTGAGCGCTATGTGGGAACGGCTGCCGCCCATGATGGCGACCCGCTGTGGCCGGAATATCTGGCATTGAGCTGCCGGCGGGCAGAACGGGCGCTGGCGGGCTTGGCGCGATCCAAAAGGCCGGAGGACGCAGAGCGGCAAATCTACTTCTCCCAAGTGCTGGACGGTTTGGCAGACATGATGAAAGAGGGAATATGAAATGAAAGCACAGGAGATCTATCAATATATTGATAAAATCGCCCCGTTTTCCACCCAATTGGACTATGACAACGCCGGACTGCTGATGGGAAGCATGGAGATGGATGTGGAGCGGGTTTTGGTGACCTTGGACGTAACGCCGGAGGCGGTCAAGGAAGCGGCCCGCCGCAAGTGCCAATTGATCGTGAGCCATCATCCCTTGATTTTTCACGGCTTAAAGTCTGTGACGCCTGACGATCCCACCGGAGCGGTGGTGCTGGAGTTGGCGCGGCGGGGGATCACTGTGATCTCCGCCCACACCAACTTGGATCAAGCGTCCGGGGGCGTGAGCGATGTGCTGTTAGGGCGGCTGGGCATCACCTCCGAAGGCTTTTTAGAGCCGGCGGGTCAGACTGCCGGTGGAAAACCCTACGGCATGGGTGCGGTTGGCGTGTTGGAGCGCGCAGTGCCGCCCAAGGAGTTTGCCAAGTCGGTAAAAACCGCCCTCAACGCCCGCGGCCTGCGGGTGGTTTTGGGAAACCGCCCGGTAAAAAAAGTGGCGGTGTGCGGCGGGGCTGGCGGCGATCTGCTGCAAAAAGCGGCGAATTGGGGCGCGGACGCCTATGTGACCGCAGACGTGAAGTATCACGAATTTTTGGAGGCATACCAACGGGGGATCACTTTGGTGGACGGCGGTCATTTCGCCACGGAAGACCCGGCCATGGACACGCTGTGGGAGAAGCTGAACGAGGCATTTTCCGGCTGTGGAATTGAATTTTTCCGCACCCAGAAACACAAAGAGGTCTATTTTTCCCTCTAAGCTGGATTAGGGGGTTGAAAAAAGTCCAAAGCTATGGTAAACTATGAGACGAATTTTTGAGAAGGGAAGGATACCATGTCGGGACATTCCAAATGGCATAATATTCAAAAGACGAAGGGCGCGGCGGACGCGAAGCGTTCCCAGATGTTCACAAAAATCGCCCGCGAGATGATCGTGGCGGTCAAGACCGGGGGCGGCGGTGATCCCGCCAACAACTCCCGCCTTGCTACCGTTATCGCCAAGGCCAAGGCCGCCAATATGCCCAATGACAACATCAAGCGCACCATCGACCGCGCCCTTGGCTCGGGCAACGCCGACGCTTACGAGAGCGTGGTGTATGAGGGTTACGGCCCGTGCGGCGTAGCCGTGATCGTAGAGGCGCTGACCGACAACCGCAACCGCACCGCTCCCAATGTCCGCCACCTCTTTGACAAATACGGCGGGAATCTGGGTGCGACCGGGTGTGTGTCTTGGTCTTTCGACCGCAAGGGCGTGATCGTCATTGAAAAGGAAGATCTGGACGAGGACACCGTGATGATGGATGCGTTGGACGCCGGAGCGGACGATATGCAGGTGGAGGACGAGGTGTTTGAAGTCTATACCGACCCCGACGCGTTTGCCGCCGTCACCGAGGCGTTGGAGGCCAAAGGATACACCTTCTTGGAAGCCGGCGTGCAGATGGTTCCCCAGAATTACATCAAGCTGGAGAACGAAGAGGACATCAAGAACATGGAGAAGATGATCGACCTTCTGGAAGAGGACGACGACGTGCAGAACGTCTGGCACAACTGGGATAACGATTAAGCCTGCGTATTGAGGAGGAGTCTACATGAAAAAGAAAATTCTATCCCTTGCGCTGGCTCTGGTGCTCTGTCTTAGCCTTGCCGCCCCCGCGCTGGCGGCGGATGCCACCACGGAGACCGTTCAGGTGACCGGCTTGACCTTTACCCTCTCTAATGTGGTGAAAAAGGTGACTGGGCGTGTGCTGAAAGAACACCTGACCCCGATGACTTTTTATGTCATTGGTGACGATGGGGCGGAGCTGAATGTGAAAAGTCAAGCGGACGAGCTGGCTTACAATTATGGAGAATTTCTTTGGAATCCAGAGAGCAAACGCCTTGAAAACGGGATGGGGAATGTGGCGGATTGGAGCGATAATCAGTTTGCCCCGTATAGCGAGGAAACAGATCGATACCGCTGCTACTGGTTTTCCAACTTTGACGAGGAATCCTTTTGCGTCATGTATGAAAGTGCCTTTGCCGATATCGTCTTTGATAGCAAGCCCAACGCCGCCGACTGGGCGCAGGAGAGCTTGAAAAATGCCTTTGATGCGGGACTGCTCGACCGAGTGGGGATCGATCCCTATGAGGTGGATTGCGTCCAGCATATGACCCGCGCCCAATTTGCCACTGTGATGGTAGACCTCTATCAGGCCATGGGCGGAAGCCTTGACGATGTGAAAGTAGCTCAAGTAAATGGCCATTACGAGCCCTTTGACGATGTATCCAATCTCAATGTATCTATTGCCTATAAATTGGGTTTCGTTACCGGCACCAGCGCCACCACCTTCGACCCGGAGGGAACGCTGACCCGTGAGCAGGCGGCGGTGATGCTCTCCCGCGTCTATGTCAAGCTCCACGGCGGCATTCCAACCATGACCGCCACCACCTTTGCCGACGACGCTTCGGTCGGCGGCTGGGCCAAATCCGCCGTGGCCTTTATGGCGAACAAGGGGATCATGAGCGGCGTTGGCGGCAACGCCTTTGCGCCCCAGCAGGTACTCTCCATTCAAGAAGCCATGGTCATGGCCCAGCGGATGCTGGAAAACCTGAAATAAGCGAAAACCACACAAAACGCCGGGGCGGAAAGCCCCGGCGTTTTTGTATCTTGGGAATATTAGGCGGCTTCGGGTACATACTAAAACCAACCATATGTGGGAGGGGCTTTGCCATGAAAATGACCAATCAGGAATATCAGAAATATGTGGAAGAGAAGGCGAAGCCATCGCCGATCTGGAAGGATATGCTGTGGGCGTTTTGCGTGGGCGGCGGGATCTGTGCCGGGGGACAGGGGCTGAGTACTCTATATCAATATCTGGGCGCGACCAAGGAAGATGCAGGGACGTGGGTGTCCATCACGCTGATCTTCCTTGCGGCGCTGCTTACCGGTCTGGGCGTGTTCGATGACATCGCCAAACACGCCGGAGCAGGTACGCTGGTGCCCATCACCGGCTTTTCCAACGCAATGGCGTCCCCGGCGTTGGAGTTCAAAAGCGAGGGGCTGGTGCTGGGGACGGGCGCAAAGCTGTTCACGGTGGCCGGCCCTGTACTGGTATACGGTATCTCGTCCAGTATCCTCTACGGGATCATTTTGTGCATTTTGGGCGCGATCATAAAGTAAGGAGAAATCACTCCCCATCCTCGGTCATGGCTTCCAGCAGAAAGCTGACAGGCCGGAAGCCGTCGTTGCAGTTTCCGTTCAGGATGTCTCGCCCTTCTTCCGGGCATTTTGAAACGCATGGGCGACAGGCTGGGAGGGGGAGGGAAGCTGGGTTTGGCGCACAAGGGCGGAGATCTGCCCCAATGCAGTCTCCACCTCGTTATGAAGGGCGGAGGCGGACACCCGCAGCGCGCCGTGACCCAGAATAATGATCTGCACCAAGCCGTCAGAGGTGGCGACCCGGACGCGGTTTTCCTTGCCCAGACGGTAGGTAGCCTTTTCGATGTAGGCGTCGGCGGTCTCCGCCTCTTTGGTGTAGACAACGGTAATGTTGTTGTGTTTCTCTACCTTTTCCACGCCGCCATGCACTTTATAGGCATCAAAGACCAAAATGACCCGGTTGCCCCGATAGCCTTGATAGTTACATAGCAGCTCGGTCAGCAGGATGCGGGCGGCATCCAGATTTTCCTTTGCCACCGCTTTCAGCTCGTCCCAAGCAAAAATAATGTTGTAGCCGTCTACCAGAAGGTATTCGGGCTTGTTGTCTCCCAGCTTGACCTCTACCTTATCCGGAATGGCAGGCGCAGCCTTTGGGGTCGTCATGGGCCGCGGGCCGGGAGACTTGATTGCCCCGTAGGTTCGCTCAAAAATAGCCTGAAGTTCAGCATCCTGAGCGGCCGTCCCGGTATAGGTGACGCTTTTGGGCGCTTTGGCAGTTACTTTCGCGTCCTCTATCGTGCCGTTGGTCAGGCGCAGACCGCTGGAAACATGGGCGTGGGCGGGTACTTCATCCCATGGGACGCTATGGCCCGCTCCATGGGCGCAGAAGATGGAGTCGGCGGGGTGTTCTGTGTCGCGAAGGGGATCATAGCCAATAGCTGCAACCACTGCGTCCTGATCGGCGCAGGGGAAGTAGCCGCCCAGCGCAAGGGAAAGCCGGGCGTGTCCGTGGGCATACGCGGCAAGCGCAGAAGCATAATCCCCAAAAGCAGAGACGGCTACACTTCCGGTGAGTACGGCGTCCTCCCCTTCGGAGAGGAGAGGATCGGTTTTTGCATTCATTTGCGCCAAATCGGAAAGGGCGCGGCCTACCATGTCTTGGGGCAGTTCCAGCCGAAAATCGTACCACGGCTCTAACAGCACGCTCTCCCCGGACATCAAACCTTGGCGCAGAGCACGGAGAGCCGCCTGACGGAAATCCCCGCCCTCGGTGTGCTTGGGGTGGGAACGTCCTGCGATCAGGGTAATTTTCAGATCGGTCAACGGCGCGCCGGTCAGCACGCCGGGGTGGCTTTCCGACTGTAAGATCCCCAGAACCAGCCGTTGCCAAGAAAAGTCCAGAACTTCCTGCTGGCAATCGGCGGCAAAAGTAAGACCACTGCCGGGTGCGGTGGGTTCCAAAAGAAGGTGCGCTTCCGCATAGTGGCGCAGCGGTTCAAAATGCCCGATGCCAATAGACGGAGTCTTTAGAGTCTCGCGGTAAAGGATCGTGCCGGGGCCAAAATCCACCGCCAATCCGAACCGGTCTTGGAGCAGGCGGCGAAGCACCTCGCCCTGAACCTCTCCCATGAGCCGGACGTTGATCTCCCGGTTTTGAGCATTCCAAGACACATGAAGTTGGGGGTCTTCGGCCGCCAACTGCTGGAAATGGCGATAGGCGGTGTAAGGGTCTTGTCCCTCCGGCAAAAGAGCCTGATATGTGCGCACCGGCTGGAGGGAAGGGGTGGCCATCGAAGGGGCGTCGCCAAACACATGACCTGGTTGGACACGAGTCAGCCCCGTGACTGCACAAAGTGTTCCTGCTGCTGCTTCATCAACGGTTTGAAACTTTTCACCGGAATAAAGGCGGATCTGATCCACCTTCTCCTCCCAAGTGTCCTCGCCAACTCCTCCGCACAGGGAGGTGCGTACTTTCAGTTTGCCCCCCGTAATCTTCATATGGGTCAATTGCCCGCTACCGGAGGGATGCTCCACTTTATAAACGCAGGCGGAAAAGGTTTCTGAATTGGTCTTGCGGGGCAGATAACGATCCAAATGATCCAGAAGAAAGTCTATTCCCTCCAGCTTTAATGCCGAACCGAAAAAGCAGGGGAAAAGCTGCCGCTGGGCGATCATCCGGGTAACGGTAGCGTCAGAGAGCGCACCGGAATCCAGATATTCGCTCAAAGCATCCTCTCTGCACAGGGCGGCGGCTTCGGCAAAATCGGCGGTAAAGTCCACACAGTGGTCACTCAGCTTGTCCTGAAGCTCAGTCATCAGAGCTTTTTGCCCCTTGCCGGGAAGATCCATTTTGTTGAGGAACAACAGCGTAGGGATACCATACCGCGCCAACAGTCGCCACAAGGTGCGGGTGTGGCTCTGAATGCCGTCCGTACCGCTGACCACAAGCAGAGCGCAGTCCATGACCTGCAAGGCCCGCTCCATCTCCGCAGAAAAATCCACATGGCCCGGAGTGTCCAAAAGGGTGACCCAGTCCTCACCCAAGGGGAAGCGGGCCTGCTTGGAGAAAATGGTGATGCCCCGCTCCCGCTCCAAAGCGTTGGTGTCTAAAAAACTGTTTCGGTGATCCACCCGTCCAAGGGCACGAAGCTGGCCGGCGGTATAGAGAAGTCCTTCGGAAAGGGTCGTTTTGCCCGCGTCTACGTGGGCCAAAATGCCAAGAACCAGTTCAGACACAAGCGTTCCTCCTTTCACGAATCGCTGTTATTATACCACTGATGTTCCGAAATGACAAATCAGCGTTTCAGGGAATGAGAAGCACCGATTCTGAAGACAGAAAAGAAAATCTTGTATAATCAAATGCTCAAAAGACGCGTTCGTCAACGTCGAAAGCCATAAAATGAAAAATTTTGCATCCAAAACTATTGACACAGAGACGCGGGTAGTCTACACTGAACCAAACAAGAGAAAGGCTATGCCTTTCTTGGCCGCGCGGCGGTAAACAGCCAGAAAGGGGCGCACAGTATGGGATACACAAAAGAGGACATTATCCGCAGGGTGAAAGAGGAGAACATCAAGTTTATCCGGATGCAGTTCACCGATATTTTCGGCCAGATGAAGAACGTGACCATTACCGAGTCCCAGATCGGCAAGGCGCTGGACAATCAAATCATGATCGACGGCTCTTCGATTGAGGGATTTGTCCGCATCAACGAGTCCGACCAGTATCTGCGTCCCGATTTAGACAGTTTTGTAGTATTTCCTTGGCATCAAGAGCCGGGGAAGGTAGCGCGGCTCATTTGCGACGTCTACAATCCCGACGGCACTCCCTTTGTCGGCGATCCCCGCGGCGTTCTGAAGCGGGTTTTGGACCGGGCCAAGGATATGGGCTTTGATACCTTTAATGTTGGCCCTGAGGCAGAATTTTTCCTGTTCCAGACCGACGAGGAGGGGAAGCCCACCACCAAGACCAATGATGAAGCCGGCTATTTTGACCTTGGCCCTCTGGATCACGGGGAGTCCACCCGCCGGGAGATCTGCTTGGCGTTGGAGGAAATGGGCTTTGAAATCGAAGCCAGCCACCATGAGGTGGCCGAGGGGCAGCACGAGATCGACTTCAAGTATCAGGACGCGCTTCACTGCGCCGACTCGGTTATGACCTTCAAGCTGGCGGTGAAACTGCTGGCCCAAAAGGATGGCCTCCACGCCACGTTTATGCCCAAGCCTATTTTCGGCGTGGCCGGCTCCGGTATGCACATCAATATGTCCTTGTTCAAAAACGGTAAGAACGTGTTTTTCGACGAAAAGGGAGACAAAAAGCTCTCCAAGACCGCATATAGCTTCATTGCAGGCATCCTCCGCCACATGAAGGGAATGTCCGCCATCACCAATCCGCTGGTCAACTCCTACAAGCGACTGGTGCCGGGGTATGAAGCACCCTGCTACATGGCGTGGTCTGCGTCCAACCGTTCGGCCTTGATCCGTATTCCCGCTTCCCGCGGACAGTCCACCCGGGTGGAGCTGCGCTGTCCCGACCCATCCTGCAATCCTTATTTGGCGTTGGCAGTCTGTCTGGCAGCCGGTCTGGACGGCATTGAGAAGGGACTGACACCGCCGCCGGAGATCACGGAGAACATTTTTGAAATGTCTCCCGCCAGCCGCCGCCGCCGCGGTATCGACGCTCTGCCGGGCTCGCTGGAGGAGGCGTTGGTGTCCCTGAAGAAGGACAAGTACATCATGGGCGTACTGGGCGCCCATGTGTGCGGGCAGTATATTGAAGGAAAGGAACGAGAGTGGAATGAGTACCGCACCCGCGTCTCTTCTTGGGAGCGGGACAAGTACATTATCAACTATTAAGCGGTGGCCCACAGCGCACGAAACGTATTGAGAGGGGGAATACCATGCACTTTACCAAGATGGAAGGGCTGGGAAACGACTATGTATACTTGGACTGTACGAAAAGCGCACCAAGCGATCTGCCCGAACTGGCGAGGCAGATGTCTGACCGCCATTTTGGGGTAGGCAGTGACGGCCTGATCTGCATTTTTCCCTCCAAGATCGCTGACTTCAAAATGGTCATGTTCAATGCCGACGGTTCGCAAGCCGAAATGTGCGGCAACGGCATCCGCTGTGTCGGGAAGTTCGTGTTTGACAAGGGGCTTACCAACAAAACAGAATTGACCGTCGAAACCCTTGCGGGTGTAAAGGCGCTATCCTTGTCGGTTTTAGGCGGGAAAGTGGATGCAGTGACTGTGGATATGGGCGTACCGCAGGTGGATAAGCCGCGTGAGCTATCCCCCCAAGGCAAGACGCTGCAAGGCGTCCCGGCCTCTATGGGCAACCCCCATTTTGTGATACAAGTTCCATCTGTAAAGGGTTATCCCTTGCAAGATGTCGCTCCCCTTTCTGCGCCGAATCCTTCTTTTCCGGAAGGGGTCAACGTGGAGGTTGCAGAGGTTTTAGACCGCAGCCGTATCCGTATGCGGGTATGGGAGCGGGGCAGCGGAGAAACACTGGCCTGCGGCACGGGCGCGTGCGCGACCTTAGCAGTCTGCGCCAGTCTGGGCCTCTGTGAGCGGGAGGCCACCCTCGTCCTTTTGGGGGGAGAGCTGCACATCCGCTGGGATGAGGCGGACGGTCACATCTATATGACAGGCCCGGCACGCACCGTTTTTGAGGGCGAATGGCCGGAAATCATGCTTCTTTGAATCAGAAACACGAGAGGATGAACAATTATGGCAAAGATCAACCAGAATTTTCTCAAGCTGCCGGGCGGCTATCTCTTTCCTGAAATCGGGCGGCGTGTGCGGGCTTTTTCCGCCGAAAACCCTCCCATGCCTCTGATTCGTCTGGGGATCGGGGATGTGACCCAGCCCCTTGCGCCGGTAGTTATAGAGGCCATGACTAAGGCGACGGCGGAAATGGGGGTAAAGGAGACCTTCCGTGGCTACTGTGAGGAAACCTGCGGTGCTTATGACTTCCTTCGTTTTGCGATCCAGAACGACTATAGAGCCCGTGGGGTGGATATTGACGACGACGAGATCTTTGTTTCCGACGGCGCGAAAAGCGACTGCGGCAACATCGGAGATATCTTTGACGTAGACAATGTCGTGGCTGTCTGCGACCCGGTCTACCCGGTGTATGTAGACACCTCCGTCATGGCGGGCCGGGCAGGGGATTATGACGCCGTAAACCAGCGGTGGACGAAGCTCCACTATATGCCCTGCACGGCGGATAATGATTTCACCCCTGCGATCCCGAACAAAAAGGTCGATATGATCTATCTCTGCTTCCCCAACAACCCCACCGGGGCGGTGGCTACCAAGGAGCAGCTGCAAAAATGGGTGGATTACGCCAATGCCGTAGGCGCAGTTATTCTGTTCGATTCCGCCTACGAGGCGTACATCACCGATCCTGCCATTCCCCACAGCATCTTTGAGATCCCCGGGGCAAAGACCTGCGCCATTGAGCTTCGCTCTTTCTCCAAAACCGCCGGATTTACCGGCACACGGTGTGCTTATACCGTAGTACCCAAGGCGTTGGAGCGGGATGGGGCAAATCTGAACAAGCTGTGGAATCGCCGGCAGTCCACCAAGTTCAACGGAGTGTCCTATGTGATCCAGCGGGCCGCCGAAGCGACCCTGACGCCCCTCGGCAAGGCGCAGACCGGGGAGACCATCCGCTATTACCTCCGCAACGCCCAAACCATTAAAAAGGGTTTGGCTGAGGCAGGGCTGACGGTATATGGAGGGGATAACTCGCCTTATATCTGGGCTTCCACCCCCAACGGGACGGACTCTTGGGGCTTCTTTGACAAGCTGCTGAAGGAAGCCTGCGTCGTCACCACGCCGGGAGCTGGTTTTGGCCCGTCCGGAGAGGGCTACATTCGCCTGACCGCCTTCGGAGACGCCCAAGCGACAGAGGAAGCGGTGCGGCGCATCCAAGGCATCCTGTAAAACAAAAACAATGAAGCAAGTCCCTTGCCGGCGGCAGGGGACTTGCTTTCAAAAGAAAAGGAGAAACTGTGATGAATGAGACAGTTAAGGGGCTTTTAGAGCGAAAATCCGTGCGGATTTTCACCGACGAGCCGGTATCGGCAGAGGTGAAGGCACAGTTATTTGCCTGCGCCGCCGCCGCGCCCACGGCGGGCAACCAGCAGCTTTACACCATTCTGGACGTCACCGACCAGAGCTTAAAGGACACCTTAGCGGTGACCTGCGACAACCAGCCCTTCATCGCAAAAGCACCGGTTGTTCTGATCATTTGTGCCGACGGAAATAAGTGGTATCAAGGCTTTCAACGTTTCGGCTGCGACCCGCGCAAGCCCGGGGCGGGGGATCTGATGCTGGCGGTTTGCGATGCTATGATCACCGCCCAGAACATGGTCACAGCGGCCCACAGTCTTGGTCTTGGCTCATGCTATATCGGCGACATTATGGAACAGTGCGAAAAGCATCAGGAGCTGTTCAATCTGCCCCGGTATGTGTTCCCGGTAGCCATGCTGGTTATGGGTTATCCCACCCAGCAGCAAAAAGACCGCCAAAAGCCGGAGCGTCAGCCTATGTCCATGGTGGTGCGGGAAAACACATATGCTCCCTTTACCGACGAAGAGCTGGCCCGTCTCCTTGAGCCGGCGGCAGGGCAGAGCGTTGAGGAGCGCTTCCGCGCGTTCTGCGCCCGGAAATACAACAGCGACTTTTCCCGGGAAATGACCCGCTCTGTAGAGCAGTATTTGGCGGATTTTCAGTAATCACCGTCAGCGAAGTCAGCGGGATCAAACCCAAAAACCTGAACGACCTCCACATTGGGACTGTGGAGGAAATCCTCCGGAGCGGCAATGCGTCCGCCGTCGCTGTCCAAATCAATTCCCTCAGACATCCAAGCATACCACGGTAGGTAACCGCAGTGGGCGGAGTGAGCGCCATCCAAGGGCTGAAACTTCTCGCCAAACGCTCCGCTCACCAAGCTATATGGAATATTGTCCAGCTTGTCCAAGGCAAGCTGGACTACTTTTTGCTGCGTTTCCTCGTCCACCTTGGGACGCAGCACGGCAAGGGTCGAATAACTGCACCAATGGTTGACGTTCATCTGGCTGGATAAACTGCCGAGTACGACAGATTCCAAAGTTACGCCCCGCTCTGCGTCCACCACAAGCCCTGCGTGGCCGTGACTCCAACCGGCAGTGTGGGTGGAAAGAGTCACCAAAACATCTCCATCCTGTAAGGGTGCAAGGGGGATCAAGGGCAGGGCGTGACCCTCCGCATCCAGATAGCGGTGCTCCCGGGTGGTGATGCCAAGCGGGGTGCAGGGAGCTTCACCGGGGTGGTTCAAAAACGCAGTCTGGGTGTCCAATATTTGTGCTTTTCCTTCGTCGCCAAGGGCTAAAAGATCGTCGATGGCCGGTTTTCCCAAGCCAGTTTGTGCAAACAAAAGGCGGTAGTCCGCTTCCTGCAAGGCGGGCTTGGCCAGAAGATCCGTCAGGCTGGCGGGGGAATAGGACGGAACAAAGGGAGGGTGAAAATGGGGATAAATGTGCTGTAGAAAAAGCCAGACGGCGGCCACGGCAACAATTATGACTGCACAAATGATCAAACGCTTCTTTTTCCGTGTCACGCTGCCGCCTCCTCTCATATCAAACCTGCTTTTCACATAATGATAGCATAGACCGGCCGATTTGGAAAGGGGTTTGAAGGATGGAGACGAGAATTGGCGAACTTCGCTATAAAGAGGTCATTGATATGGCGGACGGCTGTCGCTATGGTTATCCTCAGGACATTGTGGTGGAGCTGTCAACGGGACAGATGACGGCGTTGGTGATCCCGGGGCGGCCGCGGTTCTTTGGCCTGTTGGGCCGGGACGAGGACATTCTGATCCCATGGTCGCGGGTGCGGCAGGTGGGGGAGGATATCATTTTGGTGGACAGCTCCCACAACGGACAGCGTTCCACAGGATACCTCTCCCAAAACCGCTGAATTTGTAACCATAAAAGCCCGCTCCACCAAATAGTGGAGCGGGCTTTTCATCTCAAAACACAGCAAATAGCAGGGAAGAGACTTACTTACCCAGCTGCTTGGCGATCTCCTCGGCGAAGTTCTCCTGCTTCTTCTCGATGCCCTCGCCCTTCTCAAAGCGAACGGCGTCCTTCAGGGAGATAGAGCCGCCCAGAGCCTTGGCCTGAGCCGCCACGTACTGCTCCACGCTCATAGAGCCGTCCTTAACGAACTCCTGCTGCATGAGGCAGTTCTCCTCATAGAACTTGCGGAGCTTGCCCATGACGATGCCTTCCTTCACCTTGTCGGGCTTGGCAGCCATCTTGGGGTCATTCTCCATCTGAACGAGCATGATCTTCTTCTCCTCATCCAGCACGTCCTGACCTACCTGAGACTTGTCAAGGAAACGGGGGTTCAGCGCGGCGATCTGCATGGCCAGATCCTTACCCACCTCGGTGACCTTGTCGGCGGGGAGGTCAGTGTCCAGATTGACCAGCACGCCGATGCGGCCGCCCATGTGGACGTAGGGGACGGAAACGCCGTCCTCAAAGCGCTGGAAGCGGCGGATCTTGATGTTTTCGCCAATGACCTGAACCTTCTCGATGGTTTCATCGGCCACGGTGCGGCCGGTGTCGGGGTAGGGCTTGGCCAGCAGGTCGTCCATGTCGGCGGGAGCTTCCTTGGCGATGACGGTGGCCACAGTATGGACAAAGTCGGTGAACTTCTCGTTCTTGGCGACAAAGTCGGTCTCGGCGTTGACCTCGACCACAACGCCCACGCCGTCGATCACGGTGGCGTAAGCCACACCCTCGGCGGCGATGCGGCCGGCCTTCTTCTGGGCGGTGGCGAGACCCTTCTCACGCAGGAACTCAACGGCCTTGTCCATGTCGCCGTCGGTGGCGGACAGGGCCTTCTTGCAATCCATCATGCCAACTCCGGTCATCTCGCGGAGCTTCTGTACGTCTTGTGCAGTAATAGCCATTTTATATTCCTCCAGTCAGGTTAAATGTTGGGATCAAGCCTCAGCGGGGGCAGCGGGAGCGTCGGCGGCTTCCGCAGCAGGGGCGGCATCCACGCCCTGACGACCCTCCTGAATGGCATTGGCCATCACAGAGGAGATCAGCTTGATGGCGCGGATGGCGTCGTCGTTGCCGGGGATGACATAGTCGATCTCGTCGGGATCGCAGTTGGTGTCCACGATGGCGACGACGGGGATGTGGAGCTTTTTGGCCTCGTTGATGGCGTTGCGCTCCTTGCGGGGATCAACGACGAAGAGCGCGCCGGGGAGCTTACGCATCTCGGTAACGCCGCCCAGATACTTCTCCAGCTTGGCGATCTCGCCCAAGTGGTGCATGACTTCCTTCTTGGGGAGCATATCGAAGGTGCCGTCCTCCTGCATCTTCTTGAGCTGGGCCAGACGATCCACACGGGTACGCATGGTCTTGAAGTTGGTCATCATGCCGCCCAGCCAACGGGCGTTGACATAGTACATACCGCAGCGCTGAGCCTCTTCCTTGATAGCCTCCTGCGCCTGCTTCTTGGTGCCCACAAAGAGCATGGTCTGGCCGGACTCGGACAGCTCACGCACAAAAGCATAGGCCTCTTCCAGCTTCTTCACCGTCTTCTGCAGGTCAATGATATAGATCCCATTGCGCTCGGTGTAAATGTAGCTGGCCATTTTGGGATTCCAGCGACGGGTCTGGTGTCCGAAGTGGACACCTGCTTCCAAGAGCTGCTTCATAGATACGACTGCCATTGATGTTTTCCTCCTAAAATGTTTTGTTTTGCCTCCATCCCGGTCATCTGCCTTCACCATTTCCGTAGGGAAACACAGGGCGAACGCATCGCGAGATGTGTGTATTTCGCACAGGCTAAAGTATTTTACCACAGGGAGTTGGAAAAAGCAAGCACTTTTTTCCTTGAATTTTCCCCAAGAAGGCGGTAAAATGGAACAGTTCACAAGTGTACAGAAAGGATGGGAACAGCATGGAGGATAGACGCTGGGGATATGAACTGCTGAGCCGCTGCAGGGGAGAGCTGATGGGCCTTGCCATGCTGTGGGTAATGCTGTTTCATGCCTTTGCTTGGCGGCCCAAATGGCAGTGGCTGTATTATTTCAAAGGCATCGGGTTTTGCGGGGTGGATATCTTTTTGCTGCTCTCCGGCATGGGCCTCGCCTTGTCCCTTTGCAAGCGGGAACAGCGTTACGGAGACTATCTCAAGCGGCGGTTGGTACGGATCTTGCCTGCCTACTGGCTGGTGGTAGGGATCTACGGTCTGGCCCTGCGCCTTGCAAAGCGGACGACGCTGAAAACCGTGGCATGGACGATGTCGACCCTTGCCTTTTGGTGCAACAAGCCCAACTATTTTAACTGGTATGTGCCTGCGCTGCTGGGGTTTTATCTGATCGCTCCGGCGGCGGTGGCGCTGTTGAAACGGGTCAAGCTCCCACAGCTCGTGGTCGGAGCTTCTTGGGTGCTTTCCTTTATCCTCTATCAGGTGATGACACTGGCAGGATGGGGAGAAGTGGCGGACAACGCAGTGACCCGTATCCCCATTTTTCTGACAGGCTGTATGATCGGCGTTTATCTGTCCAGAGGGAAAAAATTGACGTGGCAGGGGACATTGGGATGGTGTGTGCTGCCCATCCTCATTCCCATCATAAAACGGGTGCAACCGTACTATCTGCCCAACGGGCTGTGGCTTGCGCTGGTATGCGTTCCGCTTTGTCTGGCAGTCGCGTGGCTGATGGAGCGTCTGCCCAAGGGCGGCTTCCGCCGGGGGCTGCGGGAGATCGGCGGCGCAAGTTTAGAGATCTATCTGCTCAACGTGATCTTTGTATTGGAGCGGGAGCTGCTGGAGAAGGTGATCCCTATTGGGCCGAATTACTTAGTGTTTTATGGGATCACCATTGTGCTGAACCTTCTGCTGGGCATTGCCCTCCACTATGCGTTGGAGCGGCCGCTTCGCTGGCTGCGAGGCAAGCTCTTGTCAGAGGGTTAACGTGCCCGTTTCATCCTCCAAAAGCAGCAAAATGTTTTGCTGGAGTCCGGTTTCGGTGTTGACATAGATCAAAACATGGCGCCCGTCCGTCGTTTGGCACTTGAATTCGTAAGTCAGAACTTCGTCTGTCCCGCCTTGTGTGGGAATGAGGGCTTTTTGCGCGCTCAGTAGCGTGATCCCGCCGGGAATGGCAGCCTGCGCGGTTTCCCAGGAAATGGCAGGGGGTGCAAAGGTACGCTCCCGGTGCTGATAGAGATACCCGTGGGCTTCATAGCCCAGAAGCTTTCCGTTGTCCAGCGCAATGGTGAGCTTGACCAGATCAGGGTAGCAGTAGACTTCCTCGACCACGGGGGCAAAGTGGATGGTCAGAACGCCCTCACGTTGAATATGGTAGCTCGCCTCCATATGAGGAAAGGCCCATGCCGTGAGGTAATTCTGGGCAATCGCCACCGCTTCCTCGACGGAGATCGCAGGCTGGCCCGGCTGGCGATCCTGAAAGTAGGCGAGGATCTGCCCGCCTTGACGGGTGACCTCAATATAGCCCATGCCGCCATCTTGGGGCAGGGTAAAGGCATACGAGGGAAGAACTCCGCCCCCGCTAAAAGAGAGCGTCAAAGCGTTGGGAGAGACGTTCAAGAAGGCGGCGGCGCGAGCTTTGGCGGTTTCGGCGGTCACATCCCCAAGTCCCTCCAGCGCTTTCGGCTGCGCGGAAGACATATGTTCGGAAAACGGGCCGTCATAAACCAGAGAGGGAAGCTCCGGGAAATCGGATTCTACATTCTGAAATGTCACGCCTCCGGCCGTTTGGCCTTCGTTCTCGGCTGCGGCGGAAAGGGCGCGGGTGGCGCGGGTCACCGCGGAGAGGTCGAGGGTACCCGCTTCCAGCTCCCCTTGAAGCTCTAACAGGGATACGTTCAGCTTTTGGGCAATTTGGGAGAGCGCGGCCAGATTTTCCCCTGAACCTTCTCCGCCGTTTCGGGCAAGGGACATGGCATAGTCTCCGGTCTTGGCGAAAAATGCCGCAGTTTGCTCTAAATCTATGTTGGAGTAGGGAAGCTCGCCAAGGGCATACTGCGCCGCCAACGCCTTGGCATAGATCTGCTGGTACAGGCTGTCCTGAAGTGGGCCGGGGGTGGTGTAGGCTACCTTTTGCAGTGCGCTGTCCAGCTCACCGGCAGCGGTGGTCAGCTCGGTAAAGGCATGATAATAGGTGTTGCTCAGCAGCCGTTCCGCCTGCTCTGCCCGCGCCGCCTGTTTGACACCATAGCCTACCACAGCAATAAAGAACACAGCAAGACAAGCAAACACGGTGATTTTTGCGCTTCTTTTCATAAAAATCCCTCCCCTGCCAGTATGGGCAGAGGAGGGAAATTTTATGCGAAAAGGGAGGGGTCAGGACAGATGTGCGATCCCGGCGCAAAGACGGCGAAGGGTCTCCTCCCGGCCCAAAATGTGGCAAAGCTCCACCGCTCCGCCGGGGGTGACCGCCTTGCCGGAAAGAGCCGTGCGAACCGGCCACATGATACGGCCGTTTTTCAGCTCCTTGGCTTCAGCCAATGCGATGAGGCAGTCGTGAATGGTGTCAAACGTCCACTGGGAAAGGGCTTCCAGTGCGGGGATGACCCATTCCAGCGCCTCCTTGGAATTTACCTCGTCCGTTTTCATCTTCTTGTGACAGTATAGCTCGTTGGAGTATTCAGGCACTGCGTCAAAGAAGTCCACTTGGGGGGCAATATCCAAAAGGGTGTCGCACCGGGGCTGCACCAGCGGGGCAACCAAGGAAAGGTCGATGGCGGGGGAGTGGATGGCCTCTTTCAAATATGGCTCGGCGATGGCAAAGAACGTGTCCGGCTCCAGTGCGCGCAGATAATGGGCATTGAAGTATTTCAGCTTTTCAAGGTCAAAAATGGCAGGGGACTTGGAGATGCCGTGAATGTCAAAGACCTTCACCAGCTCGTCCAGCGCAAAGAACTCCGTCTCGGCATACTCTCCACGGGGACTCCAGCCCAGAAGAGCAACATAGTTCACCACCGCTTCGGAGAGATAGCCAAGAGCCAGCAGATCCTCGTAAGAGGGGTCGCCGTGGCGTTTGGACATCTTGTTCTGGGCATCGCGCATGACGGGAGAACAGTGGACATAGGTGGGGATATTCCAACCAAAGGCGCGGTAGAGAAGGTCGTATTTGGGGGCGGAGGAGAGGTACTCGCTGCCGCGCACCACATGGGTAATCCCCATGAGATGGTCGTCGATCACATTGGCAAAGTTGTAGGTCGGCAGGCCGTCCCGCTTGAGTAGCACCTGATCGTCCAGATCCGCGTTATCTACGGTGATATCCCCGTAGATGGCGTCAGAGAAGGTGGTCGTTCCGGCGGGGATCTTCTGTCGGATGACAAAAGGTTCGCCCGCGTCTACCCGCGCCTTGGCTGCGGCGGGGTCAAGGTCACGGCAGGGGTCGGCGGCGCGGTCAAATTCGCCGGAATCCTCCTCGCTCTCGGTTTTTTCACAGAAGCAATAATAGGCTGCGCCCTTCTCCACCAGCAGGTGGGCGTACTTGGCGTAAAAATCCCGGCGTTCCGTCTGGATATATGGGCCGACAGGGCCGCCCACGTCCGGGCCTTCGTCCCAAGTCAGGCCGGTCTGTCGAAGAGTCTTATAAATAATGTCGGCAGCATCCGCTACCAGACGGCCCTGATCGGTGTCCTCGATGCGGAGGAGAAATTTGCCGCCCATCGAGCGGGCAATGAGCCATGTATAAAGGGCGGTGCGGAGATTGCCAACGTGCATATACCCCGTGGGGGAGGGCGCAAAGCGGGTGCGTACCTCGCCGGTGGGAATGCGCGCTTCCATCTCGTCAAACCATGTCATATCCATTCCAAATGACCTCCTCAATGTACTCGCGTGACGTTCATTGTAGCCTTGACCGCGGATGATGTCAAGCCTTGCCGCCCTTTTGGTATGCCGCGCACCACTCCTGAAGGGTACACAGCTCGCAGTGGGGCGTCCGGGCAGTGCATACCGCCCGCCCATGGAGGACAAGGCGGTGACAAAAGTCGTTGGATTCCTCCGGCGGCAGAACCTTGCGAAGCTGGCTCTCCACCTTGGCGGGATCTTTTGAGCCGTCGGTCAGGCCAAGCCGCCCGGAAATGCGGATGCAATGGGTGTCCGCCACCACCGCGCCGGGAGTCTTATGGATATCGCCAAGCACCAGATTGGCGGTTTTGCGGCCGACCCCGGGGAGCTTGAGCAGCTCCTCCATCGTGCTGGGCACTCTGCCACCGTAGTCACTGAGCAGCATTTGAGCGGCGAGGACGATGTCCTTGGCCTTGGCCCGGAAAAAGCCGGTGGAGTGGATGATGCGCTCCACATCGGTGATGTCCGCCGCCGCCAACGCCTCCAGCGTGGGGTAGGTGGAAAACAGCTCCGGGGTCACCAAGTTGACCCGAGCGTCGGTGCACTGGGCGGAGAGACGTGTGGCAAACAGCAGCTCGTAGTCCTTGCGGTATTCCAGCGAACAGATCCCGTCGGGGTAGGCTTCTTTGAGCGCTTCGACAATATATTTGGCCCGTTCTTTCTTTGTCATGCTGTTCTCTCCTTTTTCACAGGCGACACCCCTTGACGATATCGCTCTTTTCCGATAAAATGTATCATACCACAATTTTGGGGAGGGCACAAGCATGGTCAAGGAAATGATGGAATTGATCGCCAAAGCTGATCCTGAGGTCGGCGCAGGCATTTTTGGGGAATTTGAGCGGCAGCGCCGCAACATAGAGCTGATCGCCTCGGAGAACTTTGTCAGCGTCCCGGTGCTGGCGGCCATGGGCACGGTATTGACCAACAAATATGCTGAGGGTTACCCTGCCAAGCGTTACTACGGCGGTTGCCAGTGGGTGGACGTGGTGGAGAACATCGCCCGGGAGCGCGCCTGCAAGCTCTTTGGTGCAGACCATGCCAACGTACAGCCCCACTCCGGCGCACAGGCCAACTACGCAGTCTACGCCGCCCTCTGTCAGGTGGGGGACACGGTGATGGGCATGGACTTGTCCAACGGCGGACATCTGACCCACGGCTCTCCCGCCAACTATTCGGGAAAGAACTACAACATTGTCCCCTATGGGGTCGATCCGGTGACCCACCGCATCGACTATGATAAGCTGCGGGACATCGCCAAGGAGTGCAAGCCCAAAATGATCGTGGCGGGGGCATCCGCCTATCCCCGGATCATCGACTTCAAGGCGTTCCGGGAAATCGCCGACGAAGTGGGCGCATATCTGATGGTGGACATGGCCCACATCGCCGGGTTGGTGGCGGCTGGGCTTCATCCCAGCCCTGTGCCCTATGCCCATGTGGTGACTACCACCACCCACAAGACCCTTCGCGGCCCGCGAGGCGGCATGATCCTCTGTACCGAAGAGCTGGCAAAGAAGATCGACTCCGCCATTTTCCCCGGCAGTCAGGGTGGGCCGCTGGAGCATATCATCGCCGCAAAGGCGGTAGCGCTGGGCGAGGCCATGACCCCGGAATTTGCCGTCTATCAGAAGCGGATCGTGGAAAATGCCCAAGCTCTGGCGCAGGGTCTGTTGGACGCGGGGTTTGATCTGGTGTCCGGCGGAACGGACAACCATCTGATGCTGGTAGATCTCCGCAAGGCACACATTACCGGCAAGGAGATGGAGCATCGGCTGGACGAGGTCAACATCACTGTCAACAAAAACACCATCCCCAACGACCCGGAAAAGCCCACCGTGGCCAGCGGCATCCGAGTGGGTACGCCTGCTGCTACCACCCGCGGGCTGAATACCGATGACATGAAGGTCATTGCCAAGCTCATGTGGGAGACGGCCACTCGCTTTGAAGGCAACGAGAACGCCCTTCGGGCTCAGGTGGCGGAACTGGTAGAGAAATACCCGCTCTACGAGGAGTAAGTCAGGATGCAGCTTATTTCAAACCGCGGTTTGTCATTGATTGCAACGGCTGGGAAATTGACGGCGAGTGCAGAAAAATGCTCCCGGGGTGAGTAAGGCTTTACAAGCTGGAACAAGTGTGCTAAAATGGAGAGGAATTTTTTCCTCTCCATTTTATTTTTGGAGGTGACAAGATATGGGATACCGGCCTTTGGCAGATGAAATACGGCCTGAGACGCTGGATGACGTGGTGGGACAAGGACATATTCTTGCCCCCGGTGGGCTTTTGCGGCGCATTATCGAGACCAATCAAGTGCCAAACCTTATTTTTTACGGCCCGTCCGGAACAGGGAAGACCACTGTGGCAAATATTATCGCCAAGCGTTCGGGCCGCACCCTGCGGCGGCTCAATGCGACGACGGCCTCTTTGGCGGATGTAAAGGACGTCATTTCTCAAGTGGGGACGATGCTGGCCCCCAACGGGATCTTGCTCTATTTGGACGAGATCCAATACTTCAACAAAAAGCAGCAGCAGTCGCTTTTAGAGGTGATTGAAAGCGGAGATGTAACGCTGATTGCTTCTACCACAGAAAATCCATACTTTTACATTTATAACGCGGTGTTGTCCCGTTCCTCTGTTTTTGAATTCAAGCCCCTGACCGCCAAGGATGTAGAGCCGGCCATCCGCCGGGGTTTCGCTTTTATGGGTGAGCGTCTTGGGAAGAAAATCGAACCGGAGGAAGGGGTCATCGAACACATTTCCTCCGCCTGCGGCGGGGACGTTCGAAAAGCGTTAAACACCGTGGAGCTTCTCTCCAACGGTGCAGTGACCAAGAAAGGAAAAGCGGTGGTAAAGCTGGCGGACGCCCAGCTTGCCGCCCAAGGCTCGGCCATGCGCTATGACCGGGAGGGAGACGACCACTTCGACATTGCGTCGGCACTGATGAAGTCCCTGCGGGGGTCTGATCCCGACGCGGCCCTCCACTATCTGGCCCGGCTCTTGGAAGCTGGCGACCTTATCACCGCCATTCGGCGCATTTTGTGCTCGGCCAGCGAGGACGTTGGTATGGCTTATCCACAAGCCGCCTTGATCGTGAAAGCGCTGGTGGACAGCGCTTTGCAGCTGGGCCTTCCTGAGGCCAGACTTCCGCTGGCCCAAGCGGTGGTCTTGCTGGCTACCGCACCCAAGTCCAATTCGGTGTGCGCGGCCATCGACGCCGCCGGGGCGGACGTGCGGGCCGGGCGCACAGGGGCGATCCCCAGAGAGCTGCAAAACGTCCATGCCGACTCGGCGGGGCAGGAGCGGGAGCAGGGGTATCTCTATCCCCATTTGTTCCCCGGCCACTGGGTGGCCCAGCAATACCTGCCCGATGAGCTGGTAGGAACGGTGTATTACCACTTCGGCGACAACAAAAACGAGCAGGCTGCTCAGAGCTATTGGGAGAAGATCAAAGGGGAGCAGGGATGAAGGATAGGAAACGCTATGCGCTTATAGGCGTTGGGGCTGCTATCGCTGGCATTTTCTTCATCTTGCTTGGATTCTATTTTCTCGAGGAAGAGGGACTGGATTATGCCTTTTCCGTCTGCCTTGCACTGGCGGGAATTTGCCTGATCGCGGAACTGGTGATGCTTATCAAGTCTGGCCATCTTCAGGAAAAGAAGTTGGAAGAGCGGTACGCCTCGTTAACGGCGGTAATATTACCAGCATTAAGCCGCGACTTCGTGTTGGAAACCTTCCAGAATCATGGTTTTCGTTTCCTTGATGGCGAGATTTCCATGAAAAAAACCCTTTGGCGGCTGGGTTATGTTTCTTGCTATGTCCGCTGGCTGTCTGCGCAGTGTGACACCGAAGAAACGCTTTCGGAAACGCTCAGCTCCGCGCTGGACGGTGTGATAGCATGGGAACAGCGGGATAAAAGACTGGAGAAGGGGTATAGCTGCATGTTCTTGTTTCTTGAACTGGAAGATATCAACGATACGGTCATGTTGAATATACCCGCCATGGAGATGGAGTTGATGCGAAGTTCTTTTACGAAAACGTTTCGCAAGGAAAAAGCAAAAACACTTATAGTTATACCAATTGACAGAGCGTCAGGCCATGGTCATTTTTGGTCTCAGCCCGTAGGTCCTAATGTGTACGCCCATGGTTGCCGCTTGCTGAATAAATACTTTCAGCCAAACACCGTCTCCGCTGCCGGGCGCTGACAGCCCTCCGGGGCGTAACGCCAACGCTGCAAAACGCCTTTGGTATGAAAGTAGGTCAGCGGTTCGGGGCTTTCCAACGGCTCAAGGTGGTCGATCAGGAGCAGCTTGATCTTCATCTGGTTGGGTAGGATGGACTTGATATACACCGACACCCGCTCCCCCTCGGCATAGCCGGGACGAGGCTCTGCCAGACCGGAGAGGTTGGGCAAAAGCTCCACGAAAAAGCCATAGTCCTTGATGCTGCGGATATAGCCGGGCACGGTCATGCCGGAGGTGAACAGCGCGGCGTTTTCCTCCCAAGTGCCCAGAAGCTCCTTGTGGGACAAGGTCACACGTTTTTTCCCCGCATCCAGCCCCGTCACCACGGCGCAAATGCTCTGGCCCACTCGAAACCGACAGTTCGGGTGGGGAAGACGGGAAACAGAGATATTTTCAATGCCGATCATGGACGGAACGCCGCAGCCCACGTCCACAAATGCCCCGAACGGCTCTAAATGGGTAACAGCGGCAGAAATGATCTGCCCGGGGCGGAAGGCGGAGAAAATATGCTCCAGCGCCATTTCCTGTGCCTGACAGCGGGAAAGAATAGGCCGCACGACGCTGTCTGATCCTTCCTCGAAGCCGGTGACCAAAAACGAGACCGGCTTTCCCACCCGGGAAAGGATGGCGATCTCACGGGTCGATCCTTCTGCCACACCGAGGGCGGCTTCGTCTCTGGGAATTACGCCCCAGAACGGGCCAAGGCGGACATTCAGATTGCGTTCCGGATCGCAAGACACCGCCGTTCCCTCCAAGATCTGGCGCGCTTCTTGGGCGCGGCGCAGACCCTCCAAAGTGGCGCAGGCCTCCAGATTCTCTGTGCGGCCCAGCAGACTTCCCTCGGGGAGATAGACGGTTTTCATTGCGATCATTTCCCTTCTTTTTACAGATAGGGGAGTATATGCCGCAACGTTGGAACAGTTGCATAAGAAATCAGGAGGCGACAGTATGGACGTGCTTGTGGGCGATGTTCTGGTGATGAAAAAGCCCCATCCCTGCGGCAGCAGGGAATGGAAGGTGACCAGAGTGGGAATGGACTTCAAGATGGTATGCGCCGGCTGCGGCCATCAGGTGATGATCCCCCGCAGCAAGGCGGAAAAGAACATTAAAAAGATATTGCGAGACGGGGTGGAGGTATGAAAGAATTTTGGAGCAAGCGGGTGCGGGACATGATCCCCTATGTTCCCGGAGAACAGCCCAAGGATCGCAAGTTTATCAAGCTGAACACCAATGAAAATCCCTATCCCCCCTCCCCAAAGGTTCTTGCGGCGGCCAAGGCAGCCGCAGACGAGGCTTTGCGGCGATACCCCGATCCGGAATGCTTGGCCTTGCGCCAAGCTATCGCCGCACACGCAGAGCTTGATCCGTCTCAGGTGTTTTGCGGCAATGGTTCGGATGAAATACTGTCCTTTGCGTTTCAGGCGTTTTTTGACAAGGAAAACCCCATTACATTCCCTGATATTACATATAGTTTTTACGAAGTATATGTAAAGTTTTTAGACTTAACATCGAATCTCATCCCCTTGAATGAGGACTTTTCCCTTCCGGTGGAGCGTTTTGTCCGCGAGCCTTCCGGCGGGGTGGTGATTGCCAACCCAAACGCCCCTACCGGGCAGGCCATTTCGCTGGATGAACTGCGGCGTATCCTGAACGGAAACCGAGAGCAGGTAGTCATTGTTGACGAGGCCTACATCGACTTTGGTGGGGACAGCGCCGTGGGTCTGATTGACGAATACCCCAATCTTCTGGTGGTTCAAACGGCTTCCAAATCCCGATCTCTGGCGGGGCTGCGGGTAGGCTGGGCCTTGGGGAATGCCAATCTGATCGCGGCAATGTGCTGCGTGCGGGATTCCATCAACTCCTATACCGTAGACCGCATCGCCCAAGCGGCGGCGGCTGCCGCACTGGAGGACGCCGCTTACTTTGACCAGACGCGCAGAGCCATCATGCACACAAGAGAAAGCGCTCTAACGCGGCTGCAGGAGCTGGGCTTTCAGGCCGCACCCTCCAAGGCTAATTTTCTCTTTGTCCGCCATCCCAAGCTGGCGGGGAAGCTCGTATTTCAAGCGCTGCGGGAGCGGGGGATCTTGGTGCGCCGGTGGGATCAGCTAAGGATCGAGGACTATCTGCGTATCTCTGTTGGCACAGAGGAGGAAATGGATGCTCTGTGCGCGGCGCTGAGAGAGATCGTATCTGGTTAAGAGGTGTCACCCGGACTATGGCAAGGGCATACCATGAGAGTGGTAGGCGCGTAAAACTCATTGGCGCGCCCCATCCACTTTCAATATTGGGAGGTCAATGCCATGGCTGATTTTGTCATGCCCGGCTGCGCACAGGATAACGACGCCTGTTTGCGTGATGCCGTATGCGTACACACCAGAAAAATTTTCGACTCCTGCCGGGATAAGGACTGCGCGGAGGATCTGCGCTTTTATCCTGCTCAGGGCTGTCAGGAGGTTATCGACAAAGCCATCAGCATCAAGCCCGGCACTGCCGAGCTGCTGTATGTCTACATCGATGTGGAGCCGGTGGGCTTTAACCGGGGCTACTATACCGTGGACGCCCGGTACTTCTATAAGGTGACAGCCGACGCCTTTGTGGGTGCGGCTTGCCCCGTCACCATCTGCGGACTGGCTACCTTCAACAAGCGGGTCATCCTCTTTGGCAGCGAAGGGAGCGCCAAGGTCTTCTCGTCCGACTACGCCAAGGGCTGTCTGGACAAACAGGCCGCCGTGCGGAGCAATCTCCCGGTGGCCTATGTGGAAGCCGTTGATCCCATCCTGCTCAACATGAAGCTGGTGGACACCTGCGAATGCAAGGTCTGCGACTGCGACCTCTGTGAGGTGCCGGCCTGCGTGTGCAACTGCTTCGGCTGCGATATCGACTACACCGGCGGCGGCAAGCGCATCTACCTCACCTTGGGCCAGTTCTCCATCATCCGTCTGGAGCGGGACACCCAGCTGCTCATTCCGGTGTATGACTATTGTATGCCGGAGAAGGAGTGCGAGGTTTCCAGCGACGCCGACCCCTGCAGCATCTTCCGGCAGGTGGAATTCCCTGTCAACGAGTTCTTCCCCCCCAACACTTTTGACTGCCCTAAGGGCGGTCAGGACGATCAGAATTGCGGCTGCGGTTGCGGCTGCTGAATCCTTCTAAAACAGCAAAAGGCGGCCCGCTGCGTTTGCAGCGGGCTCCTTCTACCATTATTGAATAAACTCACCAGCGGCCTTTTTGGCCTTGATTTCCTTGATGGCGTCCCGATAGGACAGGTTCACCCGGCCCTTCTCGTCGATGTCGGTGACCTTGA
>CAJUAS010000003.1 GCA_910584395.1 uncultured Oscillospiraceae bacterium | reverse complement strand
AAGTGAGCCGCGCCACTTCTTCTTTTCGCCTGTCCGGCTTCAATGCCTCGACCTTGGTGTAGGTGCGACCGTCCCGTTCTCCCTTTTCCACGGAGAAGTGCGTGTCCGCCATAGCCGCCAGTTGGGGCAGATGGGTCACACACAAAACCTGCTTGCTCCGGGATACCTGAGCCAGCTTTTGCGCTACCTTCTGGGCCGCCCGGCCTGACACGCCGGTGTCCACCTCGTCAAAGATCAGGGTGGACACGTCGTCGTTTTCCGCCAGCACGTTTTTCAGCGCCAGCATGATCCGCGCCAGCTCACCGCCGGAGGCGATCTTATGGATGGGCTTCAGATCCTCCCCAAGGTTGGCGGACATGAGGAAGCACACGTCGTCCATTCCCGTGGCGTCCATCCCCTGCTCTCCGGTCTTTTCCGCCATAGAGACCTGAAAGCGCACCTTCGGCATATCCAGCTCAGCCAACTCGGTCTGGATACGCTCCTCCAGCGCCCGTGCAGCTTTCACGCGCGCGGCGCGCAGGGTCAAGCCTTTTTCTTCAGCCGTTTTCAGTACCGCCGCTAACTTTCCTTCCAGTTTTTCCAGCCGGTCTGCAGAAAACTGGATCTGATCCAGCTCCGCACGGCACTTTTCCAAGTATTCCAGCATTTCTTTGGTATCCGAACCATATTTTTTGCCCAGCCGGTAAAGCTGGTCAAGGCGCGTCTCCACCAGATCCAGCTCCCCCGGTTCCATGTCCAGACCGCTCTCCATATCGCGGAGCTGCTCTGACAGATCCCGGACGGCATAGGTCAACTCCGACGCCTTTTCCCACAGCGTCTGCCATTCGCCGCCCACCCGGCTCACACCGCTCAGTGCATTTTCCGCCCGTTCCAGCAAATCTACCGCTCCTGTGCTGTCCTCATCCCCGGACAACGCGCCATGGGCCTGCGCCGCCGCGCTCAGGAGCTTCTCTGCGTTGCGAAGCACCTCCCGACGCTGGCTCAGCGTCTCCTGCTCCCCTTCCTTTAGATCTGCAGCCTCCAGCTCGTCGATTTGATACTGCAGAGAATCCATACGCCGCGCCTTCTCCGACTCGTCCATCTGGAGCGCGGACATCTCCCGTCGGAGGGACAAAACCGCTTCATATGCCTCTTGAAACGCTGCCAGCGGTCCTTCCGTCAGGTTTCCGAAACGGTCTAAGTAGGACAGGTGACAGCTTGGATCAAGGAGCTGCTGTCCGTCGTGCTGACCGTGGATGTTCACCAGCTGATCGCCCAATTCTTTCAACTGGGCCACCGTCACCATCTGCCCGTTGACCCGGCAGGTATTGCGGCCGTCCCCCGTCAACTCCCGGCGCAGCAGCAGTTCCCCGTTTTCATCCGGGGAAATACCGCTCTTTTCAAACCACTCTAACTTCGGCAAGCGGCAAAATAAGGCCTCCACCGCCGCACCTTTTGCGCCGGTGCGGATCAGGTCGCGGCTGGTACGCTGGCCCAAAATCGCCCCGATGGCGTCCACGACGATGGATTTGCCTGCGCCGGTCTCGCCGGTGAGGACATTAAAGCGGTCGCCAAAGGCCATATCCGAGCTTTCGATCACCGCTATATTCTCTATATGCAGTTGGGCAAGCATCGCTCTCTCCCCTTTACTGTAGCATCTCCCGGATCGTCTCGCAAAACTCCCGTGCGCTCTCGGTGGTTCGCAAAATGAGCAGCACCGTGTCGTCCCCGGCCAGCGATCCGACCCGCTCTGGAATGTCCATTCCGTCCAACGCCGCGCCTGCCGCAGGGCCAAGCCCTGGCATAGTCTTGACCACCACCAGATTTTGGGCGTAATCATAGCTGACTGCACCTTCCCGGAAAATGGTTTTCAGCCGCCCGGTAACGTTGACCGCATTCTTACGGTGGGATTGCACGTAACGGTAGCTTCCCTTTCCCGTCTGCTCCTTGACCAGATGCAGTTCCTTTATGTCCCGGGAAATGGTCGCCTGCGTCGCGCCGATCCCCCGCTGTTTCAGCTCTTCCAGAAGCTGCTCCTGCGTCTCCACCGCTGTGGAGGAAATGATGGAGAGGATCTCTCCCTGCCGCTTTTCCTTCATGGTCATACCCTCCCCAGCTTTTGGTTCAAAACCTCATATAAGCTCCGCCCGGTCAGCTTCACCAGCTTGGTCTGGTTGGCGGCCTTTTTGACCTCTACCCGGTCGCCTGCGACCAGCTTAAAGGCACGTCCGCCGTCAACGGAAAGATATGCGCTCTTTCGGCTATCCTTCCCCAAACGCACAGAAATCAGCCGTTCCGAGCCTAAAACCACCGCTTTCGCATGGAGGGAATGGGCGCAGATGGGCGTAAAAATGATGTTTTCCGCTGTCGGCTCTACGATCGGGCCACCCGCCGACATGGCGTAGCCCGTCGAGCCGGTGGGCGTGCTCAAGATCACGCCGTCCCCTGCCAGCTCAGAAATCAGCACCTTGTCGCCGTACACCGCCAGATCAATGACCCGCGCCACAGCGCCCTTGGTCACCACCGCGTCGTTGAGAGCCACATCCTGAAGGAGCAGCTTACCGCCCCGGTATACCTTGACATCCAGCATCATGCGCCCTTCGATGGTATACTTCCCCTGAGCCAGTTTAGAAAGCTGGCTCAACTCCCCGTTCTCCAGCTCCGCCATAAAGCCTACGCTACCCATATTGACCCCTAAAATGGGTACGCCGCAGGCATTGGCGTCCTTGGCGGCGTGAAGGATCGTGCCGTCTCCGCCAAAGCAGACCAAAATGTCCGCCCCGACCAGCCCTTCCTTCAAGGGGATGTACTCCAAATGCTTGGGCAGCTCCACGCGGCTGTTTTCCTCCAGCTCAAATGGCAGGCACACCAGCGTTTCCACACCGTGCCCTGCCAAGATCCTGTGCGCCGCCTGCGCCGCCCGCAAGCCCTTGTCCCGATAGGGATTTGGACTTAACACCACCTTCATGTTCTCGCCTCCTCCAGAGCCCGGTGAGACTCATCCACCAGCTTTTTTAGGTCAAAATCCTGTAAAGGAAATTCCCCTGCCACAATATGTCCCAGATATTCAATGTTCCCCTCCGGTCCTTTTATAGGTGAAAAGGTAAGCGCCTTTACAGAAAAGTCGTTCTCTTTCGCGTGGATCAAGAAGTGTTCCAACACCTGCAAGTGGACAGCAGGGTTGCGCACCACTCCTTTTTTGCCCACATTTTCCCGCCCCGCCTCAAATTGCGGCTTGACCAGACAAACCATTTCGCCGCCGGGCTTGAGTACTCCCCGCAGGGCTGGCAAAATCAACCGCAGCGAAATAAAGGACACGTCAATGCTGGCAAAATCCAACTCGTCAGGCACTTGCTCATGGGTCAAATAGCGGGCATTCGTGCGTTCCAGCGCAACGACGCGGGGATCAGTGCGTATTTTCCAATCCAGCTTTCCGTAGCCGGTGTCCACCGCATATACCTTGGCTGCGCCCCGTTGGAGCATACAGTCAGAAAAGCCTCCGGTAGAAGCGCCGATGTCGGCGCAGATCTTGCCTGTCAGGTCGATCTCCCAAAGTTTCATGGCCTTTTCCAGCTTCAGTCCGCCTCGGCTGACATAGGGAATGGCGGGGCCTTTGACCTCCAAAACGTCAGCTTCCGCCACCCCGACCCCTGATTTGGTCACCTTTACGCCGTTTACCGTGACCAAGCCCGCCATAATAGCGGCCTGCGCCTTTTGCCGGCTCTCGCACAGGCCGCGTTCCACCAGCGCAACATCCAACCGTGTCTTGCTCATCGCCCTGCCACCGCCTTTTTGGCTGCCGCCGTGATGCTCGCGCCATCCAGACCGCACAGCTTGCGAAGCTCCCCCACCGAGCCTTGGGTCACAAACCCCTTGCCCACATTGAGAAAGGTCACGCTCTTGGCACAAATGCCCCGGCGTGCCAGTTGAGATGCAAGTCTCTCTCCCACCGATCCCGCTTCCACGCATTCCTCCGCCACCAAAAGCCGGCCTGTGGCGCGCACCCGGTCGCAAACCGGCGTCCAGTCAACAGGCGTCAAGTTGTTTAGCTTGACAACCTCAGCAGAAATGTCCTCCCGCTCCAGCAGGTTGGCAGCGGTCAAAACAGCATCCACCGTCGCGCCGTAGGTGACGATGGTCAGGTCTGTTCCCTGCCGCAGCGACACCCAAGCAGAGCCGTCATAGCTCCCACGGTATTGGCCTTCGCCTCCTCTGGGATAGCGGATCGCCACCGGGCCGGCCGCCTTCTGCACCGCCCATGTGAGCATTTCCTCCAGCTCTTGGAAACAGGCGGGAGCAAGCACCGTCATTCCCGGAACAGTGGCAAGATATCCCACATCGAACGTCCCGTGATGAGTCTCTCCGTCCTCTCCCACCAGCCCGGCGCGGTCCACCCCAAAGATCACCGGCAGGCCGCTGATGGCCACGTCATGGAGAAGCATATCATACCCTCGCTGCAGGAAAGAAGAGTACACGGCAAACACAGGCTTTGCGCCCTGTTTTGCCATCCCTGCCGCCATGGTAACGCCGTGGCCTTCTGCGATACCCACGTCAAAGAAGCGTTCGGGATACATTTGTGCAAACCGATCCAGTCCCGTGCCGGCCTGCATCGCCGCCGTAATGGCGCACAGGCTTGGCTCTGTCAGGGCCAAACGGCACATGGTTTCGCCAAATACCGCAGAATAGTTTGGTTTTGCGGAGGATTTCGGCTCTCCGGTGGCCAAGTCAAAAGGCCCGACCCCATGAAATTTGTCCGGCGCGGCTTCAGCCGGCGGATACCCCTTCCCTTTGACCGTACGCACATGGAGAAGCACCGGAGAGGAGACCTCCTCCTTCGCATAGCGCAGCAGACGGGTGAGCAGCTTGACATTGTGCCCATCCACCGGCCCCATATAGGTAAAGCCCATGTCCTCAAACATACTGCAATGGAGCAGCGCGTCCTTGACGGCGGTTTTGAGCTTGTGGTTAAAGCGGTAAAGGGCACGGCCCACCGTCGTGGCATCCATGGCCTTGCGGTAGCCCTTCTTGAAGTTGAGATATTGGGGCTTCAAGCGCTGATGGGCCAGCCTGCGTCCCAGCCCGCCCACATTGGGGGAAATAGACATCCCGTTGTCATTCAGGATCACGATCATGTGTTCCCCGCTCTGCCCGGCGTTGGAAAGCCCCTCATAGGCCAAGCCGCCCGTCATCGCGCCGTCTCCCAGCAGGGCCAAAACATGATGATCCTTCTCCTGAAGCGTGCGTGTGCGCGCCATGCCCAGCGCGACGGATACTGCATTGGAGGCATGACCCGCGATGAATGCGTCTGTGGGGCTTTCCGTGGGTTTGGGATAGCCGGAAATGCCGCCGAAGGTGCGAAGGGTATCAAAGGCCTCCGCACGGCCGGTCAGGAGCTTATGGCTGTAACACTGATGGCCTACGTCAAATACCAGCCGGTCTCTGGTCAGGTCAAACACCCGGTGGATGGCGACAGTCAGTTCCACTGCGCCGAGGCTGGAAGCCAAATGTCCCCCGTTTTTCGCCGCTGTTTCAATGATCTTTCCCCGCAAAAGTCCGCAAAGCTCTGTGGCTTCCTCGTCGTTGAGGGATTTGCAATCCAAATTGCCGTCCAGTTTGACCATGCCCATCCACCTCCTTTTCGGTGCTTTGATATCAGTTTTCCCGTGCAATCAGCGTGCGAGCC
This sequence comes from uncultured Oscillospiraceae bacterium, assembly GCA_910584395.1. Taxonomy (GTDB): domain Bacteria; phylum Bacillota; class Clostridia; order Oscillospirales; family Oscillospiraceae; genus MGBC124762. The sequence goes on along the minus strand of CAJUAS010000003.1, from coordinate 68,647 downwards.
AACTCCCGCAAAAACGCGGTGTTCTCCAGCCCATCCAAACAGGCACAGGCCTCGCGGCTCAGCTCCTCCACCCATTCCTGACAGGCCTCCAAGCCCAGTAGGGTCACAAAGGTAGTTTTACCCTGTTTTGCATCCGAGCCAATAGGCTTCCCAAGGCTTTCCGTGGTACTGGTCACATCCAGAATGTCATCGCGTACCTGAAAGGCCAGACCCAGCTTCTCCGCATAGCCTGCCACAGCCCGGGTCGTTTTCTCGTCCCCACGAGCGGCAATGCAACCCATATGGGCCGCGCAGCCAATGAGCGCGCCGGTTTTCAAGCGCTGCAGCTCCTCGACCTCCGGTCGGGACAAGCCTCTGTCCTCGCCGTCCATATCTAAGACCTGTCCGCCGACCATGCCCTGCGGCCCGGCGGCGGCGGACAGGGCGCTGACCGCCGCAAGCCGTTGTCCCTCCGACAGGCCGGACGCCCCGGCGATCGTGCCAAAGGCAGCGGTCAACAGGCCGTCTCCGGCCAAGATCGCCGTCGCCTCCCCATAGACCTTGTGGTTGGTGGGTTTTCCCCGGCGCAGATCGTCGTTGTCCATGGCGGGAAGGTCGTCGTGGATAAGGGAATAGGTATGTACCATCTCCACCGCGCACCCCAACGGCAGCGCCAGCTCCGCATCGCCGCCGCACAGCCGGCAGCATGCCAGCGTCAACACCGGGCGCAGCCGTTTTCCGCCTGCCAAAAGGCTGTATTCCATGGCTGGGAAAATGTCTCCTCTGGGCGGCAGAGCGGCAAATACGCCCCGGAGATAGGTTTCGATTTTTTCAATGTCTGCCGCGATCTGTTCACAAAAGTCCATTATTCCTCCACCTCAAAGGGAACTTCTTTTGGGATGCCGTCGCCGCTCTTCGTGAGCTTTGTCACCTGCTGCTCCGCCTTATCCAGCATCGCAGCGCATTGCTTCACCAGCTTTGCACCCTCAGAAAACAAGGCCAGCGATTCCTCCAGTGGGGCTTCGCCCTGTTCCATAGCGGCGACGATCTCCTCCAGCCGCTCCATAGCCTCCTCAAAATTCAGCTTCTTTTCCGCCATATCCTTCATCCTTTCACTTGGCAATCCACAGTTCCGTCCCGAAGCTGCAGTAAAAATTCATCCTTCGCCCTTAAGTCCTTCGCAGAGGTCACCACTGCCTCCCCCTTTTTGGGGATGGCGTACCCCCGCCCCAATACCTTCAGCGGGCTGAGCGCATCCAGCTTTCCCGCCGCCGCCGCAAACCGTGTCCGTTCTTCCACCACACGGTGGCGCAGGGCCGCGCCCATCTGCTCCCGGCTGCGGTCAAGCCACATTCGCCGTTCCTCAACGAACCACATGGGGTCTTGCAGGGCGCGGCTGTTCTCCAGCCGCGCCAGCCGCTCCCGCTGGAACTTCAGTTCCCGGGCCATCTGTTTCCCAAGCCGCTGCGACAGCTCCTGAATCCACGCATATACGTCATTTTGATCCTCTACCGCCAGCTCTGCGGCGTTGGATGGCGTGGACGCCCGCACATCCGCCACCAGATCAGCAATGGTCACGTCCGGCTCATGTCCTACGGCGGAAATAACGGGGATCTCCGACGCATAGATGGCACGGGCCACGATCTCCTCGTTAAAACACCATAGATCCTCCATAGAGCCGCCGCCCCGCCCGGTAATGATGAGATCGGCCACCTGACAGGCGTTGACATAGGCGATGGCGCGGCTGATCTCCCCCGCCGCTTCCGCGCCCTGTACCCGCACAGGCAGGACACACACCTTTGCCATGGGCCAGCGGGCGTCCAGAATGCGGATCATATCCCGTACTGCCGCTCCGGCCGGCGAGGTAATGAGGGCGATCTTTTCCGGATAGACCGGCAAGGGCTTTTTATGTTCCTGCGCAAACAGACCTTCCTCTTGGAGCTTGTCCTTGAGGCGTTCAAAGGCCATATGCAGGTCGCCCACCCCATCGGGCATCATGGCGGTGACATAGAGCTGGTATGCGCCGTCCCTTGGGAACACGCTCACCCGGCCCATAGCCACCACCTGCATCCCGTTTTGGGGGCGAAAACGCAAATGGATGGCGTTTCCCTTAAACATCACGCATTTCAGCGTCCCGTTTTCATCTTTGAGAGAAAAGTAATGGTGTCCCGACGGGTAGGCCTTATAATTGGATACCTCGCCGCGCACCGTAACAGCCGCCAGACCGGGGTCGGCGTCCACCAGTTCTTTGATGTAGGTGTTCAGCGCCGTCACCGAAAAAATATAGTTATCCATGGGCTTCCTCCCATGCGCGATAGGTCAGGATCGCCGTTCCCATTGCGTTGTCGGTGGCGTATTCCGGGGCGGAAAACACCGCCTGACAGGACTTGGTCAACCCATCACGCAATCGGGTGTTGGAGGCCACGCCCCCGGAACACAGCACCGGCAGACCGGGGTACTCCTTCTGCGCCGCGGCCGTGACTCTCTGCAAAACACTGCAAATCGTATCCAAAACAAAACGGGCGATCTCCTGCGGCTTGTTCCCCGCTTCGCCAAGGGCTTTTACCTTGTTCTCCATACCTGAGAGGGAAAAATAATAGCCATCCGTTCTGACGGTAAAGGGTGCGAAGCTCCCTGCCGCTTCCAAGCTCAAAGCGTCCAATGCCCTTCCCGCCGGGAAATCCAGTCCCAGTAAAACGCCGGTGCGGTCGATCAACTGGCCCGCCGAAAGATCCGTCGTCCCGCCGATGGCCCTTGCGGTCACGGCGCGCCCCACCGGTTCGACCGCCAAAAGCTCCGTTGTTCCGCCGGAGAGATGCCACGCCAAAAAGGGCTTGTCCAACAGTTCCAAATGCCCGGCGCTCCACGCGGCCGCCGCCAAATGGCCCTGCTGGTGGCTCCACCCGTAAAAGGGCACGCCCAGCGCCTTGGCGACTGTGCGCCCCTGCCCTGCCCCCGCAAGGAAACAGGGCATATAGGAATCCTTCGTCTCCCGCGGCGCAGTGCTTGCCCCCACGCAGCCGATCTCTATGCTCCCTGTCAGCAGTTCCTCTGCCAGTTCAGGCAGCCGGCGAATGTGCTGGAACAGGGCGTCCTGCTGACGCAGGCCCAGCGTCCCGGCAGGGACGGAAAGCAACCTACGGGCCTGCCCTTGATGTTTGGGCGAAAACCAAGCGACGGAGGTAGTATAATTGCTGGTATCAAAGGCCAGAGCCGTTTTCATTCCTTGCATTCCTCCGGAAGCCCCTCGCGGACGAAGGTGCCCAAAATGCCATTGATAAACGCCACCGTCTCGGCGTTTTCATAGCCCTTTGCGATCTCCACCGCCTCGTCAATGGAGGCGGAATCCGGGATGTCGGGCATATACAGGATCTCATACATGGAAGCGCGCATAATGGCTACCGCCACCCGGTCAATGCGCCCAAAGCGCCAACCCTTGGCATACTGCTCAATGTAACCGTCCAGTTCCGGAACGTGGGCATCCACCCCCCGCACCAACTGTTCGATGTAGGTGCGCTGCTTTTCATTGGGGAACTCGGCGTACAGCGGTTCTTCCTCCCCCAGCCGGGCAAAGGCCTCCGGGGTGAGGAACTCTTCCAGCAGGCTGTCCGCCCGGTCGTTGGAAAAGCTCAGCTCAAAAATAAAGTGCACGGCGATCTCTCTTGCGTTGCGTCTTGTCATGGGCGTTGACCTCCAATGCCTCTCAGCGGCATACTATGGCAGAATATTCATCTTGTATTATATACAAGAATATACAAAAAAGAAACCCCCAAAATGGGGGAAATTCAAAAGGCATCGGAGAAACTCTCCGATGCCCTGCTTGATTGGCTTACTGGTGCTTTTCCTTGGCCTTTTTCTGGAAGGAAATACCCGCCACCTGAACGTTGACCTGACTGACCTCCATGCCGCTGGTGTTGGTGACGGCGTTCATCACCACTTCCTGAACCTTCCGGGCCACATCGGGGATCACATATCCGTATTGGATCAGAATGGAGATCTCCACCATCACCTGACCGTTGGCCACCAGCAGACGCACGCCCTTGGAATAGACCTTCTTGCCCATCAGCTCGGCAATGTCGCTTTGCAGGTTGGCGGCCAGCGAGCTGACCCCCTCCACCTCCAAAGCGGCAGAGGCGGCAACCACCGCCAGCACCTCGTCGGCAATGTGGATCGTGCCCATCTCGTCAGGATAGGAAATATAATCTCTGCTTTCGCTCATAGCGCAACGCTCCTTTGCAATACAGCTTTCGCCTGTGACGGATACTCTGGAGTTATTATATCATAAATCCTGAAATTAGCAATGGTCTTTTGGGAGTTTTTTCACAGGCCACTATTTCCCGTTGAGATACCGTATGATCCCTTGGGCGATACCCATGGCCATGCGGGTCTGATAGACGTCGTCCTTGAGCCGCAGCAGCTCTTCGTGGCAGGTCATAAACCCCGTCTCCACCAGCACAGCGGGCATCTTGCTCTCCCGCACCACCGAAAAGTTCGCGGAGTTGATCCCCCGGTCGATCGCCCCCGTGAATTGACAGGCCGGGGTCTGAATGGCTTGGGCCAAGGCCGCGCCCTGTACGCTACCGGGGTAATGATAGACATAAAGCCCCTGAAAATCGTGATTGGTCTCGGAAGCGTTGCAATGGATGCTCACAAAAATATCCGCCTTGGCTTCGTTGGCCAGCACCGAGCGGCGTTTCAGTCCTACATCGGAGTCATCCGTTCGGGTCAGCATGGTGCGGTAGCCCAAACCTCGCAAAATATCATCTAATTTCCGTGTCATAGAAAGATTCAAGTCCTTCTCAGCGGTGTTCTCATAATAAGCTCCCGACGCCGAGCCGCCGTGTCCCGCGTCCAGCGCGATCAAAAACCGTTCCGGGGCAATGGGGGTATCCAACCCCGACGAGGACACATGGGCAGTATAGTTTTTCTGCTCCCATGTCACGGTGCAGCCCAGCACCTCAGAGAAAAAACGGATGGGCACCATGGTATGTCCCTGTCCCCCGTAATACATCGCCGTGGCGGGCACGCCGTCAGGCAGCTTACGCTCCGCCCCGTTGACCTGCGCCGTGGCAGAGCCCATGGTGAGCGTCACTGTGTCCCTTCCCCGTGTCACCACCACCTGCGCCGCGCCCTGTACCCATTCGACCTTTGCTCCAAGCTGTTCGGCCACCCACCGCAGCGGAGTCATAGTGCGCCCTTTGACCACCACAGCGGGGATTTCCGCTCCGTTCATCGCCGTGCCGTCCAGCTTTACCTGAACCACCGGCAAGCTCTCCACCGGGCCATATGTACTATGCGAGTAATTATAGAGCCGCACATTGACCGTACCGTTGGGCGGCGCGGCCGCAACGGCCGTCAGGCACAACAGGGCAAAAATCAACAGCAGGGGCAGAAAGCGTTTCATAGGAAAAAACCTCATTTCGTAGATTTTCTCCATTGTAACGGTCTTTCCGCCCCTGTTCAACGCAAAAAAATTGGGTCAATTACCCCTTATTTCCACAGCCAGTAAAGGGTGCCAATTCCATGCGGATGAAAAATCCCTGCCCGTGTTTACAGACGGGGCACACGGCGGGTGTGGCGGTGGAGTGGATGATCTGACCGCAGTTGAGGCACATCCAGCCCGTTTCCACGTCGGACACGAACAGCTTCTCCTCCTTCAGCAGCTTGGCAAAGCACTCAAACCGCTGGGCGTGGGTCTTTTCCACCCCCGCGATCATGGTAAAGGTGTGGGCAATGGCGTCAAATCCCTCCTGCGCGGCAATCTTGGAAAAGGAAGAATACACCGTGTCGTGCTCTTCATTTTCGTTGTGGGCGGCGGCCTTCAGGTGGTCGAGCATATCGCTGTAAAGCTCCACCGGGTAACTGCCGTCCACCAAAAGGTTTTCTCCGGACAGCGGCTTCAAGAGGTCATAGAAAACCTTTCCATGGGCCTTTTCCTGATTGGCGGTGAACAAAAACACCTGCTCCAACACCTCCAGCCCCTTGCGCTTGGCAAGACCGGCGGCGTAGGTATAGCGGTTGCGGGCCTGACTCTCCCCGGCAAAGGCACGCATCAGATTCAGCCGGGTCTCGCTGTTTTCAAAGGAAACGGACATAAAAACTCCCCCTATCAGTACGGATAGAGGGAGTATGTGCGCTGAAAGGAAAAAATATTCATTAAACTATCTCAAAGCCGCGAAGCCACCGCGTCCATAAAGCCCTGTGTGGTCACCTTTTGGGCGGGGGTCTCCCCTTCCCAAAGCCCGGCCAGATCGCCGGTCATCACGCCGGATTCGATGGTTTCGATGGCAGCCTGCTCCAGACGGCGGGCAAATTCCACCAGCGCCCCATTGCCGTCCAGCTCCCCCCGCTTGGCCAGCGCGCCTGTCCAAGCAAACAGCGTCGCCATGGGATTGGTAGAGGTCTGCTCCCCCTTGAGGTGGCGGTAGTAGTGACGGGTGACCGTACCGTGGGCGGCCTCATATTCATACTTGCCGTCCGGGCTGACCAGCACTGAGGTCATCATCGCCAGAGACCCAAAGGCGGTGGAGACCATATCGCTCATCACGTCGCCGTCGTAGTTCTTGCACGCCCAGATATAACCGCCCTCGCTGCGGATGACACGGGCCACCGCATCGTCGATCAGGGTGTAAAAATAGGTCAGGCCGTTCTTTTCAAACTGCTCTTTGTACTTGTTCTTATAGATTTCGGCAAAAATATCCTTGAAATGGTGGTCGTATTGCTTGGAAATGGTGTCCTTGGTGGAAAACCACAGATCCTGCTTGGTGTCCAGAGCGTACTGGAAGCAGGAACGGGCAAAGGACAGGATGGAGGAATCCAGATTGTACTGGCCCTGAAGCACGCCGTCGCTGTGGAAGTCGAAGATGGTCTGCTCGGTGGTCTTACCGTTTTCGTCCACAAAAACCAGCTTGGCTGTTCCCGGCCCCTCCACCCGCATTTCGGCGGCGCGGTATACATCGCCGTAGGCGTGGCGGGCAATGGTGATCGGCTTTTTCCAGTTTTTCACCACCGGGGAGATACCCTTGACCATGATGGGCGCACGGAACACCGTACCATCCAGAATGGCGCGGATCGTCCCGTTGGGGGATTTCCACATCCGGGAGAGCTTGTATTCCTCCACCCGCTGGGCGTTGGGGGTAATGGTAGCGCACTTGACACCAACGCCATAGCGGTCAATAGCATTGGCCGCGTCGATGGTCACCTGATCGCCAGTCTTCTCCCGTTCCGGGAGGCTCAGATCGTAGTATTCAGTTTTCAAATCTACATAGGGCAGGATCAGAGTGTCCTTGATCTGCTGCCAGATAATACGGGTCATCTCATCCCCGTCCATCTCCACCAAGGGGGTGGTCATTTGAATTTTATCCACGGGTTTCTCCTTTCATCATTATGAAATATCTGCCAACTCCAAATACTTATATCCGTTGTCAGCAATGTGGTCCTTGCGGCCTTGGAGGTTGTCGCCCAATAGAAGGTCAAAGATCTCGCTGGTGCGTTCGGCATCCTCGGGCATGACCTTGATGAGGCGGCGGGTCTCCGGGTTCATGGTGGTGAGCCACATCATGTCCGGCTCGTTCTCGCCCAAGCCCTTGGAGCGGTTGATGGTGCACTTCTTCCCCTTCAACTCACCGTTGACAATGTCGTTTTTCTCCTTGTCGGTGTAGGCAAACCACGTTTTTTCCTTATAGGTGATCTCATAGAGGGGGGATTCCGCGATATACACGTAGCCCCGTTCAATGAGGGTAGGCACCAGACGGTAGAGCATAGTCAGGATCAGCGTGCGGATCTGATAGCCGTCCACGTCGGCGTCGGTACAGATGACGATTTTACTCCAGCGCAGGTTCATCAGGTCAAAGGCTGCCAGATCCTTGACGTGCTTATTCTGCACCTCGACCCCGCACCCCAACACCTTCATCAGATCGGTGATGATCTCGCTTTTGAAGATTTTACCGAAATCCGCCTTGAGGCAGTTCAAGATCTTGCCCCGCACCGGCATAATGCCCTGAAACTCCGCATCCCGGGAGAGTTTGACGCTGCCCAAGGCCGAGTCGCCCTCCACGATGTAAAGCTCCCGCCGTTCGGTATCCTTGGTGCGGCAGTCCACAAACTTCTGCACCCGGTTGGCAATGTCTACGCTGCCGGACAGCTTCTTTTTGATGTTGAGCCGGGCTTTTTCCGCCGATTCACGACTGCGCTTATTGACCAACACCTGCTCGGCGATCTTCTCCGCATCGAAGGGGTTTTCGATGAAGTAGACCTCCAGCTGAGCGCGGAGGAACTCTGCCATAGCATCCTGAACAAACTTGTTGTTGATGGCCTTTTTGGTCTGGTTCTCGTAGCTTGTCTGGGTGGAGAAGTTGTTGGAGACCAGCACCAGCGCGTCCTGAATATCGTTGAAGGTGATTTTGCTCTCGTTTTTCTGATACTTCCCCTGCGCGCGCAAATAACCGTCGATGGCGGAGACAAAGGCCGAGCGCATGGCCTTTTCCGGCGAGCCGCCGTGCTCCAGCCAAGAGGAGTTGTGATAATGCTCGATGACCTGCACCGTGTTGGAGAAGCAGAAGGACACCGAGAGCTTTACTTTATACTCCGGCTTATCCTCCCTGTCGCGGCCGCGGCGTTCCGTCTGCCAAAATACAGGGGCGGTCAGGCTCTTCTCCCCTGCCAGCTCGGCGACATAGTCGATGATGCCGTTTTCATAACGGAAGTCCTGAGTGGCGAACTTGCCGTCCACCTCGTCCCGGAAACGGAAGGTGACCCCGGCGTTGACCACCGCCTGACGCTTCATCACGTCCACATAGTAGGCGGCGGGAATGTTGATGTCGGTAAAGACCTCCAAATCGGGCTTCCAGCGGAAGATAGACCCAGTCTTTTTCCGGTCGGTGGGGGTCTTTTGCAGTCCGCCGATATTTTCGCCCTTTTCAAAGTGCAGCTTATATTCAAAGCCGTCCCGGTAGATGGTGGCGTCAAAATATTCGCTGGCGTACTGGGTGGCGCAAGAGCCAAGGCCGTTGAGGCCCAAGGAATACTCATAGTTTTCCCCCTCGGCGTCATACTTGCCGCCGGCGTACAACTCACAAAACACCAGCTCCCAGTTATAGCGGCCTTCCTTCTCATTCCAGTCCACCGGGCATCCCCGGCCAAAGTCCTCCACCTGAACGGAGCGGTCGGCAAAGCGGGTGACAATGATCAACTCGCCATGGCCCTCCCGCGCTTCGTCGATGGCATTGGACATGATCTCAAAAACTGCGTGCTGGCAGCCATCCAGTCCATCCGAGCCAAAAATGACCCCCGGACGCTTTCGGACGCGGTCTGCTCCCTTCAGGGAGGAGATCGATTCGTTGTCATACTGTTTGCCCTTTGTCGGCATATCAGCAAACCCCTCTCTTGTGGCAAAATTTCCACAAATACACTATATGTGGTAGTATACACCTTTTTCCGCCCATTCGTCAACCCTTTCGAGCACTAAAAAAGCCGCCCAGCGGCGGCTTCTTTAGACGTATGTGCTGTTGTATCAATGTGCCGGTACGTCCGGGATCACACCGCGCGGGTGACCTTGCCGGAACGGAGGCAACGGGTGCAGACATACACGTGCTTGGGGGAACCGTCCACGATCGCCTTCACTCGCTTGAGATTAGGCTTCCACGGGCGGTTGGAGCGGCGGTGGGAGTGGGACACTTGGTTCCCGAACACCAGAGCCTTCTCGCAGTAAGCGCACTTAGCCATCAAATTTCCCTCCTCGCTGGTCAAAAACTGACGCTGAAACAGACAGCGCTCAAAACATCACGAGATATGATATCATATCTTTTCCCAAAATGCAAGTCTTTTTTTCTGGTGTTTCACCCGCCCAGCGACTGAATGTAATAGTCTAAAAGTCCGTATATCCAATCCTGAAGGATGGAAAAACAGAAGCCCAGTTCTTTTGCCCGGCCCGTATTGATGCTGTAGGCCGACTCGCCATTGTATGGAGCGGCATCCCCCAAGGAGCTGAAAACAGCTTTCCTCCCTGTTTTCTTTTCGACATACGATATAACCTCGCCGAGCGAGACCGTTCCCTCCGCGCTTGCATTGATTGCGCCTGTCACGTTCTGATCAGCCAAGAAGGCCAGAAACTTTCCTGCTTCATCAGAGCGAATATATCCCATTTGAGCGTCCAAATTGTCAATTCTCATAGGGATGGATTTTATGATATGTTCAACATAGAACAACAACCGTTTGGTGTAATCGTCCTTCCCTATTACAAAGGGATACCTGACCGCGAGCCAGTTCCTGTTGGGAAACCTTTGCTGTAGCGCGCGTTCAGCTTGACGCTTACCCTCCTCATAGGAGAAGTCGCTTCGCTCTCCCCATACAAGCGCTTGGGCAGCCGGATCAAATTCCGATTCCCTTGTATCAATATGCTTCGGCGCATACACCGCCGTGCTGGACATAAGAATATACCTCTCACATTCCAGTACATCCAGTATGCGCCTGACATCGTTGGAGCAATAGGCAATTTTGTCGATGGCTACGTCGTAATATCTGCCCCTCAAGGCGCGTTTCACACTCTGCCCGTCAGTATGATCGAACACAATCCGTTTTACGTTCTCTTTATATTCGTCTAAAGCAAGCCCTCTGGTAGCGATGGTGACCTGATGCCCGCGTCTCAAAAGTTCGTTGACCATGGGAATCCCGAAAAAGCGCGTTCCGCCAAGCACCAGAACATTCATGTGTCTCGCCCCGTTCCCCTACGCCCTTGGGTGGGCCTTGGCGTAAACGTCCTTCAGCCGCTGGCTCACCAGATGGGTATAGATCTGGGTGGAGGAGATGTCCGCGTGACCCAGCATTTCCTGAATGGAGCGCAGATCTGCGCCGTTTTCCAGCAGGTGCGTGGCAAAAGAGTGCCGCAGGATCTGGGGGGTGATCTCCTTTTTGATCCCCGCCAAGTCCTGATAGTGCTTGATCAGCTTCCAGAAGCCTTGACGGCTCATTCTCTCTCCGCTCATGTTGACAAACAGAGCCGTCTCGTTGGGATCGTCCACCAATTGAGGGCGGACATTCTTGATATATTCCGACAGCGCCTTCACCGCCGTGGGATAGAGGGGAATGATCCGTTCCTTCCCCTTGCTCACGCAGCGGATCACGCCGGCAGCCAAGTTGACGCTGCCGATCTCCAGATCGATCAGCTCGGTGACCCGGATGCCGGTGGCATAAAGAAGCTCCAGCATGGCCTTATCCCGGTAGCCCTTGGCGTCCACGCAGCGGGGCTGCTCCAAAAACAGCTCCACCTCGCGGCTGGTGAGGATATTGGGGAGCTTATGCTCCACCTTATCGGTGGTCACCTGACGGGCGGGGTTGGTCTTTACCTTCCCCTCCCGCTGCAGAAAACCGTAAAAGGATTTGAGGGACGCAACGCAGCGGGTAATGGTGGCAGTGGACTTCCCCATGCCGCTCAAATGACGGGTATAACGCTCAATATCCTCGGTCTTTGCCTTGGCCACAGGCAGGCGTTCCTCTTTCAGCCAAGCAGTAAACTGGTGGACGTCACGCAGATAGGAGCTGATGGTATTTTGAGAAGACCCCTTCTCCTCCCGAAGATAGGTCTCAAAAAGCTCCACTTCATTCATGTTGTCCACCACCTTTCTTGCTTTTATTCAAACCAACAGCGGCCCAAGCCGCCGCAAGATCACCGGAAGAAGCCAATATTCCGCCAGTGCGCAGGCCGCGATGCCGCCCAGAGCGATCAGACTGCGAAACCAGTATTCGTTGGGATAGTCGCTCAAGGTTGCGAAAAGCCTCCCGCGGATGCGCCCCGACATCTCCCAGCTTTGATTTCCCAACAGGAACAGCACAGGCAGGGAAACCATCGCGCCCAGCCCAAAGAGGCAAAAGGCCAGTAAAACGCCCCCTTCAGAGGCCACCGACAGTCCCGCCACTGCGAAGCTGAGGAAAAACCCTCTTGCCGCAAAGACAAACGGTATCATCCTCCGTCCCAGCGAGGTCGACCCCAGAAGCCATACCAGCAAGGGCCACCGGCCCACATCCCACAGGGTCTCCCAAAAGCTGACGACGCCCACCCGGGCATCCAGCGCCAAAGAATAGCCGCTCAGCATCCGCTCTGCGGCAAGATCCCCTCTGTTCAACAGCCACCAGCAAAGCAAAAAACCGCCTACAGCACCCGCTGCAAAAGCGGCGGTGTTCACCGCCGACGCCGCCGTGTCCAGTCCCGCTCCGCCGCGCACCCTGCGCCTTTTGATCACTTGTCTCACCTCGTCCAAGCCTATGAGACAAGCTGTCCGTTTAGAAGCGCTACTTACCCAGTTCCCGGGAGCGTTGGGCGCACCGCCTTGCGGCCTCTCCGATCATGTCCTCAAAGCGGAACTCGTCAAAAGCAGTCAACGCCGCCAGCGTTGTCCCGCCGGGAGAGCATACCTGCCGGGTCAGCTCTTGGGCGGTCAAGCCGCTCTCGGTGAGCATCGCCGCAGAGCCGGCCATGGTCTGCGCCGCCATTTGAAGGGCCAAGGTCTCGTCGATCCCAGCAGCTTTGGCTGCGTCCACCATCGCCCCTGCCATACGGAAGAAAAAGGCGGGGCTGGAGCCGCTGACGGCGATAAAATCGTCCATCTGCGCTTCGGGGATCACCGCAATCTTGCCCGCCGCAGAAAAGAGCGCGCACACCGTCTCAAAAAGCGCGGCCGGCACTTCCGGCGCTTCCGCCACCACCGTCGCACCCAAGCCTAACTTCATAGGTGTGTTCGGAATGGCTCTGGTCACCAGCGCGCCGGGCAGGCGTTCCTTGAGGTATCCTGAAGAGATCCCCGCCGCAATGGAAAGAATACACTTCCCAGCGGCGTGAGGGGCGACTTGAGGAAGTACCTCATCGAACACCTGAGGCTTTACCCCCAAGACGATGAGTTGGGCGTTTTCTGCCACAACGGCATTATCCGTTGTCACATGAACGCCCTTTTCCGCCCAAGGGAGGAGCTTCTCTTGTGAGCGGTTGGACAGCCAAATATCCTCCGGCCGAGCCAACCCCTGTTTGAACACGCCGCTCAATATGGCGGTTACCATATTCCCTGCGCCGATAAAACCAAGGGTCATTCGCTTGGGTCACCTCGCTGTTATGTTATGGATACTATACCGCGAATTTTCTTACCTTTCAAGCGTTTCATGGCAAGTTTTTCATTTTTGGTAATTATGTCAATGCTTTATGTTAATTGCATTATGTAAACCGCAGAAACAAAGAGAAACAGCCGGACAGCCCCCCTTTTGCCGGCCTCACAAGATGTGGTGTTCCCCCTCTGAGCAGCCCACCCACATATTGCGAAAAAGCCGCTCATTTCATCTTGAAATGAGCGGCTTTTCTATTTCAGTTGGACATATGTCAATCTGACATTCCCGCTTTGATCGCCTTCAATGCAATGGCACATTCCAGCCGTTTACGCTCCAGCGCGCAGCCCACCTCGTGGGGCACTTTAATATCGCCGTTTACCGCCAGATTGGACGCGCTGCACCCGCCGCTGCAATAAAAACGCGCCCAACAGTCCTTGCATTTTTCTCTGGTATAGATGTTCAACCCGGCAAATTTTTTGGACAGCTCCCGCCGGAATGTGCCTTCATAAAGGTTGCCCAACAGAAATTCGTCATTCCCCACAAATTGATGGCAGGGATAGATATCTCCGTCCGGGGTGATGGCCACATACTCACACCCTGCCCCGCATCCCCGCAGGCGTTTGATAACGCAAGGCCCTTGGGCTAGATCTACGTTGAAATGGAAGAAATTCGCCTCCGGATGGGCGCGCAGGGCTTCCGCCAAGTGCTCATACTCCGCTTCAATGGCGGGGACATCCTCCTCCCTCAACGCCCAGTCGCAGCTTGGATCGGACACCACAGGTTCCATGGACATATGCTTGAAGCCAAGCTCCACATAGTGGAGTACGTCTTTGGCAAAGTCCAGATTATGGCGGGTAAAGGTGCCGCGGACATAGTAGTCCTTCGTCCCCCGCCCTGCCACTAACTTTTGGAATTTGGGCACAATGACCTCGTAACTCCCCTTCTGGTTCACCGTAGGCCGCATATAATCGTTTACTTCAGGCCGGCCGTCCAAGGAGAGCACCACATTGGACATCTCTTTGTTGATGTACTCAATGGTCTCGTCATCCAGCAGCACGCCGTTGGTGGTGATGGTAAAGCGGAAGTTCTTGCCGTGCTCTTTCTCAATGGAGCGGGCGTATTCCACCGTCTTTTTCACCGTGTCCATAGCCATCAGCGGCTCGCCGCCGAAGAAGTCCACCTCTAAGTTGCGCCGCTGCCCCGACTTTTCGATGACGAAGTCAATGGCCCGCTTGGCAGTCTCAAAATTCATCGTCATGCGTTTCCCTGTGCCAAAATCACCGGTGGAGGCAAAGCAATAGCGGCAGCGGAGGTTGCAGTCGTGGGACACATGGAGGCAAAGAGCCTTGATGGGCGCATCCTGCTGCATCAAGGCGGCGGCCTGAGGGTCAATGTAGTCGTCTTTGGTGAAAAGCAGTCCCGCATCATAGAGGCCCTTCAGTTCGTCCCATGCCGGGCCGGCATCGGCGGGCTTGGCGGAAAAGTCCGGTTCTTGACCCTGCGCCGCAATGAGCATGTTCAGCGTATCATAACCTGCCCGGTCCAGCACATGGACCGCGCCGCTGTTGACGTCGCAGGCGATGTAGACGCCGAGAGCTTCAAAAGTATGTACCATGTTCGTTTTCTTCCTTTCGTAGACAAGGAAATGGGGCGGGCACAGGCCCACCCCATCCTAAATGTGCCGGGTTTTGATCAGCGGTTGTCCTCGTTCTCACACTTCTGGTTGGCAACCGTGCAAGAGGTCTTGCAGGCGGACTGGCAAGAGGTCTGGCACTCGCCACAGCCGCCGTGGGCCGCGCTCTTCTTCAGAGTGGCGCCGTTCAAGGTACGGACGTGTTCCATTGGTTTTCCCTCCTATGTTTTGATGCTGAAGGGATTATACCACACCTCTTTGGAAATTTCAATCACTTTCTCCGTTTTTTCTTGGGTCTCGCTCCAAACAGCCCCGCCAAAGCCCCGCCGCACAGACACGCGCATCCCAGCGGCACGCCCCCGTCCTCCAGCGCCACCGTCTGATAGAGCAGCACACCCAGCGTCAGCAAAATGAGAAACAGCGCCACGCCGGTGAACAAGCCGACGATCATACTGCGTCCCTTACAGCGGCTCACCGCGACGATGCCGCCCACCAGACTGCCCACCACACAGGCCGCCACCGCTAACGTGTTGATATGCGCCTGATCCAGCACTCCTTTGGAAATCAGCACCGCGCACACAAACAGAAACAACAGTCCTGTCGCCGCCGCGATCACGCCGCCCAGCAGCACTTGAGTCATCGCCTTGACCGCCCACACGCCTTGCTCTTCCTCTTTTCGCATAAAAAAGCCCCCTCCACAGTCTTTGGTACAAGACTATGAAGGGGGACGAACATTCATGCCTGATCAGTTTCCGGCGTTTTCGCTGCTGGGCGAACCCTTGCTGGCAATGGCGTTCTTGGTGAACTCCACCCGCACGCGGTCTGCCCCGGTCTCGATGACCACGGTGTTCTCCTTGACCGCGCAGATCGTTCCTACGATGCCGCCGATGGTGATGATCTCGTCGCCTACCGCCAGCTCGCTGCGCATTTTTGCCTCAGCCTTTTTGCGCTTGTTCTCCGGGCGGATGAGCATGAAGTAGAACACCACAAGCATCACGACCAGCATGATTATGGTCATGTAATCCATTGTTTCATTCCTCCATACCTGTTAGATTTTGAATGCGTGCTTGGACTATTATACCTACTTCCCCGCCATTTGGCAAGCCTTTTTTATTCTGCCAGCTTTCCGTCCAGCCTCGGGCTGAACTCATCACGGAACGCGGCGAACTCCCCCGCATCCAAGGCGTCACGGATACGCGCCAGCAGGGTGTTATAAAAATAGAGGTTGTGGAGCACGCTCAGCCGCATAGCCAGCATCTCCCCCGCCACAAAGAGGTGGCGCAGATACGCCCGGGAGAAATTCTGACACACCGGGCAGTGGCACTCCGGATCAACGGGGCACTCATCGGTCTTGTAGCGTTCATTTTTGATGTTCAGTGCCCCTTGCCATGTATAGAGCTTCCCGTGGCGGGCGTTGCGGGCGGGCATGACGCAGTCAAAAAAGTCCACCCCGCGCCAAACCGCTTCAATGATGTTAGAGGGCGTTCCTACCCCCATGAGATACCGGGGCTTGTCCTTGGGCATATACGGTTCTACCGCGTCAATGATATCATACATGGTCTGGGTCGGCTCTCCCACCGCCAAGCCGCCGATAGCGTAACCGTCACAGCCCAGCTTGGCAATTTCCTGCATATGCCACACCCGAAGATGGGGGTAAATGCCGCCCTGATTGATGCCAAAGAGCATCTGTTTGGGGTTGACGCAGCCGGGAGCGGCGTTCAGCGCGTCGTGCCTGACCTTGCACCGCTCCAGCCAGCGCAGGGTTCGTTCGCAGGAGGCTTTGACATATTCCTCCGTAGACGGATTCTCCACGCACTCGTCAAAGGCCATGGCAATATCGCTGCCCAAGTTGGACTGGATGGCCATGCTCTCCTCGGGGCCCATAAAGACCTTGTGGCCGTCTATGTGGCTGGCGAAGGTGACGCCCTCCTCGGTGATATTCCGAAGTCCCGCCAGAGAAAACACCTGAAACCCGCCGGAATCGGTGAGAATAGGCCCGTCCCAGCGCATAAACCTGTGGAGACCGCCCATCTGCCGCACCACGTCGTCGCCGGGCCGCAGGTGAAGATGATAGGTGTTGGACAATTCGATCTGGCAGCCGATCTCCTTCAGATCCAGAGCGGATACCGCCCCTTTGATCGCCCCTTGCGTGCCGACGTTCATGAACACAGGGGTCTGGGCTGTGCCGTGGGCGCAGGTAAACACACCCCGCCGCGCACGCCCTTCGGTTTTCGTTACTTTAAACACAGGGCAGTCTCCTTCTTACGAAATAAACATGGCGTCGCCGAAGCTAAAAAAACGGTAGCGCTCCTTCACCGCCTCCTCATAGGCCGCCAAAACGTGTTCCCGCCCAGCCAGCGCAGACACCAGCATGATCAAAGTGGACTGGGGAAGGTGAAAATTCGTCACCAGCGCGTCCATCACCTTAAAGCGATAGCCGGGATAGATATAGATGCTCGTCCATCCTGAGGATGCTTCCAGCGTTCCATCCTCCCCCGCCCAGCTTTCCACCGTGCGGCAGGAGGTCGTTCCCACGCAGATGACCCGCCCGCCGGCGGCCTTCGCGGCGTTGATCGTGTCGGCGGTCTCTTGAGAGATCTCGCAGTATTCGCTGTGCATATCGTGTTCTTCCAAATTTTCCTCTCCCACAGGCCGGAATGTCCCCAAGCCCACATGTAGGGTCACATAGCACACCTTTACTCCCATGTCCTGTATCTCTTGAAGGAGTTCCTTGGTAAAATGCAGCCCCGCTGTGGGTGCGGCAGCCGACCCGACCTCCTTGGAATATACCGTCTGATACCGTTCCCTGTCTTGGAGTTCTTCCTTGATATACGGCGGAAGAGGCATCTTCCCCAACCGCTCTAACACCTCCAAAAAGATACCCTCATATTCAAATTTAACCAGACGGTTGCCGTCGGGCAAAACCTCTGTGATCTCCGCTGTCAGCGCGCCGTCGCCAAAGTTCACCCGTGCGCCCTCCCGGAGCTTTCGCCCCGGACGCACCAGACATTCCCAAGTTTTGTTCCCTTTATCCGTCAGAAGCAGCACTTCCGCCGCGCCGCCGCTCTCCCGGTGGCCGATGAGCCGGGCGGGCAAGACGCGGGAATCGTTGAGTACCAGACAGTCCCCCGGTTTCAAGAGGGAAGGAAGCTCATAAAAATGCCGGTGGCCCACCGCTCCCGTTTCCTTGTCCAAGGTCATCAGCCGGGAAGCGTCCCGCCGCTCCAGAGGGGTCTGGGCGATTAACTCCGCAGGAAGCTCATAATCAAAATCCGAGGTTTTCAAATGCCATGATCTCCTTACTCCACAGTAATATCAGTATAGTAGAAATGCAGGATATCTAAGTAATTCATACCACGCTTGGCCATGGCGTATGCGCCCCACTGGCTCATACCCAGACTGTGTCCCCAGCCCTTGCCGTCTAAGGTATACACCACATTCTCCCCCGTGCCCGTGGGCGCGCCGGGGGATGGCTCTAACTTGGCAACGCCGTCCCCGGTGATGGCATACGCTCCCTCTGGGATGGCGGTGACCGTTCCGTCGCCGCTGATGGCATACTGAGTGGTCAGGTCGCCCACCGTACCGGGCCGTTCCGCAATGGTATAGCCCGGTGTCCCGGCCGTTCCCCCGGAAATAATGAGGTTAAACCGGATAGAATTAATGGCCAGATATTCCCGCACTCTCGAACGGGACACCGTATAATTCTTTCCCGATGAATCGGTCACAGTAAAGGAGATCACATTCCCCGTCTCGCTTTTCTTGGTGGTAAAGTTCACAAGATCGCCGTTTAATACGATGCCCTTTTCCTGCAGCCGCGCCTTCAGTGTCGCCGGAGTATAAGTCTTTGTCCACTTATAATTCCCCGCAATATCCGCCACGTCTGCTTCATAAGGGTCAATCACGCCCTTCAAATAGGGCGCATCCGTACCCCAAACATTTTTTACATCCTCCGATGCTCCGCCGTGGCTGGAGGAATACACCGCGTCAATGAGTTGGCCATTATAATAGGCCATCTGCCCCGCCGTCTCCTCCACGGCCTGATTGGTGGTTGCGTTGGCCAGCCCGATTCCGTGATAAACTTGACAGTCTGTTTTGGTGCAGATGTCAAAGTGATAGCTCTTGCTGTGGCTTCCGCCCCGCATTTTCCTGATTGCGTAGGTTCTTGCCGCCACGGCCTGCGCCTTCAACGCTTCCAGCGGCCAAGAGGGGCTCATCTCATAGGGAATGACGCCCTTTACGTAGTCCTCGATGTTTACAACATTGACGACGGTAGAGTCTCCCCCGTTGATGCGCTCAAAACGGAAGCCGCCGTAGAATTTTTCACCCTTGAACTTCGTGACGGCTTTTACGCCTTCCTCCAGCCCCGGAAGCACGCCAAACGCTCCAGCTTCTCCCGCCACATTGGCGTCAAACTGGAACAGGATACGGGTCGTGCCCGTGGCCACCGCTGAGTAGCCATAGGCGCCGGTCTCTCCCACCGTCGCCCCCTCCACGCCCAGCGCGTTCACCGCGTCCTGCGCGGCGGTGCGGCTGGCGTAAGAACCCATACGGACATAGTACGCCCCCTCGATCCACGCCACGAAGCCGTCCTTCACCGTGGCAGCCGCCGCCTGCGCGCTTTCAAAGTCGGGGTATGTCCAAGGCAGGTGGACATGATAGCACCCCACGACCCCGGCTGCACCTTCGGATTCATAGACGTAGAGGCCACCGTTGGTCAGGTAGAGGTTCTGGGTCTTCATTACGCTGATCTTGCCCTCTGAGGTTTCCCCCAGCTTCACAAAATTGCGGTCAGCGTCGTAATATCCAAAGGCATAGCCCGCCCCCTGAACATTCTCCAAATTACTTACCACGACGGTGGTGCTGTTGTAGTAAAGGCCCACCCGAAGAGGCTTGTCATCTGCCGCCGATGCCGCCGTCCCAAAGGGCAGCGCGGTCAAAAGCAATGCTGCGATCAACAATTTCGCCAGTTTTTTTCTCATAATAAACTCCAATCTTTCACGTCGGGCAAATTGACACCGAAAAGAGAGTGTGTTAGTATACAACATAACAGTAGTTCTATTATACTGGACCTATCGCCATTTTTCAACGCTTTTTTACAAAAGGTCAACGGAAACTATTTCCCCTGCATCCCATAGGATAGCAGTGGACAAAAGGAGGACTTTCTATGGAAAAGTATCAAGTGGGTGTTGTCGGCGCTACCGGCATGGTGGGGCAGCGTTTTATTACCCTGCTCGCAGGCCATCCTTGGTTTGAGCTGAAGGTGGTCGCCGCCAGCCAGCGCAGTGCCGGCAAACGTTACGAGGACGCAGTGGGTGCGAAATGGGCGATGACCCAGCCCATCCCGGACTGTGCCAAGGATCTTGTGGTGATGGACGCCACCGCCGACGTGGAGGCCATTGCCGCCCAAGTGGATTTCGTGTTCTGCGCAGTGGACATGAAGAAGGACGAGATCAAAGCGTTGGAGGAACGCTACGCCAAGGCGGAGTGCCCCGTGGTCTCCAACAACTCCGCCAACCGTTGGACGCCCGACGTGCCCATGGTCATTCCCGAGGTCAACCCCGACCATATCAAGGTCATTGAGGCCCAGCGCAAGCGTCTGGGCACAAAGCGGGGCTTCATTGCCGTCAAGTCCAACTGCTCCATCCAGAGCTATGTCCCCGCCCTGTCTCCCCTGCGCCAGTTCGGCATCACCAAGGTGCTGGCCTGTACCTATCAGGCCATTTCCGGCGCGGGCAAGACCTTTGAGACTTGGCCCGAGATGGTGGATAACCTGATCCCCTACATCGGCGGTGAGGAAGAAAAGTCCGAGCAGGAGCCTCTGAAGGTCTGGGGCACGGTGGAAGACGGCGTGATCAAGACCGCCGCCTCCCCCGCCATCACCGCCCAGTGTCTGCGTGTACCCGTCTCCAACGGTCATACCGCCGCGGTGTTTGTCAGCTTTGCAAAAAAGCCCACCGAGGACGAGATGAAGTCCATCTGGGCTTCCTTTAAGGGCCGCGCGCAGGAGCTGGAGCTTCCCACCGCCCCCAAGCAGTTCCTCCATTATTTTGATGAGCCTGACCGTCCTCAGGCCAAGCTGGACCGGGAGCTGGAGGGCGGCATGGCCGTCTCTGTGGGTCGTCTGCGCCCTGACACCCAGTATGACTACAAGTTCGTCTCCCTCTCCCACAATACCCTGCGCGGCGCGGCCGGCGGCGGCGTTTTGCTGGCCGAACTGCTGTGTGCCGAGGGCTACATTGACCACCGTGTCTGATAGAAAGGAGCAAAACCATGCGTGAGCCTGTCTTTACCGGCGCTTGTACTGCCATCGTTACTCCCTTTGACCAAAACGGCGCAGTGAACTTCGACGCCTTTGCCCGTCTGATCGACGAGCAGATCGCCGCTGGGATCGACGCCATCTGTGTCTGCGGCACCACCGGAGAGTCCGCCACCATGTCCATTCGAGAGCATATCGCCACGGTAGAATTTTGTGTCAAGCGGGTGGATCACCGGGTCAAGGTAGTCGCCGGCGCAGGCAGCAACGACACCTCCGCCGCCGTCTACCTCTCCCAGCACGCGCAGGATTCCGGTGCGGACGCGCTCCTCCACGTCACTCCCTACTACAACAAAGCCAGCCAGACCGGCCTGATCAAACACTACGAGTACATCGCCGACCGGGTGGATCTCCCCATCATCCTTTACAACGTCCCCGGCCGCACCGGCGTTTCCTTCACCGCCGACACCTACAAGATTCTGGCCGAAAACCCCAAGATCAACGGCGTCAAGGAGGCCAGCGGAAATTTCTCTCTTCTGGCCCACACCCGTTCCATCTGCCCCGAGGACTTTTTCGTCTGGTCCGGCAATGACGACCAAGTGGTCCCCATGATGTCTCTGGGCGCAAAGGGCGTGATCTCCGTGGCCTCCAACATCGTCCCGGAGGTCATGGTGAAAATGAGCCATCTGTGTCTGGAGGATCGTTTTCAGGAGGCCTCCAAGCTCCAGTTGGACTACATGGCCCTCATCGACGCGCTTTTCGTTGAGGTCAATCCCATCCCCATCAAGACCGCTCTCGACCTGCTGGGCAAGGAGGCCGGCCCTCTGCGTCTCCCTCTGTGCGATATGTCCCCCGCCCATCTGGACGTGCTCAAGGTCGCCATGTCCCGTTGCGGCCTGCTCTAAACGGAGGGCGCGCCAATGACAAAGCTCATTCTTTCCGGCTGCAACGGACGTATGGGTCAAACCATCACCCGGCTGTGTGCCGACCGGGACGATTTAGACATTGTGGCAGGCATCGACCCGCTGGGCAGCAATCCCGGGTCTCCCTACCCTGTTTTTGCAACCCCGGCTGAATGCAGCGTTCCCGCGCAGGCGCTGGTGGATTTTTCCGCCAGCGCCGCTCTGGGCGCTCTTTTGGCCTACGGTCTGGAGCGCAAGCTCCCCCTTGTGCTGGCTTCTACCGGCTACGACGACACGCAGTTGGCCCAGATCGCGGACGCCGCCAAGGTCATCCCCGTTTTCCGTTCCGCCAACCTCTCGGTGGGGGTCAATCTCCTGCTGGAGCTGACCCGCCGGGCCGCGCAGGTGCTGGGCGAGGACTTCGATGTGGAGATCGTGGAGCGTCACCACAACAAAAAGCTGGACGCGCCCAGCGGCACCGCCCTCATGCTGGCAAACGCCGCCAAGGAGGGGCTTCCCTTCACGCCCCAGTTTGTCTATGATCGCCACAGCGTCCGCCAGCAGCGCGACCACACCGAGATCGGCATTTCCGCCGTCCGCGGCGGTTCTATCGTAGGTGACCACGAGGTCATTTTCGCCGGAGAGCAGGAGGTTGTGGAGCTTCACCACCACGCCGCCTCCCGCGAGGTCTTTGCCCGCGGCGCGCTCCGCGCCGCGGCCTTTATGGCGACGGTGGACAAGCCGGGGCTTTACTCTATGAGCGATCTGCTGGCAACCATTTGATCAACATGGGAGAAATTATCATACGCCCTGCAGCAGAGTTGGATCTACCCGCCGTCAACCGATTGCTTGTTCAGGTTCATCAAATCCACAACGATGCCCGGCCCGATCTCTTTCGTCCTGCCAGACCCGAAATTTCTCCAGACACTTTTTGTGCCATGTTGGCCGACAGCGACTGTCCCATTTTTGTCGCAGAGGAATCCGAGCAGCTCCTCGGCTATGTCTTTTGTTCCCGCAAGCAATATTCCGATCACCCCATTCTCGCCGACGTTAAAACCCTTTCCATTGATGATCTGTGCGTGGATAAAAGCTACGCGCCACAAGCGCATCAATCGGCATGAAGGTTCAGAAAATCGGCAAGGGAGACGATATTGTGCGACTATGTTTTCGCAAATTTTTGTGCGTCTATTTGACGTTTTTCCTTTTGTTAAGTGGTTGCGCCGTTTCTTCTGCTCCAAATCCCTTGCCAGAATCTGAACCGCCGGAGGAGATCGTCAACTTCAGCGACGACTACGCCGCCGGAAGGCTATACCGCATCATTGGCAAGGACTTTGACATGGACGCCATGGGTAGCTATCCCCAACACATTGACGGCGAACCGAAACCGATTGGGTTTCAGGGCAATAGTCTGGATATCCGATTGGTCGTGAAAAATCAGAAATACAACGACCTGTCCCCTGTGCCTATTGAAAATCAGGTCTATCCTCTTACCGTCCAGCCCTATTTGGAGGAAACAGAAGCTACCGCCTATTCCGGTGAGTTGGTAAGTAAACTCGCCGCCGAGATCAAAGGCGACGACGTGATGACTTACGTGATCAACACCACGGAGGCAGTCAGCAAGGCGCTGACCTATGATGTGGAGCTTGCTCAAGAGATGTACTATGACAATCTTATGGAGGATGCAGAGGATGCTTTGGCTGCTCAAAGCGGTTGCTGCGGTGAGTTTACGAATCTCCTTTTGGCCACCCTCCGTTACAAGGGCATTCCCGCCCGTTTTGTCATGGGGATCATTTATGACGAAACGATCAAAAGCACTCATTTCCGTGGTCACTATTGGGCAGAGTTTTACCTTCAAGGTTATGGTTGGATCCCTGTAGAGCCACAGGCAAAAGTTGGTGTTCCTAATACTTACATAAAGCTCTATGTTGGCAAAGACCATTTGGATATCGGTGTTCCTTCGTTAATCATGCACATGAAAATAAGTTCCATAGAGCAGCAGGGAATGTATACCAAACGAACAACTCACGAAACATAAAAATCGGGCGGCGTGGTTTCCCACGCCGCCCTTTCTTATGGTCTTTTGTGTAATGATCGGCGGCTCAGCAGCCGCAGCCGTTGTTGTTGTTGCAGCCGCAGCCGCCCATGTTGCCGCCCCAGCTGCCGTTGCCGCAGCAGCAGAACAGCACGATGAGGATGATGATGATCCAGAGGCAGCTGCCGCCGCCCCAGCCACAACCATTGTTGCCACACATAGTAAAGTACCTCCTACATAAGTTTGAGACGGTTTGGAACTGTCTCACTTCATCTTATGCACTTGTCACTTATCGGTTACAGTCTCAGCCAAGAGCCTCGAACCGCTGCAGAATGGTAGCCACCTCCGCACGGGTTGCAGTGCCCTTGGGGTCTAAGTGTCCGGTGTCTCGGCCCTTGACCAGCTCCGCCCCCACGGCCCACTCCATGGCCGTTTTGGCCCAGTCCGCCACAGTGTTCCCGTCTGGATAGCCCGCCAGCGAGCCCTTTGCACTCACGTTCCCCTTGCGGTCGGTTTGATAGCGGTGCAGCATGGTCACAAGCTGTTCTCTGGTCACAGCAAGGTCAGGCGCATAGAGTCCGTTGCCCATGCCGTTCACAATTTTCCGTTCGCTGGCCCACGCAATACCATCGGAGTACCACTGCCCTGCCGGAACGTCGGCAAAAGACTCCCCGCTCCCCGGTTTTTCCAGCCCGGAAGCCCGGTGAAGCACCGTCGCCAGCATGGCGCGGGTCATGGACGCGTTCGGCGAAAAAGTATTCGCCGCAGTGCCGGAGAAATACCCCTTTCCATAGACAAAGGTCACCGCTTCATAATACCAATCACCGCTCTTGACGTCTGCAAAGGGCAGCGTTTCGCCGCCTTGCCCGCCTCCGTTCGCGATGGAAACCGTCCCTTGCACGCCGATCTGTCCCGCCACATCCACACACACGGTCACGCTCCGCCCGGCGGCTATGTACCGGTGACCGGTCGTCACGCCGCCCTTTTGTGCGACCGTCTTGCCATCGGTCACATCTATCAGCGTCCCTTGGTCAACCGCGCCCGTGCCGCTGTAAACCACCATGCTCGCACCTTGGGTTAACGTCAACGTGTCCCCGGCCTTCACCGCCTTGGGAACGTAGCCACCCACCGTGCCTTGCAGTTTCTCTGCGGCCTTTACGTCTGCATCCCCCGCCTTGTCCAGCTTGGCGGCAGCCTGATCGTAGGCGGTCTTTGTGCCCGCGGAAGCCCGTTTTTGAAGGGTTTGGGCCACCGCAGAAGGATAGGTGCTCTCCAGATAGCTTTTGGCCACCAGCGGATCTTCGCCGGACCCTCCGATTGCCACCGCAACACCCAAACCGATCAATACTACAGCGGCGATGACCGCCGCGACTTTGCGTTTCATAGGCTACTCCTTATTTTCCAGAATCATATACCCCAACGTCAACAGGCTGTCCGCAAAATGGACGTTTTCCACCACAGTGGACTTCGGCGTAGAAAGCTCCATATTGGTAAAATTCCAAAGTCCGCGCACTCCGCACTGGGTCAGCCGGTCGGTCACGGCTTGGGCCACGCCGCCCGGAACGGTAAGCACCGCAACGTCCGCCCCTTCCCGCTCCAGATACCCTTCCAGCTCCTTGAGATCCAGCACAGGCACTCCGGCAAGCGTTTTTCCGATCACAGCGGGGTCAACGTCGAAGGCAGCAGTCAGCGTAAAGCCCGTGCGTTCAAAGTGAAAGTTCTCCATCAGCGCCCGGCCCAGATTGCCCGCCCCAAGAAGAATGGCCCGATGGCCCTGTCCAACGCCCAAGATCTCGCCGATCTCCCGTCGAAGGTTCTCTACGTTGTAGCCATAGCCCTGAAGACCAAATTCTCCAAAGCAGGACAGGTCTTGGCGGATCTGTGAAGCGGTGATCCCCATGGCCGCGCTCAACGCCCCGGAAGAGATCCGCACGACACCCGCCCGGCTCAGTTCTTCCAGATTGCGGTAGTATCGCGGCAAGCGCCGGATCACGGCAGTGGACACCTTTTCTTTTCTCATCACGGACACACCCTTTGATTTTCTCTTGCTTCTATTTTAGTGTACTTCACAGCGCAAAACTTGTCAAACTTTTTAACAAACTTTCTTAACGGAATTCTTTTCCGTCCTTGTCCAAAGCTCTCCCACGGTGGTAGGTCACAAAAGACAGCTTCCATTCTGGGAACTCCTCTGTCAGGGCATTTACCATTACATTTGGATTCAACCCCGGATTCTGTGCCGACACTGTACACGTCAGTTCAATTCCATTGTTTTCAACCTCTGTAAAGTTAAATCCCTTGATAAGAGGCGCGATGTCCAGAGTGGTCGTTCCGCTCTTGGCCTTCTTCGACTTCTTTTCGATAACCCAGCTTTCCCGGCTCATGGCAGAGCTCCAAGCTGCGATCAGCCCCTGTGGATCACTGTCGAATTCCAAGTGGATCGCATACTCCAACGCCGCCAGTTCTTTCAAAGACCGCTCTCCGGGATAACACGCCCGCGCTACCACGCCCTCGGGCAGCACGGCGTTGAGCTTGGCGGGCACATCCGCGTGGTTTGTCCCTTCCAACAGGCCAAACTCCAAGATCTCGCACGCGCTGGAAAATCCCAGAGACAGTGGCAGCGCAATGGAGATAAACGGATGAGGGTTAAAGCCCTCGGTGTGCTTGATGGGAATGTCGGCGCGCAGAAATGCCCGCTGGAAGGTTCTCATCAGATCCAGATGGGAAATGTAGCGCGCCCGCCCGGTCTTTTCAAACAACAGCCGATCCTTAGGCATCGCAGACCCCTCCCTTGCAAAAACGGTTCGCGCCGCACCCGGAGCACTGATGGCGGCAGTCGGGCGTGATCACCGCCGCGTAGGCCTGTTTGCGCTCCCGCGCCAAAAAGGCTCTGGTCACGCCGGTGGACGTGACCTCCCACGGAAACGCCTCGTCATCCTTGCGTACCCGGTTGGCGTAGAAATGGGGATCAATGCCGCAGTCTTGGAAGGTCTCCAGCCAACGGTTCAGGTCAAAGTACTCGCTCCATGAGTCAAATTTTGCTCCCCTGCGCCACGCCTCTTCAATGGCTCTTCCCAGCCGTCGGTCGCCCCGGGAAAACACCGCCTCCAAAAAGCTGGTGTCCGGATCGTGCCAGTTATAGGAGATGCTGCGGTCACGCATATTTTCCCGCAGAAGGGTCACCCGGCGCATATACTCGTCCATATCCACCTGCGCTTCCCACTGGAAAGCCGTATGGGGCTTGGGAACAAAGCAAGCGGTGGATACAGTCACATGAACGCGGCGGGGATTGGCGGCATAGGCCTTGCCGCACTGCACCACCTTTTTAGCAAGCTCGGCGATCCCCAGCACATCCTCGTCGGTCTCGGTGGGCAGCCCCAGCATAAAGTAGAGCTTCACGCTTGTCCAACCGCCGGAAAAGGCCGTGCGGCAGGACTGCATCAGATCCTCCTCGGTGACGTTCTTGTTGATGGCGTCCCGCAGCCGCTGAGTCCCCGCCTCAGGGGCAAAGGTCAGGCCGCTTTTCCGCACCTCCTGCATCCGCTGCATCAGGCTCATGGAGAAGTTGTCCGCCCGCAGGGACGGCAGAGAAAGGCCGATGTCCCGGGGCTTGCAGTAGTCCAGCAGCCCATCGCACAGCTCTACCAGAGGCCGGTAGTCGCTGGTGGACAAGCTGGAAAGGGTCATCTCCTGATATCCCGAGTCCTTGCACGCCGCGATCCCCTGCTCCAGCGCCACCTTGGGGTCTTTGGCCCGCACCGGGCGGTAGGCGTACCCCGCCTGACAGAACCGGCAGCCCCGGATGCACCCGCGAAACAGCTCCAGAGTCACCCGGTCGTGAACCACCTCGGTGGAGGGGACAATGGTGTCGGTGGGAAAGTAGGAGGTGTTCATGTCGCTGACCACTCGCTTGAGGATGGGAAGCTCCACCCCTTCAGACGGAGTAAGCGCCGCAATAGTGCCGTCCTCACCGTAGGTAACATCCACCATGCTTGGGATATACAGCCCCGGCACTTTGGAAAGCTCTTGCAACAGGCGGTTTTTGCTCCAATTCTCTTTCTTGCCCCGGCGGCAGACGTTGATCATCTCCACCGTCACGTCCTCCCCTTCGCCCAGAGAGAACACGTCTACAAAATCGGCCAGCGGTTCGGGATTGTAGCAGCACGTCCCCCCTGCCACGATCAGCGGCCATGTGTCCAGCCGGTTTTCCCGCCGCACCTCCAGCCCGGCCAGATCCATCATGTTGAGGACGTTGGTATACGCCATCTCGTAGCCCAGAGAAAAGCCGATGATGTCGAACTCCTGTAAGGGGTCTCCGCTCTCCAAGCCCCACAGCGGGATATTGTGGGCGCGCATCTGCTCCTCCATGTCTCCCCAAGGGGCAAAAGCACGCTCGCACCACACCCCCTCCATGCGGTTCATCACCCCATAAAGGATACGCACCCCCAGATTGGACATACCGATCTCATATGTATCAGGGAAACACAGGGCAAAGCGAAAATCCACGGTCTCTTTATCCTTTACCACCGCCCGGTACTCCCCGCCTGTATACCGGGCGGGCTTTTGTACCAACGGCAGGATGCGTTCCAATTCCTTTGTCATAACAGCCTCCTGAGTCAACAAGCATAATTATTTGTCAGTTTACCACACTTCCCCGAAAAAGGCAAGAAAACGCCGAAGGTCTTGACGGCCTTCGGCGTTTTGCTGTTTCATGTTAATGAAAAACTTCAGCAAGCTCCGGCGGATCAGGCAGGCTGGGCGGGTCAGGGAGCGAGGGAACGGATGATGCCTCGGTGAAATCCAGCGTCACGCTGCCCACGTCGGCCTTGGCCTTCAAAACATAGCTTTTCCCATAGGTTTCATAGGGGCTGGACACCTTTTGCCCGTCCACCTTCACCTCTCCCAGATCTACCTCCAACTCCAGAGAGTAGTCGCTCCGCGCACCCACTGCGATGGCGGTGACGCTGCCAAGGTTGGACTCCAGATCAGTCTCATTGGCGACAAACTCTATCGCGTTTACCTGACCGCAGTCGCAGCAGCACTTCAGGGAATCGGCCTCCACCGAGGTCACGGTCACATCTCCCAAATCGCTGTCACAGTCCAGATTGTTGAAGTGTCCGTTGGAAACGGTGATGTTGCCCGTGTCGGTGTCCAGCTCCACTTCCCCGGCGTCGATATTCTCCAGATAGATATTCCCCATGTCGGTGTCCACCCGCACCATAGACCGCCAGCTTATGTCTTGGGGCACAGTAATAGTGATATTCCCCGGCTCATAGCCCATGTTGAACATCCCGTCCAGATCACCGGAGATGTAGAGTGTACCGTCCAGCACATTGCAGTCCATGTTTTCCTTCTTGTCGTGATCAATATCCAGCCGAAACTCCTCTCCCGCAGCGGTGATGGTCACATTGTCGGACACGCCCTCGATCACGATGGATTCAAAGGCGGCCATTGTCCCGGACACATAGACCCGGCTTCCCGTTTCTGTGGTCACAAAACCCGTTCCCGCATACGTCCCTTCCGTCACTTGAGAGACCACGTCCTGTTCAGCAACTGCGAACGGAGTATCCGGCCGCACGGCGCGCCCCCACAGATCACGGAAGAAGTGCTTTGCACCCCAGCTCACCGCCACCGTCACCACCAGACCGATACACAGCGCGGCGACAACGGCGGGTCTGGCCCACTTAAACTGCCGCTTGCGAAGGTATTCCGCCCGCTCCCGGATGATCTGCTCCGCCACCGCCTCCGGCGCGGGCAGCTCCTCCGCGGCGTTCTCCCCCGCCTCGGCAAAATATTCCCGGTGGTAGTTCATGGCGTCGTCCACGTCCTCTTGGGGGACGCGGTTTTTCAGCGCCCCTTCCAGCCGCCGCAGAAATTCCTCATTGCTCATGGTTCGTCTCTCCTTCCGCTGCGAATAACAGTGCTTCTACCTTTTCCCGGTAGCTGTACCACTCGTCCCGATATGCTTTCAACAGCACCTTCCCCACCGGCGTAATGGCGTAGTACCGCCGGTTGCGGCCCTGAAAGGGCTTGTCATAGGTCTGCAAAGCCCCCTGCTGCTGAAGCCTTCGCAAAATAGGATACAGTGTGGATTCGGAGATTTCCAGCCACTGCTGGATGCCCTGAGTCAGCGCGTAGCCGTAGGTGTCACCCTGATCGATCAGCGCCAGCACACAGCCGTCCAGCAACGGTGACGCCACAGAAAATACCACCGTTTCCGCCTCCTTACTATCAAACTGGCGATATTATATCTTGTATAATATTGCACGTCAAGTAGTTAGGTGGTTTTTTAATGGAGTTTTAATCAAACGCGCCGCGCCACAATTTTGTGGCGCGGCGCACTGTCTGCATTCCTTACTTCTTGATATGTTCCTGAATGGCCCGAGCCGCAAAGGCGGCTGTCCCTTCGCCGCCGGAGCGGTCAATGTTGGTCCTCATTCGCTCGTCGGCCACATACATCTCGCCCAGCCCCGCCAAAATTTCGTCGGTACAGTGGTAATAGTGGGCGCTGATAAAGGCTTGAAGCTCTGTGATCAGGGCTTGGACTTCCGGGCTGTCTGCCTCCTGCCCCTGCAGCCGCCCAAGGCGGACAAAAATGTCCATCAGCTCCCCGCCCATGGCGTCCACTTCCTCTTTCGTCTTGTCCTTGAGTTTCTCCCGGCTCTCGGCGTAAGCCGCCGTGCCGCCCCAGCGTTCCTTGACCTCTTTGGCATATTGGTCAATCTCCGTGGAGTCAAATGCTTGAAAACTCATATCGTTTCCTCCTTTTTGTGTCGTTTTTGCCAACTCTATCAGCCGTTGCAGATGTTTGATCCGCAGTTCCAACAGCTTGACCTGCTGGCCCAGCGCCTCTTGTTGGTCAAAATTCGGGTCGTTTAAAATGGTTTTGATATCTTTTAGCGGAAATTCCAACTCCCGAAACAGGAGAATATTCTGCAATCTCCCGAGTGCCGCGTCGTCGTAAAGCCGGTAGCCCGCCTCAGTCACCGCCGTAGGCTTCAAAAGCCCAATGGCGTCGTAATGGTGCAGGGTTCTCGGCGTCAACCCCGTGGCTTCGCACACCTCATGGATGGCTTTCATGTGCTCACCTCCTTTCTGCATCATACCATACACTATGACGTAACGTCAAAGTCAAGGGCAAAATCAAAAAAATTTGGGCGTCCTTTCCATAACTTTGACCTTTCTGTAAACAATCCTTCTCCCACCCATTTCCGGCGAAATTGTGGTTGTAAAACTTGTCGAAATCTTATATAATGTATAAGTACGTTTTTTAAGAGGTGAAACTATGAGCTTACGGATCGGAATCGACATCGGCTCCACCACCGTCAAAGTCGTGGTGCTGGACGAACAAAACAACCTTCTCTTCCGCTCCTATGAGCGGCACTATTCCAAGGCCCGCGAGCGGGCCTGCGAGACGCTGCACGGCATTCAGGAAATGCTGGAGGGTCAAGATGTCCGGCTGGTCATCACCGGTTCGGCGGGTCTCGGCGTTGCAAAGGCCTGTAATTTAGACTTCGTTCAGGAGGTCTACGCCACCGCCGCTGCCGTCAACACCTTTATCCCCGACACGGATGCTGTCATCGAACTGGGCGGCGAGGACGCCAAGATCATCTTCTTCGGCGGCGCCCTGGAGGAGCGGATGAACGGCTCCTGTGCCGGCGGCACGGGCGCTTTCATCGACCAGATGGCCACACTGATGAACGTCACCGTGGGCGAATTAGACGAGCTGTCTCTCAAGCACGAAAAAATCTACCCCATCGCCTCCCGCTGCGGCGTGTTTGCAAAGACCGATATCCAGCCCATTCTGAATCAGGGCGGCCGCAAGGAGGACGTGGCCGCTTCCATCTTTCAGGCCGTAGTGGATCAGACCGTGGGCGGTCTGACCCAAGGCCGGGAGTTAAAGGGCAAGATCGTCTTTCTGGGCGGCCCGCTCCACTTTCTCAAGGGCTTGCGGGAGCGTTTCGTGGTGACCCTGAAGCTGGACGAGGCCCACGCTGTCTTCCCCGAGGACGGCGACTGCTTTGCCGCCATCGGCGCGGCGCTGTGCGCTTCGGATTACCCCGAGCGGCCCTACGATCAGGTGTTCAAACAGCTGGAGGAATCGGTGGAGAGCGCCAATGTGGTGGACACCATGCCCCCGCTGTTTGCAAGTCAGGCAGACTACGATGAATTTGTCGCCCGCCACAACGCCTCCCATCCGCCGGAGGTAGACCCCGCGGCCTACGAAGGGCCTGCTTACTTAGGTATCGACGCCGGTTCTACCACCACAAAGATGGTACTCATCGCTCCGGACGGCGGAATGCTTTATACCTACTATCACTCCAATCTTGGCAACCCTGTGGCCATTGTGCTGGAACAGCTCAAGGAGATCTACAAGCTCTGCGGCGACCGCATCGTGATCCGGGGCGCGGCGGTCACCGGATACGGCGAGGATCTGATCAAAAACGCCTTCCACTGCGACCTTGGCTTGGTAGAGACCGTGGCCCACTATAACGCCGCCGCCCACTTCAACCCCGACGTGGATTTTATCATCGACATCGGCGGTCAGGACATGAAGTGCTTTAAGATCCGCGGCGGCGCGGTGGACTCCATCATGCTCAACGAGGCCTGTTCCTCCGGCTGCGGCTCTTTTATTGAAACCTTTGCCAAGGCCTTGGGCTACAACATCGCCGACTTCTCCAAGTTAGGGCTTTTGACCCAGCACCCGGTAAATTTGGGGTCGCGCTGCACGGTGTTTATGAACTCCAGCGTGAAGCAGGCCCAGAAGGACGGGGCCAGCGTGGAGGATATCTCGGCGGGGCTTTCCATCTCCATCGTGAAAAACGCCATCTACAAGGTCATCCGCGCCGTTTCGGCCGATGATCTGGGCAAGCATATCGTGGTTCAGGGCGGCACCTTCCTCAACGACGCGGTCTTGCGCGCCTTTGAGCAGGAACTGGGCCGCAACGTGACCCGCCCCACCATCGCGGGCCTGATGGGCGCGTTTGGAGCAGCTCTGGCCGCCCGGGACGCCAAGCTGGAAGCGTCCGCTCTTTTGGACGCTTCTGCGCTGGAGAAATTCACCCACACCGCCAAGCCCGTCACCTGCGGGCTTTGCACCAACCACTGTTCCCTCACCGTCAACTCCTTTGACGGCGGGCGGAAGTTCATCTCAGGCAACCGCTGTTCCCGTCCGCTGGG
The DNA here is from genome assembly GCA_910584395.1 of uncultured Oscillospiraceae bacterium. Taxonomy (GTDB): domain Bacteria; phylum Bacillota; class Clostridia; order Oscillospirales; family Oscillospiraceae; genus MGBC124762. The sequence continues at coordinate 35,582 of CAJUAS010000003.1, read as the reverse complement.
GCAGGAAAAGGTCAAACGTCCCGACCTGATGAACTACAAATACGAAAAACTCCGAGCCATGGAGGGCAAGGGCGTCGGGGACGGCAGCAGGGGCAAGATCGGCTTCCCCATGGGGCTGAATTTCTACGAAAACCTCCCCTTCTGGTTCACCTTCTTCACCCACTTGAACTTTGAAGTGGTGCTGTCCCCTGAATCCTCCCGCAAGCTCTACCTCTTTGGCCAGCACACCATCCCCTCCGACACTGTCTGTTACCCCGCCAAGCTCATGCACGGCCACGTGGAAAAGTTAGTGGAGCAGGGCATCGACACCATTTTCTACCCCTGTATGTCCTACAACTTCGATGAGAAAAGCAGTGACAACCACTACAACTGCCCTGTAGTGGCCTATTACCCCGAGCTGCTGGCCGCAAATATCCCCTGTCTCAAGGACGTGCGCTACCTGAACCCCTATGTGGGCCTTCACCGTCCCCACGACTTTGAAAAACACATGGCCAAATTCATGGAAGAGACGTTCTTTATTCCCTCTCGGGAAACCGCTGCCGCCGCCAAGGCGGCTTACCGGGCCTATGACGTTTACAAGGAGGAGCTTCGCGCCGAGGGCGCGCGGTATATCGCCGACGCCCGCGCCAAGGGCCAGCCTATTTTGGTGGTGGCGGGCCGTCCCTACCACATCGACCCGGAGATCAACCACGGCATCAACGACCTCATCACCTCCTTCGGCTTCGTTCTACTCACCGAGGACGCGGTGGCCTATCACGAACCCTACGCGCCCCGCACCGTTCTCAACCAGTGGACTTTCCAAGCCCGGATGTATAACGCCGCCCGCTATGTGTGTGAACAGCCGGATATGCAGCTTGTCCAACTGGTCTCCTTCGGCTGCGGCACCGACGCCATCACCGGCGACGAGATGCGAACTATTTTAGAGCAGAACGGCAAGCTCTACACCCAGCTAAAGATCGACGACATCAGCAATCTGGGCGCGGTGAAGATTCGTATCCGCTCCCTGATGGCTGCTATGGAGGCAAGAAACAACCATGGATAACCAGACCGCTTGGGCCGTTACCAAGGCGCAGCTCGCCTTGGATCTGGGCTGTGACCCTGCTCTTTTTGACACGCCCGGCAATGAGATCGTTCTCTGGCGGGACTGCCCCGGGCGGCGCAAGTACAGCGATCAAACGCCCATTTTAGAGATCGCTGTACACAACAGCAAGCTGGTCGCTGCCTGCAGCGAGGAAGTTTTAGAGTCATGCCGCGCCCTTTTGCGGAGCATCCCCGCCGAATGGCTCTTTTCCCCCAGATATTTCCGTGCCTTGGAGGACATTCTCCAGCCTGTGGGTTATCAGCTCGGCCCACTCCGCCATTTCTACATCCCTCGCTTTCCGCTTGTCCCTGCCAAGCCGCTTACCGCTGTGCGCTGGTATGAGAGCGACGAGCTGGAATGCTTTCGGGATGACGACCGCTGGACGGATGCTGTGGCTTTTGGCGAGTATTCCCCCGACATTTTAGGTGTGGCCGCGCTGGATGAACAAGGCGAACCTGTAGGCATCGCCGCCTGCAGCCGGGACGGGGAGAAGCTCTGGCAGATCGGCATCAACGTCCTTCCCATCTGTCGCGGCAGGGGCTACGCCGCCAACCTCACCGCCCTTTTGCGCGATGAGATCCTTCGCCGGGGCGCTGTCCCCTTATACAGCACCGCCGAAAGCCACATCAACTCTCAAAATGTGGCGTTTAACGCTGGATTCCGGCCCGCTTTTGCCTATCTCTTTGCCCAACAGAAAGGAAATTGACCATGCTTCCCTGTCAAGCTGTCATTGACCGTGACCCGCTGCTCTACATCGACGTTACCGAAGCTATCCGCCGTGGGATCGGCGAAGTTCTTTTTGCTGACGATCGTTCCTGTCTCATTGGGTTTCCTCACGGTGACCATCCCATTACCGAGTTTACCACCATCTGCAGCGATTTGGATGGGGCGGAGCGGATCTTTCCCCGCCTTCCGTGGGAGCGGGACATTTTGGTCGCCATCCATGAGGAGCACTGCCTGCCCTATTTGCGGGAAAACTACCGCGTCAAGCCCTTTTTAGGGGAGACGTTCCACCAAATGGCCTACTTGAAGCAAACCCCGCCGCTCCTGCCCGACAGCCCTTTTGCAGTCAGGCCCTTGGACGTTTCTTATCTGCCCCAAGTCGCCGCCATCCACAAGGAGGAGGACGCGGAGTATCTTCGCGACCGTCTGGAAGCCGGCGTGATGCTGGGCGCATTCGACGGTGATGTTTTGGCGGGCTTTATCGGCGTCCACAGGGAAGGCGCTATGGGGCTTTTGCAAGTCCGTCCCGACTACCGCTGCCGGGGGATCGGCAAGCTGCTGGAGCTTCACCAGATCAGCCGCCATCTGGCCCGGGGCGAGACCCCTTACGGCTCTGTCCTCACGACCAACGCGGCCTCTCTGGCCCTCCAGCGTTCTCTGGGCATGACCCCCTCCGTTCCCACCTTCCACTGGCTTTTTAACGAACCTCTCCCGAAAGGAGCTGCTTTCCATGGCTGAACTGATCTACGATAAGACCGGCCGTCTGCTTTTCACCGAAGAGATGAAAAAGGACTACACTCTTCTGGTACCCCAGATGCTGCCCATCCATTTCTCCATGATGGTGGAGCTGCTACGAAAAGAGGGCTTCCACGCCGTCATGCTCAACACCCACCACCGGGGCATTGTGGACGAAGGGCTGAAGTATGTCCACAACGACACCTGCTTCCCCGCCCTGCTGGTCATCGGCCAGCTCATTGACGCGGTGAAAAACGGCGGCTACGACCCCCATAAGGTGGCATTGGTCATCACGCAGACCGGCGGCGGCTGCCGTGCGTCCAACTATATTCACCTGCTCCGCAAGGCGCTGGAGAAAGCGGACATGGCCTATATCCCCGTCATCTCTGTGAACCTCTCCGGGTTGGAGAAAAATCCGGGCTTTAAGCTCTCGCTGAACTTCTTGCGTAAGGCCGTCTTTGCCATGATGTACGGCGACATTATTATGAACGTGGCCAATCAAGTCCGCCCTTACGAGGTCACCCCCGGCGACACAGATAAGGCCGTGGACGACTCCATCCGCTGGCTCATTGCGGAGATGGACGCCGGCAAGGGCCTTTCCTACAAGAGTATGTGCCAAAACTTCCGCCGCATCTGCGACCAGTTCAAGGCCATCCCCGTTGCGGGCGAAAGCAAGGTTCGCGTGGGCGTTGTGGGCGAGATCTATGTAAAGTTCTCCCCGCTGGGCAACAACAACTTAGAGGCTTTCCTTCTCTCCGAGGGGGCAGAGCCGGTCGTCCCCGGCTTGACCGACTTCATCATCTTCAAGATCCATAACCGCATTGCGGATATTGATCTCTACGGCGGCAAATGGATCAAGAAAAAGGTCTGCATTCTCTTCAAGCGCTATGTGGAGCGCTGCCAAAATGCTATGATCCAAGCCTTGAAGGAGACCGGGCGTTTCCGCGCCCCCGGAACGTTTGAGGATCTGCACCGCTTGATCCAAGGCTATTTAGGTGACGGAAACAAGATGGGGGAGGGCTGGCTCTTGACCGCCGAGATGCTGGAGCTGATTAACGCAGGCGTTCCCAACATCGTCTGCACTCAGCCCTTCGGCTGTCTGCCTAACCACATTGTGGGCAAGGGCATGATCCGCCGGCTCAAGGACGATTACCCTTATTCCAATATTGTCGCCATCGACTACGACCCCAGCGCCACCCAGATCAATCAGGAAAACCGCATCAAGCTCATGCTGGCCAACGCCAAGGCTCTTGCCAAGCAGGAGGCGGAAAAGGAGCTTGCCGCGTCATCCGCAGTGTAACGGAGACAAACATGGACGACTTCACGATCATCGACGCCACGACTGACGAGCATTTTCGAGCCATGTCCCTCATTCATGCTTTGGGCTGGCGTGACACTTACAAAGACGCTGTCCCGGCGGACTACATGGCCCGGGAGATCACCGACGACCGCTGGGTAGAGGTGTTTCGCCAAAACTACCTCACCCAAAACGGCGTCCGCGGCCTGCTTCTTTACCGCGGCGATACCCCCGTTTCCTGCATCAACTACTGCCGTGCCCGCGTAAGCAATTATAACGTCGGCGACATCTGCACCTTTGACAACGCCGCCTACGCCGACTGGGGCGAGATCGCATCGTTTTACACCAGCCCTGCCGAGCGGGGCAAGGGTTACGGCGGCATCTTGTTTGAAGAAGCCCTGAAACGGCTGAAAGCAGACGGCTTTCAAAATGCTTTCGTCTTTGTGCTGCGCGAAAACGAAAAGGCCCGCCGTTTCTATGCCGCCCACGGCTTTGCTTGGGACGGCACTTCTACTGAGATCCCCTTTCCACCCAAGGTCTGCGTGGATCTGCGCTACGTCAAAGCGCTATAAATAGAACGCACCAAAGAAAAAGGAGAAGATCGCTTGGATACCCACGAAAACACCCTGCAGCCCCAAGAAAACAAAATGGGCGTTATGCCCGTCAAAAAACTGGTCATCACCATGTCTTGGCCTATCATGCTCTCCATGCTGGTTCAGGCCCTCTACAACATGGTGGACGGCATCTTCGTCTCTTGGGCCAGTGACAAGGCTTTTTTGGCTCTGGGCTACGCCTTCCCTGCCCAGTCTTTGATGATCGCCATCTGCGCCGGAACAGGAGTAGGCGTCAACGCCTTGCTGGCCCGCCGTTTGGGGGAGAAAAACACCGAGGAAGCGTCTCAGGTCGCCCTGCACAGCTACCTCATTTACTTTTGCATTTGGCTGGCCCTTGCGGCCTTTGGCCTCTTCGCCGCAAAGCCGTTTATCGGCCTGTATACCAACGATCCCGATGTCCTTCGCTACGGTACGGATTACCTCCGCATCGTCACCATCGGTTCTCTGGGGGTGTGTATGCAGTTTTCCGCCGAGCGCATTTTGCAGGCCAGCGGGAACTCTATCGGCCCTATGGTCATTCAAGGCGCAGGCGCGCTTTTTAACATCATTTTTGACCCTATTCTGATTTTTGGCTACTTCGGTTTCCCCGCCATGGGTGTGGCGGGCGCGGCCATTGCAACCATTGCCGGCCAGTGGCTGGGTATGACCATCGGCTTTGTCATGGTGCTTCGCAATCGAATTGTCCCCATCCGTCCCCGGGAATTTTCCTTCCACGGTCACCTTGTGGCAGATATCTACCGCATCGGTCTGCCCGCCATCCTGATGCAGTCCCTTACCACGGTAGCCGTCTCTATTATGAACAAGTTCTTGGGTTCGATCAGCGACGCCCATATGTTCGTCATTACGGCCTATATCAAAATCGAATCTTTTGTCCTGATGCCCATCTTTGGCCTAAATAACGGCGTGATCCCCATTATCAGCTATAACTACGGTGCCCGAAAAGCAGACCGTATCCGGGAAGCCATTCGTTTTTCCATCATGCTCTCCATGGTTATCATGTGCTGCGGTACGTTGCTTTTCTGGCTCTTCCCGCAGGTCTTTCTCTCCCTCTTCAATCCTCCGGAGGCTGCGGTCACGGTGGGGATCGTCGCCCTTCGTACCATCAGCCTTTCTTTCCCCATGGCCGCCATCGCCATTGTCCTCAGCGGCGTGTTTCAGGCGTTGGACGCTCCTGTGTTAAGTCTCATTGCCTCCTTGACCCGCACGATCCTTTCTCTTGTCCCCATTGCCGCTCTGTTTACCTATTTCTATCCCGAGGGCGTTTGGTGTTCTTATCCCATCTCTCAGGCCCTTTGCGTCATTTTAAGCGTGTTCTTCTATAAAAAGGTTGCAAAACAGCATCTCCGCGCGCTTTCGGCATAATATCCTGCCCGTATCCGCTATGATGATACCAACACATGAGATTGAAAGGAGAGATAAGAATGGCGACCCCTTACCACATCAGCCTTGGCGCAGTCATTCAGGAGTTTAAGCTGGAGGTCATCCGCAGCGCGCCGGGCTATGAGGACACCCCCATCACTTTGGAGGACGTAAACCGCCCCGGCCTTCAGCTCACCGGTTTCTTTGATTACTTCGACCCCATGCGGATCGAGTTGATGGGTCTGGTGGAGAATACTTATCTGGCCGGCCTTACCTCGCAGCAGCGCCGCAATATCTTTGACCAGTTGTTCAGCTATCCCATCCCGACCCTAATCATTACCCGCTCTTTAGAGCCATATGCGGAGTGTCTGGAGATGGCGGAAAAGTACAACCGCACCATTCTGCGCACCCCCGACGCCACCTGTACCTTTATGAGCGCCCTCATCAGCTTTTTGAAAAACTCTCTGGCCCCCCGCATCACCCGCCACGGTGTTCTTTTGGAAGTCTACGGTGAAGGAGTGCTTCTTTTGGGGGAAGCGGGCGTGGGCAAAAGCGAGACTGCCATTGAGCTGGTCAAGCGCGGCCACCGCCTCATTGCCGACGACGCCGTGGAGATCAAACGCACCGACACCAAACGTCTGGTGGGTACAGCTCCCGCCCTGATCCGCCACTACATTGAGCTGCGCGGCATCGGCGTGGTGGATGTGCGCCAGCTTTTCGGCATGGGCGCAGTCAAGGAACAGCAAGAGATCGACATCATTGTCAATTTGGAGCAGTGGCGGGAAAACGCTGTCTATGACCGTCTGGGCACGGAAAACCTTTACACCAGCGTTCTGGATGTGGACATTCCCTCCCTCACCGTGCCCGTTAAGCCCGGACGAAATCTGGCCGTGATCATTGAGGTGGCAGCCATGAACAACCGCCAGAAGAAAATGGGTTATAACGCCGCCGTGGAGTTCACCAAGCAGATCAACGAACACTTTGATCAGGCGCTCAGCCAGCAAAAACAGTAAGTCTAACGCCGAAAGGTAGGCGGTCTTATGCGTCCTAACACACTTTATATCGTTGTCCCCTGCTATAATGAGGAGGCAGTCTTGCCTGAAACGGCCAAACGTCTGCGCTCCAAGCTGGAATCGCTGATTGCCGATGGGGCTGTCTCCTCCGGTAGCCGTATTCTGTTTGTCAACGACGGCTCTCGGGACGCCACCTGGCCTATTATCATGGCTCTACACCGGGACTGCCCCCTGTTCAGCGGCGTCGATCTTACCCGCAACCGCGGCCATCAAAACGCCCTCCTTGCAGGGCTGATGACCGCCAAGGAGCGGGCCGATCTGGTCATCTCCATGGACGCCGACCTTCAGGACGACATCGGCGCGGTGGACGAAATGGTCGCCAAATATCATGACGGGTGTGACATTGTCTACGGTGTGCGCTCCTCCCGCAAAAAGGACACCTTCTTTAAGCGTGTTACTGCGGAAGGCTTCTACCGATTTATGAACGCTCTTGGGGCAAACGTCGTCTTTAACCACGCCGACTACCGCCTCATGTCCAAGGCCGCGCTGGAGGGTCTGGCGGAGTTCAAGGAGGTCAACCTGTTCCTCCGGGGCATCGTGCCCATGATCGGCTATACCACCGCTACGGTGGAGTATGAGCGGGGTGAACGCTTTGCCGGGGAGAGCAAATACCCCCTAAAAAAAATGATCGCCTTTGCGCTGGAGGGCATCACCAGCCTCTCCACCAAGCCCATCCGCCTCATTACCGCTTTGGGCTTTCTCATTTTTCTGGTCAGCGTTGCCATGCTGATCACCTTCATCGCCCAGTGGGCCATGGGGATGACGGTGGCAGGCTGGGCCAGCGTTATCTGCTCGGTCTGGGCCATCGGCGGGCTGATCCTGCTCTCTCTGGGCGTGATCGGAGAATATATCGGAAAGATCTATCTGGAAACCAAGCACCGCCCCCGTTTTTTGATCCGAGAGATCTTGGACGACGAGAAATAGAGATTACAAACAAAAAGGACGGCCCACGCGGGCCGTTCTTTTTTGTTGTTCCTTCATCCCCCGTTTGACTTTTTTTGTGTGGCCCAAGCTGTATACTGAAAGCCTGACCGGGAAAGGAGGCATCCATGGTCATCTACATAGACTCTCTTTTCCTTTTGGACTTTGTCATCGACTACCTGCTGCTCTTGCTGACAGGCAAGGTCACTGGCTCTCCCCTGCGCCGCCGGCGGATTGCGCTGGCCGCCGCGCTGGGCGCAGGCTACTCCGTACTCTGCGCGGTGGTCAGGCTTCCTGTCTTGCCCCACCCTGTTCTCAAACTGGCTGTTGCCGTTCTCTTGGTTCTGCTCGCTTACGGTCATTGCCGCCGTCTCCTGCGCTGCGTGCTAATCTTCCTTGCCCTTTCCGCGGCGTTTGGAGGCGCGCTGTACGCCCTTGAACTGATGCTGGGAAGGCCGCTAACTTTGAGCGTCCCCACCCTTCTTCTCTTTTCCGCCGCCGCTTATGGCGTGCTGTCTCTGGGCGGACGCAAGCTGGCCCGCCACAGCCTTGCCGAGCTGAGGCAGATCACGGTTCGGTTGGGATCGCGCTCCACCACCCTGACTGCTCTGCTGGACAACGGCAATACCCTCACCGACCCCATGACAGGGCGCGGTGTCCCCGTGGTGGAGGGGGACTGTCTTGCCCCACTTCTCCCTCCCGAAGCCGACTACCGCCACCCGGCGCAGTGTTTTCAGTCTCTTCCCGATCCCGCCGCGTTCCGTCTGCTCCCCTACCGCTCCGTCGGGATAGACAACGGCCTGCTGCTGGCTGTCCGCGCCGATGCTTTGGAGGTGGACGGCAAACCCTTCCCCAACCGACTCATTGCCCTATCCCCCACCCCCGTCAGCGACACCGGAAGCTATCAAGCCCTGCTCTTTGAAGAATAAAGGAGAAACTGCCATGAAACAAGCGATCCGTTCTCTCCCCCCTAAAACTGCAAAACGCTCCTTGCGGCAAAGATTGAATGACTTTTTGCGCCGCTTGGGGCTTCTTCCCACCGATAAGATCATGTATATCGGCGGCAGCGACACCCTCCCCGCCCCCTTTTCCCGAGAAGAAGAAGCCAAATTACTGGCTCGTTTGGATGAGGAAGCGGTTCAAAGCGCACTGATCGAACACAATCTGCGCTTGGTCGTCTACATTGCTCGCCGTTTTGAAAACACCGGCGTGGGTATTGAGGATCTGATCTCCATCGGCACGATTGGTCTCATCAAGGCTGTGGGCACGTTCCGCCCCGACAAAAACATCAAGCTGGCCACTTATGCCAGCCGGTGTATTGAAAATGAGATTTTAATGCACTTGCGGAAAATCTCCTCCCTGAAAAGTGAAATTTCCTTTGATGAGCCCTTGAACACCGACTACGACGGCAACGAACTGCGCATTGAGGACATTCTTGGCACAGACGGAGATATGGTGATGAAGCCCTTAGAGGACGACGTAGACCGTCAGCTTCTCTCCGCCGCCCTCAAAAAACTGTCCCCGCGGGAGCAGACCATCATCACCCTCCGCTTCGGTCTGGACGGCAAGCGGGAGCGCACCCAGAAGGAAGTGGCCGATCTGCTGGGCATCTCCCAGTCCTATATCTCCCGGCTGGAAAAGCGCATTATCGCCCGGCTCAAGCGGGAAATCCTCAAATTGGCCTAAAAAAACGGCGCGGGATAACCTCCCGCGCCGCTTTTTCACCCATCTGTTATCAGCTTTTCTAAATTTCCTGACCGAATATCCTCCAAATGCCGGTGTATCTTCTCCGCCGGCCAATCCCACCACTTGAGGGCAAGCAGCCGTTTGATCGTTTCGTCGTCAAACCGCTTGCGAATCGGCTTAGCGGGTACTCCGCCGACAATCGTATACGTTGTTTCGTTGAAAATCTCTCGGATCGTGGACAAAATCATCGTAAATGGTATACTCCCCCACCTCAATAGATGGGTCGGTCACCACATTTTTCAGATAGACCGTACTATGCCCCTGAGAACGAGGGTAGATTTTCCATTGCGGGATCATCGTAAAACCTCCCAAAGTGTTCCGCGTGTGCAAATTCCCTGCTCTGCCATCACATTTTCTCCGGTGCGGCGACCCCCAGAAGACTCATGCCGTTGGCAATGACGCTGCGAGTGGCGTCGGCCAGCTTGAGCCGCGCCAAAGCCACATCTTCCGCCTCTCCCTTGATGCGCTGGGCATTGTAGAAGCGGTGGAAGTCACCCGCCAGCGCGATCAGGTAGTGGTTGAGCTGGGAGGGATCGTAGTTCCGGGCCGCCACACGGATCTCATCCGGGAAGCGCGCCAGCGTCTTGATCAGGGCGACCTCCTCCGCGCTCTGGAGCTTGGAGGGGTCTACCTGTGCCGCCGCCGGGATCGTAAGTCCTTCCTCAGCGGCCATTTTGGCCATGAGGGAGCAAATACGGGCGTGGGCATATTGGACATAATAGACCGGGTTCTCGCTGTCCTGACGCACTGCCAGTCCCAAGTCAAAGTCCAGCGGACTGGTCGGTTTGGTATTGTTGAAGAAAAAGCGGGCGGCGTCTACGTTCACCTCGTCCAGCAGATCGTGCAACGCAATGGCCTTCCCCGAACGCTTGGACATCCGCACCGGCTTGCCGTCCTGAAGGAGATTGACCAGCTGCATCAGCACGATGACCAAGCGGTGAGAGCCGTCCAGCCCCAAACCGTCCAGCGCCGCCTGAAGCCGCGCCACATGGCCGTGGTGATCCGCACCCCACACATTGATGGCGGTGTCAAATCCACGATCCAGCAGCTTGTTCTTGTGGTAGGCGATATCTGCGGCAAAATAGGTGTAAAACCCGTTGGCCCGGCGAAGCACGTCGTCCTTTAAATCCAGCTTGTCCACCTGCTCTTGACTCTTGCCCTCCCGCAGATACTTCTCCTTCAGCAAAGCGGTGGTATTGAGCCACAGCGCGCCGTCCTTTTCATACGTCCAGCCCTTGTCCTCCAGTTCCTTCACCGTCTGCGCCACTGCGCCGGAGGCGTGAAGGGTGGATTCCAAGAACCACTCGTCGTACGCAATATGATAACGGCCCAGATCCTCCTTCATCTTGGGAAGGTTCACCTTCAGGCCATAAGCAGCCAGAGCCTCTTGCCGCTCCTCTTCCGGCTTGTCCAGCCAGCCGTCGCCATATTCCCCACGGAAGCCCTTGGCCAGCTCCACAATGTCCTCGCCCTTGTAGCCGTCCTCTGGGAACTCTACCGCGTCCTCCCCCAAGATCAGTTGGTGATACCGAGCGTCGATGGACACAGCAAACTTATGGATCTGGTTGCCTGCGTCGTTGACATAGAACTCCCGCCACACGTCATAGCCCAACCGCTCCAAAATGGCGGCGATGGCATCGCCCAGCACGCCGCCCCGGGCGTTGCCCATGTGCATCGGGCCGGTGGGATTGGCGGAGACAAACTCCACCATCACCTTCTGCCCCTTACCTTCGTCGCTCTGTCCGTAAGCAGCGTCCTCACGTTCAATGGCGGAGAGCACCTCGCCGAACCACTTGTCACCCAAAGTAAAGTTCAAAAATCCCGGCCCGGCCACCTCCACCTTGGAGAAATAGCTGTCCGTCAGATCCAGCGTGTCCACGAGGGTCTGGGCCACCTGACGGGGATTCTGCCCCAAGGGCTTGGCGGCCGCCAGCGCAAAGGAGGTAGACCAGTCCCCGTTTTTCACGTCCTTCGGGACTTCCACCTTTGCCTCCACCTGCGCGCCAGCCGGCAGCTTCCCCAGCTCCACCGCCCTCCCATAGGCCGCCTGCGTCAGCACAGACACCTGCTTGCGGGCTTCTTCCATCATGTTCATAGCGTTCTCTCCTCTTTCGGCGTTACTCTTTGGTACGTCCCTTTACTGCGGCGACGCCGCCTGACGGACGTTAATGTGGAATACGCTCTGTCCCACCGCTCCGTGTTCGATCTCAATGGCATAGTGGACTTCCACCTCGCCCCCGTCATCATTCAGGGTCGACCGCATCCTTCGGGTATGGATGCCTACCGACAGCGCCCCGTAGGGTGTGTCATACATGGAAAGATGCCGCCGGCCCTCTTCAAATACCATCTGGGAGTTTACCGTCCCCACCCGCTGCAGCATCACACGGCTCGGCTCAACCTGAATGGTGGTCAGCGTTCCGGCAAAGCCAGTGACCTCGCTCTCCTGATAGGAGAGCGTGTAGCATTCATCGTCCATCGTCTCCAGCTTCCCGGCCGTCACCAGTTCAATGGGTTCCTCGTCTGCACCTTCGCCCTTCTGCTGACCCTTGATGGAAATGATCACGTCTTTTTCCATTGCCTGATACCTCTTGTCCTTTCAAACGCATATGAAGGGATTATAGCGTGTGGCGGGCCAAATGTAAAGGGGAAAGCGGCAACTTTTAGTAGGTTTCAATGGCGATCTGCACCGCTTGGTGATGGATGTCCTCTCCCAGAAAGATGGAGGCCAGCTCCTCAAAGCTCTCGGGGCTGTCGCTGGCAAAATACCGCCGCGAGCCGATCCCGGTGTGATCTGTATTCAGGCCCTTTTCCTCCAACACCTGCGCCACCGTTTCCACGCAGGCCGCCCCGGAGCTGATCAGCCTTACATCTGCTCCCATGTACTGCCCGATCGCATCGCTCAGCAGCGGATAGTGGGTGCAGCCTAAGATCATCGTGTCCACACCGGCGGTTTTGAACGGCTCTAAATATTCTGAAACCACCAGCTCCACCAGCGGATCGCCCTTGCGAAAGCGTCCGTTTTCCACCAGCGGGACAAACAGCGGGCAGGCGCGGGCCACCACCTCCGTGTCCGGCCGAAGCGCCTTTAAGATCCGCTCATAAGCCCCGCTGGCAATGGTGGCCTTTGTGCCGATCAACCCTACCTTACCGCTTTTCGTGACCTGCGCCGCCGCACGGGCCGCCGGCTCTACCACGCCGATCACCGGCATGGGGCACTCCTGCGCCAACCGCTCCAGCGCAATGGTGGACACCGTACCGCAGGCGATCACGATGGCTTTCAAATCAAAGGTACGCAAAAACGCCACGTCCTGCCGGGCGTAGCGCAGAATGGTCTCCGGCGAACGACCGCCGTAAGGCACCCGCCCCGTATCACCAAAGTAGACGATGTCCTCTCCCGGAAGACGCCGTTCCAGCTCCCGCACAGTGGTCAAGCCTCCCATGCCCGAGTCAAATACGCCAATGGCCCGTCTGTCCATCTCATCCCCTCCTTCGTTTCCATCTTATGCGCGATCCCAATCTGTCACGAGAAAAATTTTTGCACTTTAAGTAGAACATTCGTTTGACTTTTGCTTCAACCTGTGTTATACTGACAAAAAACCACGGGGAGGCTGAGCACATGGAACGGACGATCCTACACTGTGACCTCAACTGTTTTTTTGCCTCCGTGGAGCTGCGGGAACACCCGGAACTCAAAAGTCTTCCCGTGGCGGTCTGCGGCGATCCCACCAGCCGTCACGGCATCATTTTGGCCAAGAACGAAGCCGCCAAGGCCTTTGGCATCCAGACCGCGGAAACGGTTTGGCAGGCGCGCAAAAAATGCCCCGATCTGCTTTTCCTCACCCCACACCACCGGCGATACCGGGACATTTCCCGCGCCATCAACGCGCTCTATCTGGAATATACCGACCGGGTGGAACCCTTCGGCGTGGATGAAAGCTGGCTGGATGTCACAGCCCAGCTCCCCGCTTTGGGGTGTACGGGCAAGGAATTGGCCGATACTCTTCGCCGCCGGTTGCGGAAGGAGTTTGACCTGTCCATCTCAGTGGGGGTCTCCTACAACAAGGTCTTTGCCAAGTTAGGCAGCGACTACAAAAAACCCGACGCCACTACTGTGATCTCCCCTGCCGACGTTTCCTCCATCGTTTGGCCTCTTCCGGTGGGTGCGCTTCTCTTTGTGGGCAAGGCCACTCAGCGCACCTTAGAACCCTACGGTGTCAAAACGATCGGCGATCTGGCCCGGTTCGATCCCAATTCTCTGGAGGCACTGTTGGGAAAACAAGGCCGTCAGCTCTATGAATATGCCAACGGTCTGGATCGCGACCCGGTGGCCCTGTTCGGAACGGATGCCGCCCCTAAATCCGTCGGCAGCGGCACGACCTTCGCTCACAACCTGACCACTTGGGAAGAGATCAAAGCAGGCATTTCCATCCTTTGTGATAATGTGGCGATGGAATTGCGGAAAAATGCCATGGTCTGCCGCACGCTCCAAATCACCCTTCGCGATCCGAACTTCAAAGATATCTGCCGCCAGCGGTCTCTCGCCGCTCCCAGCCGTTTCTCCCGGGAACTGTTTGCCAAAGCATTGGATATTCTTGAGGACTGCTGGAAACCCGGCGCGCCCGTGCGCGCGCTCACTGTTACCGCCCAAAGCCTGCAGGATCAAGCCGACGCGTTCGAGCAGGTCAGCCTCTTCTCCCAAGACGAAGCTCCCCTTGTCCGCACCAAGCAGACACAGTTGGAAACCGCCATGGATACTATCCGCGCCAAATACGGCAAAAATGCCATCCGTTTCTCCGCCGGGGCACAGCTTTTGCACCGCACGGATGAGGAAGAAGGATAACCAAACTCCAAGACAAAGCGAGGGCCGCAAGGCTCTCGCTTTTTGTCAGCCCCGCAGATCCGGCAGCGCCGCCAGCAAGCCTTCCGCGTCCGCCATGGTGCTGGCAAAGGAAGTCACGAACCGCACTGTCACAGTGCCGTCCGGGTTTTTGCTCCAAACCTCATAAGTACAGATCTGATCCAGCTCTGTCAGCAGCTTCGCCGGGACAATGGGAAAGATCTGATTGGTAGAGGTCGCATTTGCCATGGCATAGCCCTTGTCCATCAGGCCCTTTTGAAGCCGCGCCGCCACTGCGTTTGCCTGCTTAGCAAGCTCCCAATAAAGGCCCTTTTCCAAAAGGGTCTGAAATTGTACACCCAGCAGCCAGCCCTTGGCAAGCACCGCGCCCTGCTGCTTTTTCAGGCGGAAAAACTCCGGCTGGAGCGCGGGATTCACGATCACCAACGCCTCCCCCATCAGCGCGCCGTTCTTCGTTCCGCCGATATAAAACGCATCGCACAGCCGCGCCAAGTCGGGCAGGGTCACATCATTCCCCTCCGCAGTCAGAGCCGCGCCCAGACGCGCGCCGTCCAAAAACAGCAGCAAGCCGTTGGCTTTGCAGTACTTGCTCAAAGCTTTTAGCTCCGCCAGCGTATATACCCCGCCGGTCTCAGTGGCGTTGGAAATATACACCAGCCCCGCCTTGGCCATGTGGATGTCCTGACAAGCCTCCATCACCGGCGTCATGGCCTCCACCGTCACCTTGCCGTCCGGCCCGGCGGGCACCTGGAACAGTTTGTGTCCTGTGGCCTCCACTGCGCCGCCCTCATGGCCGTTGATGTGTCCGCTTTGGGCGCAGATGACCCCCTCCCACGGCCGTAAAAAAGCGGCGATGGCGGTAAAATTGGTCTGCGTACCTCCGATGAGGAACTCCACTCTTGCCTCTGGCGCTTGACACAGGGTTCGGATCAGCGCCGCGCACTTCTCGCAGTACCCATCCGCCCCATAGCCGATGTTACCCTCTAAATTGGTGGCGGCAACCGCTTCTAAAACCCTTGGATGTGCCCCCACAGAGTAATCGTTGCGGAATTGAAACATAGCAAGGCTTTCCCCTTTACTGACATTGATAATTCGAGATATTTTGACTTTTTGCTCAAGAAATATACAAAAAGTCTTTTCCCTTTACACCTTGAAGCTGTCCTTCAAGCTCACCGCCCGGTTAAACACCAGTGCGCCGGGCTTGGAATCCCGGCTGTCCAAGCAGAAATACCCCTGCCGCATAAACTGGAACCGGTCGGTGACCGCAGCCTGTGCCAGACCGGCTTCCACCTTGCACCCGGTGAGTACCTCAAGAGAGTTGGGATTCAGGCAGTCCAGAAAATCTTTGTCTCCCGCGTCCGGCTCTGGGTCGGAAAACAGGTTGTCATAGAGCCGCACCTCCGCATCCAGCGCAGTGGCGGCATCCACCCAGTGGAGGGTCGCCCCTTTGATTTTCCGTCCGTCGGCGGGATCGCCTCCCTTGGAATCGGGGTCGTACTCCGCAGCGATCTCGGTCACATTGCCATTCTCATCAGTCTCATAGCCCACGCATTTGATCACATAAGCGCCCTTCAGGCGGCACTCCGGCCCGTCGGGATAGAGCCGCTTATATTTGGGCACGGGCTCAGGCAGAAAATCCTCCGCCTCCACCCAGAGTTCCCGGGAGAAAGACACCTCTCTCGTCCCTTCCTCCGGGCGGTTGGGGTTGTTCTCGATCTGGAAGGTCTCGCTCTGGCCTGCGGGATAGTTGGTGATGACCAGCTTCACCGGGCGCAGAACAGCCATCACCCGACGGGCGTTTTCATTCAGATCCTCCCGGAGGCAATGCTCCAGAAAGCCGAATTCTACCGTGGACGCCGCCTTGGAAACACCGTTGCGCTCGGAAAACGCCCGGATCGCCGCCGGGGTATATCCCCGCCGCCGCAGGCCGCAGATGGTGGGCATTCTGGGATCGTCCCAGCCGGACACCCGGCCCTCCTCCACCAACTGGCGCAGCTTGCGCTTGGACATCACCGTGTAGTTGATGCCCAGACGGGCAAACTCGATCTGGCGGGGTTTGTGATAGGGAATGGACACGTTCTCCGCCACCCAGTCGTAGAGGGGACGGTGATCCTCGAACTCCAGCGTACAAAGAGAATGGGTGATGCCCTCCAGTGCGTCCTCAATGGGGTGGGCAAAATCGTACATGGGGTAGATGCACCACTTGTCCCCGGTGTTGTGATGGCGCATATGGTTAATGCGGTAAATGACCGGGTCGCGCATATTGAAGTTGCCGCTGGCCAAGTCGATCTTGGCCCGCAGGGTGTACTTCCCGTTGGGGAACTCCCCTGCCCGCATCCGGGCAAAAAGGTCAAGGGATTCCTCAATGGGCCGGTCCCGCCAAGGGGAACGGGCAGGGGTGTTCACATCCCCCCGGTACTCCTTGAATTCCTCCGGGGTCAGCTCACAGACGTAAGCAAGGCCCTTGCGGATCAGCTCCACCGCATACTCGTACATCTGCTCAAAGTAGTCCGAGGCGTAGAAGAAACGGTCGCCCCAGTCGTAGCCAAGCCAGTGAATGTCCTCCTGAATGGCGTCTACGAACTCCTCGTCCTCCTTGGTGGGGTTGGTGTCGTCCATGCGAAGGTTACAGACCCCGCCGTACTTCTCCGCCGTGCCAAAGTCCACAAAGATGGCCTTGGCATGACCAATGTGCAGATATCCGTTGGGCTCAGGCGGAAAACGGGTGTGAACCTGCTTGCCAGCGTACTGCCCTCCGGGGGCGATGTCCTCGTCAATAAAGTCGTGGATGAAATTCTGGGCCATCCCGGCGTTCAGCTCTTCCGCCATCGTCCTCAACTCCTTGCGAAAAAATATACAAGCTACCAACTTGGTAACTTGTATATTTTATCCTCTTATGCCGCAAATTGCAACAGTTTATTTAATAAGCTTCCGCCCGCAGGGAACAAAGTGTGTATTTCCCGTCGTGATAGCACAGCCGGCCACTGACCTCCGCCAGATAATTCAGCGTCTTTCCACCGAAGTCCAGCCCCTCCAAACGTTTGGAGGGCTTTTTTGTTATTTCGCTTTACTCCGCCTGAATGATCTTGATCTGGCTGGCGGGCAGAGAGGTTCGCTCCATGGCGATCTCCATGATCTTGGCCGCGTCCACCTCGTCCAGCGTCCCTTCGTTCAGCGACACCACCACCGACGCGCTGTCCTCGCCCACAAAGGCGACGCAGTCCATAAAGCCCTTAGCCGTCACAAGGTTTTCGATCTCCGCCTCCGCCATAGTGCAGTCCGCCATTACTTGAATGGAAGCGTTGGCCTCGTCCCGCATGGCCTGATCGGCGTCGTTGTTGGCGGCGGCTTCCTCCAACAGGCTCAGCGCGGAGTCGCGGGCCTGCTGGCGGTTGATGCGGGCGTTGGAGAAGTAGTCGCTCCCGCTCTTTTGCTGAGCGTCATCCGACTCCGGCGGCATGGAGGCATCCGCCCCTGCGCTGGGCATGACCACCGGGTCTTTTGCGGGGTCGGCAGATGCGCCCACCAAAGCCGCACCGCCCAGCAGCTTGCCTGTAGGCAGCGCACCTGCGCTGACGTCCGACTTTTCCTGCGAATACGACCAGTTTAAGTACACGGCCGCACACACGAACAGCACGATCGCCGCCACAACGGCATTTCTTTTCCATAACTTCATTTTGTTCAACCCTTTCCCTTACAAATTGCGATCTTATCCGTTCCAAGCCCTGTCAGAGCGGACACCGCCTCCATGAGCTTCAGCCGCACCGAAGCGTCCCCGCCCCCTTCGCTCACCACCACAGCGCCTTGAAACCGCGGATAGAGCTGCTGGAGCAAAACCGGCCCTTCGCCGTTCCCTGTGCCGCCGGACACCACCACGGTCTCACTCTGGCGCTCGTACGAGCCATCTGCTTCCCGCGCTTCCTTGCTGTCCTGAGCCAGCACCCGCCGGGAGCCGCCCTGAACCGTGAGCATTACGCTGACATCCCCCGCCCCCTGTATCTTGGAGAGCGTCTGGGCCAGTTTTTCCTCCAGTGCCGCCACGGAAAAGTCCTCCTCTTTGTTTTCCGCTGGCACGGGCGGCGGCCCTTCCGATACAGGTTTTTCTTTCCCGCCGGGCCAGAGGAGCAGGATCAGCCCTGCCAGCAGCACCAGCCCCACATACTTATAACGGTCAAACAGCGGCCCGGCCTTTTCCTTCCACGCCGCCCAATCCGGCTTTTTCCATCCCTCCGGCCATTTCCACTTCATGGCGTTTCCATCCTTTCCAACGTCTGAGCTTCCCGCTCAATGGCAAAATCCGCCGTGATGGCTCTGCTCAGCGACTGCCAAGCCGTTTCGTCTCCACATCCCTCCACCCGAACCGTTTCCGGCGCGGGAAAGCCTTCCTCGGTCATGCGGCACCGCACCTCTACGCGGCACTGGGTGATTCCCAGCCCTGCCGCCTTGTCCGAAATATATGCGGCGGTCTCCGCCTCTATGATAGCTTTTGCGGCCTCGGTGTTTTGTTGGGCAAAGACCTCCGCGTCTTCGCCGTACCGTCCTTTCCAATTTGCCATAGCGTCTCCGATGGCGTTGCTGTCCAGTTGTTTTACCGGCCCAAGCACCGCCAGCAGCACCAGCAGTCCCCCGGCGTACCGGGCCAACCGCTTAGGAAGACCTTTCGGGCTCAGCGCGTCCGCCACCGCCGCCACCATGGCCGCGCACACCACCGAAAACAGCCAGCTTTTCATCCACTCCATCTTACACCGCCCCCGCCGCGTTTAGGCACGATATTACGCCGAACAGCAGAAGCATCCCGCAGCTTGCCACCATCCCCAGCTCCAGCGCAAACGCTCCGCCGATGTTGTCGATCAGCTCCGCCACCTTCCCATCTGACACCGTCCCTGCCAGCATGGCGGTCAGCTTGTAGGCAAGATAGTGTATCCCCATCTGCAAAAAGGGAGCAAGACACATCCCCAAGATCACCAGTGCGCCAAACACACCGATGGCGTTTCGCAGGATCGCCGCGCTGGCCAGCACAGTTTCCGCCGCGTCGGACAACACGCCGCCTACCACCGGAACCATTCCCGAAATCGCCAGCTTGGCGGTTTTGACGCTCACCGCGTCCGTCGCCCCGGCAATCACCCCGCTGACGGACAAATAGCCCACAAACACCAACAGCATCGCGGTCAACAGGCCGGTAATGACCCCCTTCAGCGTTTTGGCGATGCGCTTCAGCCCTGCATTCCCAATGGCCGCATGGGCAGCGCAGGCGGCGACGTAGAGATAGGTCAACGGGATCAGCATTCGGTAGATCAGTTGGATGAGCAGGTCGGAAAACAGCACCGTGGCCATCTGCCGCGCCGCCGCCGACGCAGGTGTTCCCCCCGCCGCCGCAGCGGCAGCCAACGTGGGAAGCAACAGGTCGGCAAAGGCGGACAAGCGGCCGATGGCCTCCCGCCCGAGGCCCATGAGGGAATGAACGTCGCTCACCGATACCGCGCATACCGCCATCATCCCCACCATGTTTGCCGCCGGAAAGCCTTCGCCGCCGCCCAGCGCCGCCGTTCCCTCCGCTAACGTACACAGCAGCACAATGACCAACAGCACAATGCCGCTTTTCATTGCCCGCTTCACCACGCCGAACGCTTGGCTTGTCCCAGTGTCCAACAGAGTTTCCAGTCCGCTGTTCCAGTCCACTCCAAGTTCCCAGTTTACCTCCGGCGCATACTCTCCTGCCGCCTCCTCCAGCGGGGAAAGATCCAGTGCCTCCTCTGCGGCGGCTGCCGGCGTAAAAGCCGGGAACAGCAGGCAAAGGCACAAGCCAACAAGAAATGTCCGCATATCCATCCCCTCACACCAGCTCCAAGATCAGTTCCAGCACGGCGCGGAACAGCGGGAGGCACACCAGCAGCGCACACGCGCCTCCGGCCACCTCCACCGCCGCGGCAATGCCGCTCTCGTTCGCGTCCCGGCACAGCTCCGCGCAGATCCGCGTCAGCAGGGCGATCCCCACCGTTTTGACCACCGGCGTCAGCACCGCCACAGACAATCCCGCCTGATCGCCCAGAAAGTCCATCAGCTCCCGCACCGGCTCCAGCGCCGCCACGGCGGCGCATAAGATCAGTACCACCGCGCACAGCGCCACCACCAGCGCCATATCCGGCGTCTGCTTCTTAATGACTGCCGCGCAGATCGCGCCCGCCACCGCCACCGCCGCCACTTGTCCGATCACGCCCATATCACAGCCCGAACAGTGCTTTCACCAGCTCAAAGAGACTGCTGATTTCCCGCACCACCATCATCAGCACCACCACCAGCCCCGCCAGAGTGGTCATGGTGGCCTGTTCGTCCCGCCCGGCGCGGCTCAGCACTTGATTGAGTACAGACACCAAAATGCCCACGGCGGCGATCTTAAAGATCAGATCTACATTCACGGCCTTTTTCACTCCTTTGCTTCAAATGAGCACCAGCACAGTCACCAATCCTCCGGCGACCCCTAAGGTCAGGTACACTTTCCCAAGCCGCTGCCGCTCCGCCCGGGCTTCTATGTACGCCTCTGCAAGACGCTGCCCTGCCAGCCCCAACGCCTTGGCCTGCGTTTGCGCGTCATACTGCCCCAGCACTTCCCCCAGCTCCTCCAAAGTCTGCCGCTCCGTTTCCCGCAGCAGAGAAAGCTCCTCCCTCACCGCCTTCCACCAGCTTTGGCACAGCGTGGGTTTTCCGGGTTCTGCCAACGTGTTCAAAACCCCTTGAAAAAAATGCCCCACCGGGCCGCGGCGGCTTTGTGCCAGATGCTCGAACAGCTTTGGCAGGGGCGTAAAGCGAAAGGAAACTTCCTCCTCCAAGTAGGACACCGCTCCCTGCAAACTCCGCAAAAGCTCCGCCCGCTCCCCCAGACGGCCCACCGCCCGCCATGCCAGACCTACCATTCCCGTCATCACCATCACCGCCCCAATTGCGTTTAACACCCGGCGTCCCCCCGTTTCATCACACGATAGCTCCGCTCTTGTCCCATCCCTTCTACCATGACGAAGCGTTCAAAGACCCCCTCCTGTACCAGACGCCGGTACGCTCCCCGCCGTTTCAGGTCGTCCACACACCCGGCATGGGCCGTGGCCAGCAGCGCTGTGCCGCACCCCGCCGCCTGAAGCAGGGCTTCCGTATCCGCCGCCCGGGTGATCTCGTCCACTGCCAGCACTTGGGGGTTCATCCCCCGCAGCAGCGCCATGATCCCAATGTCCTTCGGGCAGCTGTCCATGACATCGGTGCGTGGCCCGACGTCCAGCATGGGCCGTCCGTCCCAAACAGCCGCCACCTCTCCCCGTTCATCCGCCAGCCCCACCCGCAAGGGCGGACACCCCTCGCCGGAGGATACTGCCCGGATCAGGTCGCGAAGCAAGGTGGTCTTGCCCCGCCCCGGCGGGGCAAGGATCAGCGTATTTTGCAGACGTTTTTTCTCAAACAGCGCAGGAAGTACGGTTGCGGCGATTCCTTTTACCTCCCGTGCCTGACGAAGGGATAAGGAGGAGACTGTCCGCAGGTTGATCAAAACGCCGTTGTCCACCACCCCTGTGCCGCACAGTCCCAAACGGTGTCCCCCCTGAACGGGCACAAACCCGTTTCGCAGCTGCTCCAAAACGGTGTGTACCGAACAGCCGCTGGCGCGCTCCAACACCCGCTCCAGCGTCTCCCGGTCTGCCGCCGTACCAGGCAAAAAGTGTTCTCCTTCCGGGAGGGAGACGCTCACCGGCCGTCCCAGACGCAGGCGCACCTCCTCGATCCGCTCCCGTTCTGCTGCCGGGAGTCTCTCTACCGCCTCCCATAGCTTACTTGGCAGCAGTTCCCACACCTTTTCCAAGGCTGCGTCTCCCCTTTCGTACTCTGTTTGTCCCCATCCTATGAACGCCTGTCCCACTTTAGAAGAAAAACTTGTCCCACCTGCTTTTTCGCGCACAAAAACCTGCTAAGAAAAGTCAAGAGCAAATATGAACAGGTTGGGTGAAATATGATTATAGCATTTGGGTATAACAAAGCAGGCCACCGACAAACCGCTGGCCTAATAAGAATGAATTCGCTATCCGGAGTACACTTCGCTTACGCGGGCGTAATAAATGCGTAGGAACTTGTTGAGGGCAGCAATCTTTGCAACCTTTTTTGGCTTGCCCTCAGCTTCCTTTTTCAGCATATACAGATATACTGCATTGTCTTGCGACGGCTTTACTGTTTTTAGACACTTCATAACTTCGTATCCGGTTTTCCGAAGCAGTGAAGATCCTCGCTTGGAAATTTTGCGCTGTGTCCCCGTAAAGTTTCCTGATTGAAACGGCGGTGAGTCAATTCCGGCGAAAGCAATCAATGCACTGCCACTATGAAAACGGCGCACATCACCGATCTCAGCAATCAGCCTCGGCGCCAAGACATCGCCAACGCCATTCATGGCACGAACCGTATTGTATTCCGGCAAAGTAGTTGCAAGTTCCTGCATTTGTGTTAAAATGGATTCCAGAGTCTTGTTTAGTACCAAAAAGCGTCCGGCAAAAGCCGGACGCTTGAAATGACGCTATTCTCCAAAAAATGGATCAGGCCAAAAACTTTTCCAGACGGTCGAGGCCCTCTTTGATGTTCGCCATGGAGGTCGCGTAAGACCAGCGCACGAAGTTTGGCGCACCAAAGCCGGAGCAGGGCACCACCGCCACCAGCCCCTCTTTGAGGAACAGGTCAGCAAAGTCATCGCCATCACGGATGACAGCCCCGTGGATGGTCTTGCCCACTAACTTCTCCAGATTCATCATCACATAAAACGCCCCCTGAGGCTTGATGCAGCTCACACCGGGAATGGCGTTCATCCGCTCCACGATGTAGTTGCGCCGCTCCTCAAAGGCAGTTCTCATATCGTCAATGTCGCTCTGTTCCCCCGCCAGCGCGTCCACCGCAGCCCACTGGGCGATGGAGCTGGGGTTGCCGGTAGAATGGCTCAGGTAATTGGCCATGACCTTCGCCAGCTTCTCGTTGGTGGCGGCATAACCGATGCGCCAGCCGGTCATGGCATAGGATTTGGACACACCGTTGACCAAAATGGTGCGCTCCTTCACTTCCTCCCCCAGAGAGGCAAAGCTGGTGAACTTTGCGCCGTCATAAACCAGACTGTAATAGATTTCGTCCGCGATCACATAGATATCCCGCTTGATGCAAACCGCCGCAATCGCCGCCAGCTCTTCCTTGGTATACATCATGCCGGTAGGATTGGAGGGGTTATTGAGGATCAGCACCTTGGTCTTGGGAGTAATGGCCTCGTCCAGCTGTTCCGCCGTCATCTTAAAGCCGTGTTCCTCGGTGGCTGTGACCACCACGGGCTGACCGCCCACCATGTTCACCATCTCATAATAGCTCACCCAGTAAGGCGCAGGCAGGATCACCTCGTCCCCCGGATTCACCAGACACCGCAACGCAATGTAGACATTGTGCTTCGCCCCGCTGGCGGCTACGATCTGGGTGGGCTTGTAGTCCAACCCGCAATCCTCCTTCAACCGCTTGCAGGCCGCCTGACGCAGCTCCATCATCCCCGCCGCAGGGGTGTAACGGGTCTTGTTGTCCAAAATCGCCTTGATGCCCGCCAGCTTGATATGATCCGGCGTGTCAAAATCCGGCTCACCTGCGCCAAATCCGATGACGTCGATACCGTCGGCACGCATCTGCTTAAACAGCGTGTCGATGGCCAGAGTTGTCGAGGCGTGTACCCCCTCGGCCAAATGGGAAAGCTCTTTCATGGTTTAGCCACTCCTTTCGGGACGTTATGACATATTATATGCGCCCTCTTGCAAAAAGGCAAGGAAAACTTTTTCAAAACCCGTCGAAAATGAAAGCTTGCCATTCTTATCATTCATTTTCAACAGTTATGACTGGTCAGAAGCAGGAAAAATTGGGCAAAAAACATCCGAAGCGGAGATCCGCTTCGGATGTGGTCGGTCAAGCTCGATGGTAAAGATCATTTCCAAGGCTGTCAATGGCTACGGTGAGGGGCAGGTCGCGCACCTCCATTCGTTTCACACTCTCACAGCCCAAGTCGTCAAAGGCAATGACCTGCGCGTCCTCCACCCGCTGGGCGATCAGCGCGCCAGCGCCGCCCACAGCCGCGAAGTACACCCCACCGTTGCGGCGAATGGCGTCCACCACCTCCGGCGCGCGCTCCCCCTTCCCGATCATGGCCCGCAGGCCCAGATCCAACAGCCGCGGCGCAAAGGGGTCCATCCGCCCGGAGGTCGTTGGCCCGCAGGAGCCCACCGCAAGTCCCTGCTGCGCAGGGGTAGGCCCGGCGTAGTAGACCACAGCTCCCTCCAGAGGGAACGGTGGTTCTTTCCCCTCGTCCAAGAGAGCGAAAATACGCTTATGCGCCGCATCCCGCGCCGTGTAAACCGTTCCGGATAGAAGCACCCGGTCTCCGGCGCGCAGCTGCGCCGCCCGTTCCCGCGTAAGCTCCTCTACACGAAGGGAGATCTCGCCGCCGTTCATCTCCCACTGTGGCGGCCGTCCCACCCAAAAGGGCGGCGGCGCTCCCCGGAGCGGTCAATGGCGTGCTCCACCGTCCGTTCTCCTCCGGACGTTCTCTGTCCGTCGGCCTGATTCTCCGCTTCCACAGCGATGTCCTCAAGACGGCGGCCATGGTCATCCAGTTCAGCGGAGACCGCCTCCAAAGACTTGGAGGTGCGCTCCATCTCGGCAGTCGCGTGGGAGAGGGTCGCAGACACGTCCCCGCACAGTCGGGCATAGCTGGACTGGGCCTGACGCAGCCATTGGGCCACCTTGCGGCGGGTCTGGGCGGCTTCCTCCTCGCCGGTCTTGACGATGATCTGCGCGCGCTTGTGGGCGTCCAGCTCAATGCCGGCAGCCTTGTCCTTCAGAGTCTCATAGGCCCGTGCTGCGGGTGCCATACGGTCGGCGGCCTCCTGAAGAACCGCCATATCCTGCTGGGCAGCCTGAAGCTGCAGCCGCAGGGTGTCCCGCTCCTTCTGAACCTCTAAAAGCGTCTGTCTGACCTCCTCCAGCTCCTCTCTGGAGCGCTGGGCGGCTTTTTCTGCGGCCTGCGCCTCCGAGCTTGCCAGAGAGCCTTTTTCCTCCAGACTGGAGCGCTGGTCGCGTTCCCGCTCCAGTTCTCCCTTTACGCTCTTGATCTTGGCCGCATAGTCCTTGTGTACGGCCTCAATATACTGCATCACATCCTGACGGTTAAAGCCAAAGGCAGCCGTGCGAAAACGGTGTTCCGTTGCGCTCATACGCGCCCTCCTATCCCAAAGTGGGTACAAATTTTGCTAAACTTCTGTTTTATTTTACCACATTCTTTCCCTTCTGGCAAGCACATTCTCCCGGTATCTCCCACTAAAATTGCCCTGTGTCAGGATTTCTCATACATCTTCCGCTTTGCGCCATTGACGGCGCGGGTCATATAGTGGTATAATATCCTGAAATTTTATGGAAACGGAGGTGCATACCATGTGGGCAGCTGACGGCTGGCGCGACTATCGTCTTTTGGACTGCAGCGGCGGCGAAAAGTTAGAGCGCTGGGGGGCGTATACTCTGGTACGTCCCGATCCGCAGGCGATCTGGCAAACGCCCCGCAAAAACCCCGCTTGGCGCACCCCCAACGCCCGGTATACCCGTTCCTCCACCGGCGGCGGACAGTGGGACAAGGGAATGCTCCCTGAGCGCTGGACGATCTCTTATAAGAGCCTTACCTTTAACATTAAACCCATGAACTTCAAGCATACGGGTCTCTTTCCCGAACAGGCCGCCAACTGGGATTTTGCCGACCACCTCATTCGCAAGGCAGGCCGTCCTATTTCGGTGCTAAACCTCTTTGCCTATACCGGCGGCGCTACCGTCGCCTGTGCCGCCGCAGGGGCAAGCGTCTGCCATGTGGACGCCGCCAAAGGCATGGTGAGCTGGGCCAGAGAAAATGCCCGCTCCTCCGGGTTGGAGGACGCGCCCATCCGCTGGATCATCGACGACTGCGGCAAATTCGTGGAGCGGGAGATCCGCCGGGGGCGCAAGTATGACGCAGTGATCATGGATCCGCCCAGCTATGGCCGTGGCCCTTCGGGGGAGATCTGGAAGCTGGAGGAAAACCTGTGGCCCTTTGTGGAGCTGGTCTCCGGCGTACTCAGCGACGACCCCCTCTTCTTCATCATCAATTCCTACACCACCGGGCTTGCCCCATCGGTGCTGACGTACATTTTGGAATCCCTTGTGACCCCCCGTTTCGGCGGTCACACCGTCAGTGATGAGCTGGGCCTTCCCGTGGAGGATACCGGTCTGGTTCTCCCCTGCGGCGCAACGGGCCGGTGGGTCAAGGAGGGGAAAGCATGACCGATGCGATCATCAACGTACAAGACCTCCATTTTTCCTATGCCGCCGATCAAGGGGAAGCTCCTGTTACGCTGGATGGCGTGACCTTGTCCATTGACCCGGGTTCTTTTGTGGCGGTGCTGGGTCATAACGGTTCAGGCAAGTCTACCCTTGCCAAGCATCTCAACGCAATTTTGCTGCCCAGCGGCGGCAAGGTCTATGTTCAGGGGATGGATACCGCCGACGAAAGCCTTCTGCTGGACATTCGCCGGGCGGTGGGCATGGTGTTCCAAAACCCGGACAACCAGATCGTCGCCAATGTGGTGGAGGAGGATGTGGCCTTTGCCCCCGAGAATCTGGGTATCCCCTCTGCGGAGATCCGCCGCCGGGTGGATGAGGCTCTGGAGATGGTGGGCATGAGCGATTACGCCACCCACGCCCCCCACCTGCTCTCCGGCGGGCAGAAACAGCGCATCGCCATCGCCGGAGTCATCGCCATGCGGCCCAACTGCATTGTCATGGACGAGCCCACCGCCATGCTCGACCCTGTGGGCCGTCGGGAAGTCCTTGAGACCATCAAGGGGTTGAACAAAAATTACGGAATGACCATCGTCCTGATTACCCACCACATGGACGAAGCCGCCCAAGCCGACCGCCTGATCGTCATGCAGAAGGGCAAGATCGTCCGGGACGACACGCCGAAAGAGGTGTTTGCTCAGGTGGAGGAGCTGAAAGCGGTAGGTCTCACCGTCCCCGACACCGTAGAGCTTTGCTGGCAGCTTCGGCAAGAGGGGCTGGACGTCCCGCTGGACGCTCTCACCGATGACGACTGCGCCGCCGCGCTGTATCAACTGCTGAAAAAGGATTGACTGCATTGGAACCCATTCTCCGAACGGAACAACTGAATCACCTCTACTCCGCCGGGACACCCTTTCAGCACGCCGCTCTGGTGGATGTGGATTTTTGCGCCTATCGCGGGGAGTATCTGGGTATCATCGGCCGCACCGGGTCGGGAAAATCCACTTTGGTTCAGCACCTCAACGGTCTTTTGAAGCCTACCTCCGGCCGGGTGCTGCTGGAGGGAGAGGATATCTGGTCGGATAAGGCCCTCACCCGCGCCGCCCGCTTCAAGGTGGGTCTGGTGTTCCAATATCCGGAGTATCAGCTTTTTGAGGAAACCGTCTACAAGGACATCTCCTTCGGCCCAAAGAACATGGGTCTGAGTGGCGAAGAGATCGACCGCCGCGTCCGGGAAGCCGCCGCCTTCGTCGGCCTTCCGGACGACGTACTGGAGCAGTCCCCCTTTGCCCTCTCCGGCGGGCAGAAGCGGCGGGTGGCTATCGCCGGGGTCATCGCCATGGACCCCTCCGTCCTCATTTTGGACGAGCCTACCGCCGGCCTTGATCCTCTGGGCGTGGAACAGGTGCTGTCCAACATTCAAGCCTACCACAAGGCGAAAAACGCCACCATCATCGTTGTGTCCCACTCCATGGAGGAAATGGCGCGCACCGCCGACCGTCTGGTGGTCATCCACGAGGGGAAGATCCCCTTTCAGGGCACGCCCAAAGAGGTTTTTGCCCACGGCCACGCACTGGAAAAGATGGGGCTTGGCGTGCCTCAAGTGACCCGGGTATTCAGCCGCCTGCGCACTTTTGGCGCGGACATTGACCCCGCTGTTTATACCGTAGAGCAAGCCAAAAATGCTGTTTTGGCTGCGCTGGGAAAGGAGGCGGAGTAAATGGCCATGCGCGACATCACGCTGGGGCAGTATTTCCCCGGTGATACTCCCGTCCACCGCCTTGATCCCCGCACCAAGCTCCTATTTACCGTTTTATATATCGTCGCCCTCTTTATGGCGAAAGGCGTGCTGACCTACGGTATTTTGCTTGCTGTTCTGCTTGGCTCGATCGCCGTTTCTAAAATCAAACTGAAGGTCATGCTCAAGGGCTTGAAGCCCATTATTTTCATCGCTGTCGTCACCGGCCTTTTGAATCTTTTTTACACCCCCGGCACAGAGGGGGAAACGCCTCTGCTGTCCTTTTGGATCTTCACCGTCTACCCCGCCGGCCTCCGCGCCGCCGCTTTTATGGTCTTGCGGATTGTGATGCTGGTGCTGTGTACCTTCCTTTTGACCTATACCACCTCTCCCATCCTCATTACCGACGGTCTGGAGATGCTCCTCGGCCCGCTGAAAAAGCTCCATCTGCCCATTCACGAGCTGGCCATGATGATGTCCATCGCCCTGCGGTTCATCCCCACCCTCATTGAGGAGACAGACAAGATCATGTCCGCCCAAAAGGCCCGGGGCGCGGATTTTGAAACGGGAAATCTCATTCAAAAAGCAAAATCTCTCGTGCCGCTTCTGGTGCCTCTGTTCATCTCCGCCTTCCGCCGGGCCGACGAGCTGGCGGTGGCGATGGAGTGCCGCTGTTACCACGGCGGCGAGGGCCGCACCCGGCTCAAAGTCCTCCGCTTCGGCTTCAACGACTATGTCGTCCTCGCCGCCACCCTCACCCTTTGCGTAGGCGTCGGCGTGCTGGGCCGCTTCGGGTGGTGAGCGGCATGAGAAACATCGCTTTGAGTTTAATGTATGTGGGCACGGCTTATCACGGCTGGCAGATCCAGAAAAACGGCGTGACGGTGGAATCCACTCTGGAAAAGGCTTTGTCCTCGGTGGTAGGTCACCCGGTAAAGTGCGTGGGCGCGGGGCGCACCGACGCGGGGGTACACGCCCTCAAATATGTAGCCAACTTTCACACCTCCTCCTCCATCCCCTGCGACCGCCTTCCGCTGGCGGTGAACACCCGGCTGCCTGACGACATCGTAGTCACCCGGGCCACCGAGGTGAGCGAGGATTTTAACGCCATCGGTTCGTGCTTGAAAAAGGAGTATACCTACCGCATTTACAACTCCCGCATCCGCAACGCCTTTTTTGTAGACCGGGCGTGGTTTTACCCCAAGCGGCTGGACGAGGACATCATGCAAGCCTGCGCCCGGCAAATGGTGGGCACCCACGACTTTGCCGCCCTTCGCAGCGTGGGCACAGAGACCAAGACCACCGTTCGCACTGTCTACTACTTCAACATCACCCGTCAGGGGGATCTGATCGAATGCAAGGTCTGCGCCAACGGTTTCCTCTATAATATGGTGCGGGCCATGGTGGGCACTTGCGTTTACGCCTCTGAGGGCAAGCTCTCCCCCGATGATCTCCCCGGCATTATGGAGGCCAGAAACCGTACCGCCGCAGGGCCGACCGCACCGCCGGGCGGACTTTATATGTCTGAACTCTGGTATGAAGAGGATGTCTTATGATACGAGAAGTTAAAAAAACAGATCAAGAGCCGCCTAAAAGGCGGCGACCACATCTGCTGGTGCGCCTCATTGCCTCTGTGGTGACGTTGGCGTTGGCCGCGCTCGCGGTCTTTCTGGTGGTCAACCGGGATCGGCTGAACTTCGACGCCCTGCGCCGCTGGTACACCTACCGCACCCTCGCCAAATCGGACACCGGCGTGTGCGAGAGCTTCTCTTATCAAGGAGGGCAGTCTCTCACCCTGACCGCCTGCGGCGGCGATCTCCTGTCTGTCTCTCAGACGGGCGTCCGCCTTTACAGTCCCGGCGGTGTGGCCTATGTGGAGGACACCGTCACCATGGCCCACCCGGTTTGTCAGGTCAACAAAGATACCGCCGTGGTCTATGACGCAGGGGGCACTTTTCTGGCAGTGTACCGTGACCGGGCGCAGGTTTTTACCTTAGAAAACAACGGCACGATCCTCAGCGCCCGGCTGGGCGTCAACGGCTCTTTGTCTGTTGTCACCCGCTCCAGCGGCTATAAGGGCGTGGTCACCGTTTACAACAGCAGCTTTTCTCCCCTGCTGGATCTGCGATTGTCCTCTTCCTTTGCGTTGGACGCAGTCACCTCCCCGGATGGGCGCGATGTTCTGGTGGTCACCGCCGGGGCGCAGGAGCACCTGTTTAACTGCACCTTGGCCCGCTATACCATTGCCGATATTGACCCCGAAAACCCCGTCCCCTCCGCTGTTTGGTCGCTTGGCAACCGTCTCCCGCTGGACGTTGTATGGGATGCAAACGGCGTTCGCGTCATGGCGGAATACGCCGCGCTGGCCGCTGACAACGCTCTGCAGCAGACCGGGGAGGCCGACTGGTCTGACCGCTACCTCAAGCGCTATTCCCTTGGCTGTTCCGATTCCTTTGCCATCCTCACCGGCAAGTACCAGTCCGGCAGCCAGACCACCTTGGAGGTCTTTGACCGCTCCGGCACGCTCCTTGGCTCTCTGGAGAGCAGCCGCCCCATTTTGGATCTGAGCGCGGCGGGAAAATATATCGCTGTCCTCACCGCCCAGCAGTTGGACATCTACACCCGCGATCTGGAGCTGTACGCCACCGTGGAGAATACAAGCAGCGCGTCCCGCGTAGTTCTGTTAGAGAACGGCTCTGCGTTTTTGGCCGGGCAGGACACCGCTTGGCTTCAACTCCCCAACTGATTTGACATTAGGAGGTCTTTGCTATGCTTCCCATTCTTTACGATCTTGTGATCTTGGCGATCCTTTCCTTCTTCCTCTGGCGGGGCTGGCGCAAGGGTCTGATCCTGTCTTTGTGCGGTCTTGTGGTGGTCATCCTCTCTCTGGTGGGGGCAAACTTTATCGCCGACACCGCCGCGCCCCCCGTGGCCAAGGCGCTCCAGCCCAAGTTAGCGGCAGTCATTGAGGAAAACGTCAATGATTACATGACGACCCACTACGATGATATCGTTCCTGCAAATCCATGGGATGCCTTGCGGGAGATGGGCGGCATCTATGCTTGGTGCGCCGATTCTGTCGAGGATGCCATTGGCCAGTTCAGCCGCAGCTTGGATCTCTCGGGAATGTATGCCATCGCCGCCAACCGCGTGGCGGAGCAGTTGGCCCACCACATTCTTTTCGCCGTGGCTTTCGTTGTGCTCTTCGTGCTGCTGACCCTGCTTCTCCACGCGCTGGATCTGGTGGCAAAGCTGCCGGGCCTCCACTTCTGCAACGGTCTGGGCGGCGGACTGATCGGCCTTATAAAGGGTGTGCTGGTGCTATTTGTGGTGGTCACCGTTCTCGGCATCTCCTCGCGCAGTCTCTTCTCCCCTGAGGTGGTGGAAAAAACCTACCTCTGCAAGTTTTTGGTGGAGATCAATCCCGTTTCGGCCTTTTTCTCTCCCGCCTGATGTGACCAAAACCCGCGTTTTCTCCCTCTGCGGGAACAATTTGGCCCATACATCAGTCTTATAACTTAACAATATGTTCATAAATGTGTGGTACACTCGCCCCAAGATATTTTTCAGCCCCGCCCAGCGTGCGGTCATCAAAGGAGAAAAATCATGCAGCCTACATTGTGTTCCAGATGCCACAAGAACCCTGCCGTGGTGTTCATCACAAAAATTGAAAACGGCGAGACGAAAAACGAGGGTCTCTGTCTGAAATGCGCCAAAGAGCTTCATATCGGCCCTGTTGAGGACATGATGAAGAAAATGGGCATTACCGAGGAGGATCTGGACGGCATCACCACCGAGATGCTGTCCGCCTTTGGCGGTGCAGAGGGGTTGGACGGCCTTATGCCCCAAAGCGAAGACGAAGACGAGGATGACGCTGAGGAGGGCCGCACGGCCACCTTCCCCTTCCTCAACAAGCTCTTTGGCGGCGCGCCGTCTGACAGTGCGTCCAAAGGCGAGGACAAGGACGAATCCGCTCCCGGCGAGCAGCGGGGCGGCGGAGCGACACGCGCCAAGGGCGAGCGTTCTCCCAAACGCAAGTTTTTGGAGAACTACTGTATCTCCCTGACCCAAAAGGCCGCTGACGGCAAGCTGGATCGCCTCGTCGGCCGGGAGCAGGAGCTGAGCCGCACCATCCAGATCCTCAACCGCCGCCAGAAGAACAATCCCTGTCTCATCGGTGAGCCGGGCGTGGGCAAGACCGCCATCGCCGAGGGGCTTGCCATGCGTATTCACAATAAGGACGTTCCCTATAAGCTGTTGGACAAGGAGGTCTATCTGCTGGATCTGACCGCCTTGGTGGCGGGGACGCAATTCCGCGGCCAGTTTGAAAGCCGTATGAAGGGCCTTATTGAAGAGATCCGCAAGCTGGGCAACATTATTCTGGTCATTGACGAGGTACACAATCTGGTGGGCGCGGGAGACGCCGAAGGCTCTATGAATGCCGCCAACATCCTCAAGCCCGCCCTGAGCCGCGGGGAAATTCAGGTCATTGGCGCAACTACCCTCACGGAATACCGCAAGTACATTGAGAAGGATTCCGCTCTGGAGCGCCGCTTCCAGCCCGTCATGGTGGATGAACCGTCTGTGGAGGACACCGTAGAGATCATTAAGGGTATCGCTCCCTACTACGAGACCTTCCACAAAGTACGCATTTCCCCGGAGATGGCCCGTCTGGCGGTCACCATGTCCGAACGCTACATCACCGACCGGTTTCTCCCCGACAAGGCCATCGACCTGATCGACGAGGCCTGCTCTGACGTGAACCTGCACAACAAGGCACTGGCCCGCACCACCGCCATTGAAAAGGAGTTGGCGGATATCGCCAAGGAGAGGGAGGTCATTCTGGCCTCCGCCAACAAGGCGCGCACCCCGTCCCCCGCCCCGGCCGGCGGCGACGCAGCCCCTGCCGCTTCCGCCGCCCCCGGCGCGGTAAGCACCGCTGTCGTCACCGCCGAGCCCACCTCCGACGAGATGGATCAGAGGGCCTACCAGCGTATGGCGGAGCTTCGCAGCATTGAGGTGCGCCTCAACGAGGAAAAAGCCTCGTTAGAGCCTATGCTTACCCCTCCCCTCACCGCCGAGCATCTGGCCCGGGTCATTGAGCTGTGGACGAAAATTCCCGCCAGCCAGATCCAAGAGCAGGAATATCAGCGTCTGGCCCAGTTGGAGGATCGTCTCAAGGCCCATATCATCGGTCAGGATGAAGCCGTACACGCCGTGGCCAACGCCGTTCGCCGCGGGCGTGTGGGCATCTCTCCCAAGAAAAAGCCGGTCTCCTTTATCTTTGTCGGTTCTACTGGCGTGGGCAAGACCGAGCTGGTCAAGCAGCTTGCCGCCGACCTTTTCAACACCCCGGACAGTTTGATCCGTCTGGATATGTCCGAGTTTATGGAGAAGCATTCCGTCTCCCGCATCGTTGGCTCTCCTCCCGGCTATGTAGGCTACGACGACGCAGGCCAGCTCACCGAAAAGGTGCGCCGCAAGCCCTACTGCGTCATTCTCTTTGACGAGATCGAAAAGGCTCACCCCGACGTGATGAACATCCTTCTGCAAATTCTGGACGACGGCCGCATCACCGACGCCCACGGCAAGGTGGTCAACTTTGAAAACACCGTCATCGTGATGACCTCCAACGCCGGCAGCAGCAACAAGGCATCCGGCTCGGTGGGCTTTGGCCACACCGCCAACCAGCAGGGCAAGGATCGGGCCATGAAAGCTCTGGAGGATTTCCTCCGTCCGGAGTTTTTGAACCGCGTAGACGAGATCGTCTACTTCAACCAACTCTCCAAGGAAAACTTCAAGGACATCTGCGAACTGATGCTGAAGGAGCTGCGGGACGTGATGACCAACAAGGGCATCACCTTCACCTGCGGTGAGGATGTGACCGACTATCTGGTCAATAAATCCTACTCCGCTGTCTACGGCGCGCGCAACCTCCGCCGCCTCATTCAAAAGGAGCTGGAGGATCCCATCGCCACCCGGCTCATCGACAGTTATATGAAGCCCATCACTTCCCTCACCGCCACCGCCGACGACAAGGGCATCACCGTGGTAGGCGTGTAAAACAAATTCAAAAAAGCGGCTGACGGAGCTTCCGTCAGCCGCTTTTTTGTCCTTTTAGCCTTCCGGCTTATAGCTGTCCCCCCGCGGCGGGCCTTCCAGATTCATCTGCCGCTTGCGGGCCGCGGAGTATTCCAGCTTTTCCGCCAGTTTTGTCCGGTCGCCGCTTTCGATGGCCGTGCGGTAGGAACGCAGATTGTCCTCCAAGGTCCGGATGACCTTGCAGAGCGCCGGGGCGTTAAGGGAAAACAGCTGTGTCCACAAGGGCACGTCCAACGCCGCCACACGGGTGCAGTCCCGGAAAGAACCGCCCTCGAAGCCCTTGCAGTCAAAGAGGTCGGGATCATCGCAGACCGCTGCCGCCATGACGTGCATCACCTGACTGGTGTAGGCAATGATGACGTCGTGCTGCTGGGGCGTCGCGGTCACAACATCCCGAAATCCCATGTATTCCCCCATTCTTTTCATCAGCTCCAGATGTTCGGCGGTGTTCCCTTTCCGGGGGGTGATGATAAAGTGGGCGTTTCGGAACAATGTCCCCTCGGCATGGGTGATGCCGGAGACCTCCTTCCCCGCCATGGGATGACAACCGATAAAATCCACCGAGGGCGGCAGGCACTTCGCCCCGTCCACAATGGCAGTTTTAACGCCGCACACATCGGTGACCAAGCTCCCCGGCTTGAAATCGTTTTTGTAGGTCTCCAAAAAGTCCAAGATCCCTTGGGGCGGAAGGCAGAGCCAAGTCACGTCCGCCTTGCGGATGACCTCCGTCGCCTCTGTGGCAGCCATATCCCCTACCCCGTGAGCGTTGGCATAGTCCACGGTCTCTTGCCGACGGGCAACGCCTATGATCCGATAGTCCTCAAATCCCCGCAGGGCCATCGCCAGCGAGCCGCCGATCAAACCAAGGCCGACGACCGCTATGGTTTTTTTCTCCATGTCAGACTTCCCGTCCCACGCAGGCCGCCACCGCGGACAATTTGGGCATCAGCGCGTCAAACTGCTGGGGCGTAATGGACTGCGCGCCGTCGCACAGGG